>CAZDEW010000203.1:0-1505 GCA_964504585.1 uncultured Pseudomonadales bacterium | reverse complement strand
TTCATGGCGTTGAGCAGACTTTCAGACGGTAGCACTTTATACCCATGCTGAAAGTATGCTCAACGCCATGAACCACGTTGTACAAAACGCTCTGGAAGTCAGCGGCCGGAACGATCGAGTAGCAATATTGATCCACAAAGATAGTCAATTTGCTTACATTGAAGTCACAGACAGTGGTCCGGGCATGAGTCCAGAATTTATTGCAAACGAACTATTTAAACCATTTCGTTCTGCTAAAGGTGTAACCGGTATGGGCATTGGAGCCTACCAAGCGCGGGAGACGATCCGTAAACTAGGGGGAGACATGCAGGTTGAAAGTACGCCAGGCGTTGGCACCACTTTCCGTATTTGCATGCCTTTGAGCAAACAACCTGTCACCAATCAATAGCAGGACTCTATTGAGCACAACCTTGTGGAGAGAAACCTACTCATCATAGAAGACGATCCCGGTTTACAAAGCCAGATGCGTTGGTGTTTTGACGATGACATCAAGGTATATCTCGCCTCGGATCGCATAGAAGCCACAGCGATGCTGGAACAACAACCCTGTGCTGTTGTGACCCTGGATCTCGGGCTACCGCCGGATGCAGGTGGGACCAGTGAGGGCGAGGCAATGCTCGATTTCATTCGCAGCAACTACCCGGCAAGCAAGATTATCGTTGTCACGGGCAGGGAAGAACGCGAGCAGGCTATACATGCGATTGCGGCAGGTGCCTACGACTACTACCAAAAGCCCATCGACGCGACGACATTGGAATTTGCCGTCGCCCGCGCCTTTAATCTGGCTGAACTCGAACACGCTCATTCAACATTGAGCGCTTCAAATTCCGGCAGCATGCCCTTACCAGGTTTGATCGCCGCGCACAGCAACATGCTAACGCTGGCAGAGCAGGTCAGGCGGGTTGCAAATAGCGAAATCACGGTGCTTATCCAAGGTGAAACCGGGACCGGCAAGGAGATTATCGCCAGAAGCTTACACGAGTTAAGCGAACGCAAAGATCACCCGTTAATCACTATAAATTGCGCAGCAATTCCTGAGAACCTACTCGAAAGTGAATTGTTCGGGCACGAAAAAGGCAGCTTTACCGGCGCACACACCCGCAAGATTGGCAAAGTGGAAGCAGCTTACGGCGGAACTCTGTTTCTGGATGAAATCGGAGATATGCCGCTGGCTTTGCAAGCAAAAATCCTCCGTTTCCTACAGGAAAGAAAGTTTGAACGCGTCGGCTCAAATACCCCGATCGACGCAGACGTCAGAGTGATTTCTGCAACCCACCGCAACCTCACTGAGCTGATCGGTGCTGGGGACTTCCGTGAAGATCTTTACTACCGTGTCAGCGAGGTGGACCTGACCCTGCCGCCGCTTCGCGAGCGCGGGACAGATGTTTTGCTGATCGCGGAAAAAATTCTGCGCGAAAACCAGGCGGACCGAAAGCTGCGCTTCAGTCCAGAAGCACTGGCGGCTATAAGACCTGGATGCCCGAACCGGGCGAGATCGACGGGTT
>CAZDEW010000202.1:0-1522 GCA_964504585.1 uncultured Pseudomonadales bacterium | reverse complement strand
AAAGCTGCGGAAGAACTGAATCAGCATTCGCGTTTTGACACAACCAGGGTCAACAAGAGACCTGAGCCGGTGCAGAATGCTCGGATCGTTTCAACAGGCTCTAATCTCGAAAGCGAACTTCGTAATCAATTCGAACGCTGCAGAGCACCAACGACGCTTTGTCCGCAAAGCCAACATTCTCGTCGGCTTGCAAACTCAAAATGTGTCGATCGAGCTTCATGATCGCGTTGAGCCCTAACGCCACCAAATCACGGATACTGCTCTAACAGCGACTAGTGATTTGACCCGCCATTATTCTATCGCTTGCTCCACTTACCAGATCGGGCAGCATGCTCAAGATCATCCGCCGTCCAGCCACGCTTCAAAGCCCGGCGGGTTGCATCTTCGTAGAATCCGTCCAGGCTGTCCCCTTCCAGCCAATGACCGCGAAGTGCAGGCAAGAACTTGTAGATGACGCGGTGTCTTTGTACATCGCTTAGCTGCATAGTCATGCTTCCTGATTTCGAATGGCTAAGTTCAACAAGAGTTGCAAGAAAAGCCAAAAAACTCGCTGGCTAAACCGCAATTGGAATTTGGCGTGTCGAAGCCTGCGCCTCAGCGGGCTTGGCGACTGTGATTGTCAAAACGCCCTTGTCAAAATTGGCTTTGATATCTTGATTGCCCGCTGGAAAAGGTAATCGTAGCTGGCGAGTGAAAGCACCGTATCGCCGCTCGGCGTAGTGCAACCGACCGCCATCCTTACTCAATAAATGGGGCTTTTTACCACTAATTGTCAGAACATCCCCGACAACGGTCAACGCGACGTCTGTTTCGTCTACACCAGGTAGTTCAACACTAATGGTCAAGGCTTCTTCCCCATCGTCAACGTCCAACGCTGGTAGCGCCAGAGCTGACGGAGTTCCACGAGAAGGTGAAAACCGAATAGGACTACCAGCCCAGTTTGTCATCAGCTGATCGAATGCATAATCCATATCGCGACGAAAGAGCGTTACGGGATCAGGCTGCAAGTTGTCGTTTTGCGCGACGTCGCCGCTTCTTGTCGATGCCCCCCACGGCATCATTGATTTCAGATCCAGCATTGGATCAATCTCCTGTCGGTAGCTCACATGCTTATGCGAGATCTTTGAGAAACTATTGGTTTGCGGCCCGTTCGCGAGCTATTTCGGAAACACCGCATTCGATTGCGGTGTCGCATTCAAACCGCCAATAGAACGAGCGCGAGTTGTTAACGCTCCTTGGGAGCCACATGGTTGAGGCGATGAGGCAATTTCCCAAAGTAGTGCAATCAAAGACCTGCACTCGTCCCAACACCGATATCTATTCTTCATCGCTTTTTTACAAACGAAACCTTTTGGATCGACACATAAAAATTTTTGATCTGAGCTAATTTGGAGAGCCGCCCATCTAAATGCATAAGCCGATTCAGGTTGCACCCCAGCACACTCAACGCCCTTAACTGGACGGGTTCGAAAACATAGGACTACCCGCAATTCTGCCCGTAACACATCGTGCTGACACAGCC
>CAZDEW010000201.1:0-1528 GCA_964504585.1 uncultured Pseudomonadales bacterium | reverse complement strand
CGCACCTCATGCCGCGAAACTATAGTCTGGTGCATTTCCTGTGTGAAAAGTTGAAATCTATTGCGCCCGGATGCCTTTGCCTGATGCATGGCAATCGCCGCGTTCTGCAGCATAACGTCTGGCTGATTGCGGTCTGCCGGAAACACGGTTACCCCGATACTAGCGGACAGCACTATATTGCGGCCATCGATCTCAAAAGGTTGGCGCAACGCTGCAAGACTCTTCCGCGACACAGCCTCAACCGGAGGACGAGCCACATAAGAAGGAATCGTTGTTCCAGCAGAATGGCGAACTCATCGCCCGCGAGCCGCGCAGCAACATCGCCCTTGCGGACTATTTTTTCGATTCTCTGCGCAGTAATTTTCAGGACTTCATCGCCAACCTGGCTGCCGACCATATCGTTAACGCTTTTGAAGCGGTCGAGGTCAACGACCAACAATCCCAACATAGTCCCCGAGCGCTGCGCTCGGCTCTGGGCGCTGTCCAGGAAATCCAGAAAATAACTGCGACTGTACATTCCGGTTAGCGAGTCGTGGTTGGCCAGAAACGCGAGGCTCAATTCAGTCCGTTTGCGCTCAATGGCATATCGCACGCTCCGCAGAAAGCTCTTACCATCGCCCTCCCATTTCACAAGGTAGTCTTGCACACCTTCCTTGAGGCTGCGTATGGCTACGTCCTCGTCATCCTCGCCGCTGAGCACAACAATCGGCATTTCGGCGCAAACACCCAGAATGCTACGCACACTGTCGGCACCTGAGCAGTCCGGCAAGTGCAGATCCAGCAGCACGGCATCAAACACCTCATGGGTTAAAACACGCAGCGCTTCTGCCATGGTCGTGACATGCTCAATTTCAGCAATCGCTTGATCCTCAGGCAGCACACTGCGACCGCCCTGATTACCCCGGGCTATGCAACGCCGCAAAAAGCGGGCATCTGCCATGTCATCTTCGATTAGTAACAGCTTCATAGACGAGAAAATGCATGATCCCTGCAGGGATCACTTCTGCTTATATAGTTATATCAAGACAACTATGACAGGGTGACTGACAAGCAGGTCAAAACGTTTACAGTTTTGTGAAGCTGTTAAAAGAATACTTGTGACCGAAGACTAATCACGACTCGTGATCAGCGTCAGCGACCTCACCCTGGAGTTGCCGGAACAGAAGTTACTTCATGCGGTACCGAATCGGCAGCGATTTCAGGCCACCAACAAAGGTTGAATGGGTGTAGCGTGGCTCACCAGCCAGCTCGATGGAATTAACACGACGTAACAGTTCCCGGTAAAGGGCGGTAATTTCCATTCGCGCCAGATGCTGCCCCAGGCATACATGGGCACCAAACCCGAATGCCAATTGCTTTGCATCCTTACGGTCAACACGAAATTCGAATGGAGAAGAAAATATTTCTTCATCGCGATTCGCAGACGGGTACCAGAGAATCGCCGACTCGCCGGCACGAATGGTTTTTCCGCGCAGCTCAAAGTCTTCGGTCGCCGTGCGCATGAAATGGCGAACCGGTGTCACCCAAC
>CAZDEW010000200.1:0-1541 GCA_964504585.1 uncultured Pseudomonadales bacterium | reverse complement strand
CCTGGCAACCACCGCCAAAACGCAACACAGCGTAATTCTCGTCATCCACCTGCATTAGCGACACTTCACCGCCATGAGCGGCAAGCGACGGATTCACCTCGGTGTAGAGCAAATAGTTAATGCGATCTTCCAACGGGCTGTCGTCGCTTACTTTGGGCATTTTGGAATTTGGCGCCTTGATCGTCAGCTGACCACCCATGCGATCAGCGGCGTAGTCAACCTTGGCTTCTTCCAGGTAAGACCAGCTTTTTTCGTCAAAATAGGCAGTGAACCCGGCGTATTCACGCACGATATTTTCTTCGCCAATATCGTCCTGACGCGCATAGGCGATGCAGGTTTCGGCTCTGGGCGTACCCGGATCATTGATGAATATCCGGATACCGACAACATCGTCTTCCTGCTTTTCCAGCAGACCCTTCAGATATTCCTGCGCCGAATCGGATAAATCGATTTCAATAAACGCTTCCTCTGTTTCAGTCGGCGTTTGGGGGGCGTCTGTCATAAACAACCTCGTCGGGAAATGAAAGCGGAACTAAAAGCGGTGGCCCCGTATCTGCAATGCCAAATAGATAGACAGATACAAATACGCAAAGATCCCCATAGCGGTTTGGGATTGATCTGCGCTCTGAGCCGTATTTTAATCCAAACCGCATAGCAGTGCGAGAAAAGCCGCACCGGAAAGCTCGCCAGGCAAGCGCTCTAGGGCCAATAAAGCACACTTTCACCGCTGCGAAGCGGAGCCAATTTTTGCTAAACTGACGGGCGGTTTCGCATTGCCAGGGTCAAATGGCGCAAGATTCAATGCCCTGCCCTTGCATGCACCATCCTCGGCAGCGCGCCCGCATGCACTAGATTGACGATAACGATTGACTTTTAGACAAGGCAAGTAAATACCCCATGACGGACTCTCCGGCGGCAGCCGCTAACACTGCCCTACAGGTACGCCTGACACAATTGCGCCAGGCCCTCGATGACCGCATTCTGGTAATCGACGGTGCTATGGGCTCGATGATCCAGGGCTATCAGCTCGAGGAAGCCGACTACCGCGGTGAACGCTTTGCCGATTTCGATAAGGACCTGAAAGGCAATAACGACCTGCTGTGCCTGACGCAACCGGAGATTATTCGCGAAATCCACCGAGCATATCTGGACGCCGGTGCCGATATCCTAGAAACCAATACCTTTAATGGTACTCGCGTCGCTCAGGGCGACTACACGCTGGAATCGGTCGCCGCCGACATCAATCTGGCCGGTGCCAGGCTGGCCCGCGAAGTTGCCGATGAATACACTGCGGCGAACCCGGCGCGGCCGCGCTTTGTCGCTGGCGTATTGGGACCGACGCCGCGCACGGCGTCGATCTCCCCCGATGTTAACGACCCCGCAGCGCGCAACATCGAGTTCGACGATCTGGTTAGCGACTATCGCGAAGCGACCGAAGCGCTGGTCGCAGGCGATGTCGACATTGTGCTGATTGAGACCGTTTTTGATACCCTCAATGCCAAAGCGGCCATCTACGCTGTTAAACAGCTGTTTGCCGAGCG
>CAZDEW010000199.1:0-1562 GCA_964504585.1 uncultured Pseudomonadales bacterium | reverse complement strand
CTGGCCGACTACTTCACCGAAGACGTAGACTACACCGATCCGGGCTGGGGGCGTTTCCATGGCGTCGCAGCGGTAGAGACTTTCCTGCGCGACAGCATGGCGGGGCTCGATGACTGGGATTTTCCGATGCAGTGGTATGTCGTCGGGGAGGAGTATGTCATCAAGAAATACAGCATGGTGCTGTCTGCGCCCAAAAAACCCGATGGGTCACACCACGAGATCTCGGGTGTCTACATGATGAAGTACGCCGGCGACGGCAAGTTCGACTGGGTCGAGGATCAGTGTGACATGAATCATTTCATGCATGTCATGAAAAATGCACCCTGGACGCCCGGCGAAGGGTTCAACATCCCACAAAACGTTCAGTGGGATTGAGTCTAAGGGGTCCTGGGTATCTGAACGCTATTTGCCACTATCTCAAAGACACGACCGGAAGCGATTTCGCCTTCACCGCCCAGGTCGGCGCGGTAATGTCCCGCCTCCTCCTCGCTCATCTGCCTGGCAACCAACTCGCCGGCGAGCGTGACCGTTTTCCCTCCACTGTCGGTAGGCACGAAAAAACCGTAGTCGCGAAAGGCGACACGGACACTGCTGGCGCCGTCTCGGGCGATGAAGAAACAGCCCTTCTTCTGGCATACCTGCACGATCTCAGTCTCGAGGAGAAATGGCTTGCCCAGCTGCGTCTGCGGCTCGCTCAGCAGTTGCGCCAGCGAGCGTCGCGGAAGAGTCCAATCGATCCGCTCCCCAAATGTCTCCGTAGTAGCTGACTGGACAACGGGATCGGACAGACGCACGACCACGCTATCATCCTGCTGCGCTTGTGCCGGGAACACTGGAAGCACCACCGACAACATGAAGATGGAAAGCGCTGATACGATGGTTTTCATAACCCACTCATAGCTGGTCAATCTTGGCCCAACCATACCGGACCCGCGCTACAGCGAGCAACCAACACGGCGGATCTTTTGCAGAGGGAACAACTAATGACTTCACGCTTCATTGCACTACCGCTCGCCCTATTAATAGTTATCCACACGGAGGTATCCGCCGCGAGCAAAGTCAGCAAGGAGCCAGGGGAAATCGTCGCGCCTTTCGACGGGGAACGGTTCCAAAACATCGAACCCTTTGAAGACAAGCACTTTGGCGACGTCCTGAGCTGGCAATTCAAGGCCTTCTTTTACCGAGAGCGCTGGAAAAAGGCCTCGCAGCAGACGTTCTACAAGCCCGTGGAAGATCGTTCGGAGCCGCTGCGGGTGATGGTCATCAATCACTCCAGTGTGCTGATCCAAATGAACGGCCTCAATATCCTGACCGATCCACACTATAGCAATCGCGCCTCACCCTTTCGCTGGGCCGGACCGGAACGCGTGATTGAGCCGGCCATCAAATTTGACGACTTGCCGCCTATCGACGCGGTACTGATCAGCCACGACCACTACGACCACCTCGACATTCGGACGCTGCAAAGACTGTCCGATCGGGACCAGCCCAGGATCTATGCCGGTCTCGGCAATGGCCCGCTGTTGCAGGAAAACAACATTGGCAATGTTGTCGAGATGGAC
>CAZDEW010000198.1:0-1580 GCA_964504585.1 uncultured Pseudomonadales bacterium | reverse complement strand
CACAGGTTTCCCCCTTCTGGAATTTGGCAGAGATGGATCTAGAGTAGTGGTTTGCGAATGGGGGCAAAGCTGTGGCGGTGAATGGATGTGGGGCCATACTGCTCAATCGCGTTTCTATGTTGCTGTGTGCCGTAGCCCTTGTGCTTTTCAAATCCGTATTCAGGGTGCTGCTCACCCAACTGTTCCATCTCTCGATCTCTGGTGACCTTTGCGACAATCGAAGCGGCACTAATTGCAGGCACCAGGGCATCACCTCCGATGACGGCTGTTGAAGCAAAATTCCATTGCGGCAACCGGTTACCATCAACGAGTATGTGCTCAGGCTCTACCTTCAACGCGCTCACAGCGCGCTGCATCGCGAGTAGTGAGGCTTGAAGGATGTTGATCGTATCGATCTCCTCAACCGAGGCACGCCCAACGCCCACCGCCAGGGCCTGCTCGTCAATCTCATCAAACAATGCTTCACGCCTGACTGCAGTTAATTTTTTAGAATCGGCGATACCGGGGATTTGATAGTGCCGAGGCAAGACAACTGCTGCTGCAACAACATCGCCCGCAAGCGGGCCTCTCCCCACTTCGTCCACCCCGGCGACAAGTAGCCCATCGAGATCGCGCAAGCTTTTGTTTAAGCTCGCGTGATCGTCTTGGCTCTTGACTCTGCTTGTCATAACGGATTTCTTACAAACCTGATAGTTACGGGGTTAGCAACGACAGCACCGGGGTTCGAATAGATTGAGGCGCTTCCGAGCCTGCCCATCGTTGCCTGCTTCGCACGTAGCTCAGCGCTCGGTCGGCAATTTATCAGTAGGGCTTTGGCGTCAAACGTTAGCGCCATCCTCTCGTCGCTTTAAGTTTTCACCGCAGAGTGTCAGAACAGTCTCCGCTGCCTTTTCATCAGCACCAAGCGCAAGCATTGGCATAAGCGCTCGCAGTTTCCCTACCAGCTCCGCCGTCTCATCCGGACTTTCGACCATCCTTTTCAGTGCATTCGCCAAAGCTTGAGGCGAGGCTTCACTCTGCACATATTCGGGAACGACTCGTTCACCAAGCAGCAGGTTTGGCAGCGAAATATGGTCAACTTTGACAAGTCTGCGGGCAACTGCGTGCGTCACGGGACTCAAGCGGTAGGCAACGACCATGGGTTTCGCGAGAAGTCCCGCCTCGAGACTAGCGGTCCCTGATGCAAGTAGAATGATATCACTACGCTGCATGACGGTGTGGGCACTTTCGCTACTCAGCGTCGTCACCGTCTTCAATTCCGCGTACTCAGGCCTGCTGAGTACAGACCGGATAAGCTCAAGAATCGTGTGATTGGCAGCGGGAATCTCGAATGCCAGATCGGGGACCTCGCGCTTGCAAATGAGCGCAGCTTGGAGAAAGGTCTCGAGCAGTCTATCGAGTTCAGACACCCTGCTGCCCGGCATCAGGCAAATTCTGCTGCCAGCGCTGTCACCAGATCCGCTTGTGGGATACTGCGCAAGACCAGCCGTCTTATCCGTCAGTTGCTGTAGATGATCGGCAACGGGATGTCCCACGAAGGTGGAGGCTATTCCTGCTCGCTCCAGAAAGCTTTGCTCAAA
>CAZDEW010000197.1:0-1601 GCA_964504585.1 uncultured Pseudomonadales bacterium | reverse complement strand
GTGCACCTTGTAAAGCAGATTAATCAATGCAGTATCCGGACCCTCCTGCCGCAACGAGAGCGTTCCCCAATCGAGGGTTATCGTCACGCCGGTGTCAGTGTATGCGGTCGTGTCTTCTACTCGTGTGATCATGCCATAACGGTTGGAGCGACCCTGTAATGCATCCGCCACCAACGCCAGCACCTCATCTGTCGTTGGACGCTGCCGCACTTCAAGCGTCGCCGGGTCCAATTGCTTCCATTGCTTGCCGTCGAAAACCAGAAGATGGTTTCCCAGAATTGTCCTCAACATGCGAATCTCGGACCACTGATTCTCTCCCTGAAGACGGGAGGACTCCTCTATCGGATATAGCTTCGGGGAGAGTTGCTCATACGCGAGGTCATAGCCCGGCTTGATCAGGAAGACCGCGCCGGTCGCGGCCCAGAACAAGAGGGGCACCAGCATCACGATGCCAAGTATTTTGTGGAAACGCTTCAAGTGTGGCTATTCCGCCGGTGCCAGACGCTGACACCTCCCAGTTCCTCACCTACCTTGATCATGCTTAATGCAGCGTTACAGATATCGATATGAAAGGTTAGCTTGTGTCCAGAGCTTCCAAGAACCGTTCTCTCGCTTGAAAACCATAAGTATTTCGAGTTCATTGTCCTGAAAAGCGGGCCCGCTCACCTTCTTAGTGATCTGCTTTACTTTCGCGTAGGCGTACTCATCGTCTTCACCAACAAACTCGTAATTCAAGAGTTCATACTTCAGTTCATAGGCCGGAAAAAGCTGCTGTAGTGTCTGCTGTGTGGCCAAATAGGCCGGTGACTGAGTATGGATATCACTCATTGTCGCTGCGATATCTTCATTCTGTGTATGAGCCAGGTTGTTCAGTATTGCCTGCTCGATGTCAGTTGCGGTGTCAGCGTATGCGAGTGGCGCAAGCAAAAGCAGAATAGTTAGTATCGCTTTCATAGGAACTTCCACAATAGTGCGGGTCGGGTGTCGACCGAGACCCTTCGTTATCATTTACTCACTGGCTCGCTTTCTAGAGCCAACACGCCAAAATTAGCACGGTCACGAGTGCAAGCAAACCGTAAGGCAGAATAACGCTTTCCATGAGCCCAAACCGTTTGCCAGTAATCGATAACGTCGCTCGATGTGTCCGCTCAGGCGCATCAATAAACAAAGAGAATGTTTCCGTATGGTCTCGCGGTATCGCCTCTAAGCGAATATCGCTATCTACGCCCACGAACTTTCCTTGTATATCGAAGTAAGTCGCCTCTGCCTTGAGCTCGTTGACCTGGGTTCCGGATACGTTCTTAACCTGGAACTGCAGCTCGGGATAAAAGACAAAGGAATCGTTCTCGCCATAATCCCTTGTTTTTCTCACGACAAGTGGAGACAGCTCAAAAAGGTCTTCGTCGTACTCCACGTCGATGTCATTTACCCTGAGCATAGGCAGACCTGAAAGGTCGGAGCTGTTCGAGTGACGTAAAATGTCCACACGCTAGTCACCCTACTGTTCGAGTCTGAAATTGTTAAGAAGATATTGCCGCAAAGCCAATACCGACCAAAACTTCTGATGAAATTAGAGCGAGCAATACGATAAAACCATACGA
>CAZDEW010000196.1:0-1610 GCA_964504585.1 uncultured Pseudomonadales bacterium | reverse complement strand
TAACAAGCCTTCAGATAATCCGAATGTCTTTCTAGAGATTAAAAGGAAAGAAGAATCCAGAATCGAGAAGGTTAGAGCCCCTCTTCCTTACAGCCGGCTCCACAAACTTATCGAGCATACGCCAAAAGGAAATTTTGCAGAGCTGTTGGGAGGTAACGAGAAAACACTCGTAGCAGCCAACAAATTTATGTACTACCTCCTCAAGGACAACCTCCAGTGCATCAACCTTGTTGTTTATGAGCGGGAAGCATACGAGGGCAAAATCAATCCGGGACTAAGGATCACCTTCGACAAGAACCTCAGAACCAACCTTTGCAATGAGACCAGCCTGCTATACGATGAATCAGACATGCAATTTGTGCTAAAGGATCAATTTATCCTCGAAATTAAGTATAACCATCAATTTCCAGCATGGCTGACACCCATTCTGTCGAATATGGGCTTACAAAAACAAGCCTTGTCTAAATATTGCATGAGCCTGGAGAAAAGCACTGGCTTACGTGGTCAGGAATTGTTATTGTCCCTGAGTGCTCGCGTTCTGGGCAACAGGCAAGAAACATCAACTCGCACCGAATAACCACCTAAAAAATCTACCCTGAGGATTTTGGAGAGCCATGTTAACCGATTTTCAAGGCGTTATTTCTCCTGAAGTCACCTTATTACAGGTGCTGACGGGATTAGGGGTTGCCTTTTTGTGCGGTTTGTTGATTACGGTGATTTACCGGCTGACTTATAAAGGTTCAAATTATTCGCCTACGTTTGTCCGCTCGATGATCTACCTCACCATGATCGCAGCGGTCATTATCATCGTCATTGGGAATAATCTCGCGCGCGCTTTTGGCCTTGTTGGGGCCATGTCCATCATTCGGTTTAGAACAGCGGTCAAGGATACGCAGGATATTGTATTTATTTTCTTCTCTCTCGCCGTAGGACTTGCAGCCGGCGTGGGGATGTATACACTGGCCATTGGCAGCACGGTTATTATTGGGCTCGTCATTTTCATCACATCCAACACCAACTATGCAGCTATAAACCGAAAGGCATATTTGCTGCAAATGACTTATGCGGACCCAAACAACAATGGCGTAAACGGAGGAGCTGGTTTATCAGAATCCCACCTAGACATCCTCAAAAAGCACTGTAAGACGCACAAACTCGTGAATGTGCGTTCATCGCGCGACGGCGAAGTGCTCGATCTTACGTATTTCGTAAATCTGCGAAATCGGAGTCAAAGCGAAAAGCTAACACAGGAATTAAGCAGCTCGCCCAATGTTAGCAACGTAAATCTGTACTTCGACGAAGACCAGCAGTAAACTTTCAAGCTACCCGGTCACGCATTGAAAGGCTCAGGTGGGCATTTCGATCAGTCTGCTAACAAAATCAACAAATCGCTGAAAACTACCCACCATTTCCAATGGCGAGTGGCCGGCATTTGGATAGAGATGGAGCTCCAATTCAGTTGCATCGCGCCCCATATCTTGCAATGTTTCGGACAAAGAGAGGGCATGATCAACAACCACAATATCGTCAACTTCGCCGTGCTGAATCTGGACATCAGGCAGCATATCAGCAAACACAACGGGAGATCGCCGGCTCCTCTCGATGCGGGC
>CAZDEW010000195.1:0-1714 GCA_964504585.1 uncultured Pseudomonadales bacterium | reverse complement strand
GGCAAGACCATGCTTGCACGCAGTGCCGCTAACCTGATGCCGCCGTTGGAAGCAGCCCAAGCGCTGGAGGTCGCTGCGATCTACTCGGTAGCCGGCCAGGTACGCCGAGACTTTCTGCGGCCACCCTTCCGCGATCCACACCATTCCGCCAGCAGCGGGGCACTACTCGGTGGCGGCCGCAATGCATTACCAGGCGAGGCCAGTCTGGCGCATCACGGGATCCTTTTTCTGGACGAAGCGCCCCACTTCAAGCCAACGGTGCTCAACCTGTTGCGCGAGCCACTTGAGCGGGGTGAAGCGCTGATTGCCAGAGCCGACTATCAGATTCGGTTTCCCTGCCAGTTTCAACTCATTGTGGCGATGAATCCCTGCCCCGCGGGCCGGGTATGTAGAGAAGACGCCTGCCGCTGCACACCCCAGCAAGTTCGCACCTATCAGAATCGTCTATCAGGCCCGCTATTGGATCGAATCGATTTACAGATCATGGTGCCTACATTGCCCGCAAAGCTAATCACCAGACTCTCAGAGCAAGCCCCGATTGAAGCCGATCCACGGCCGGCTATAGCGCGCAGCCGTGATCAGCAGCACCAACGACAAGGATGTCTGAATCGAGACCTGCAGGGTAAGGCCCTGGAGTTTGAGATTAATCAGGCTCATGAAGCGGGTGAGGCAAGACTTGAGGCGGTTGCAGAGCAGCTGCTGCAAAGTATGGATCAACAGCAGATATCGGTGCGCAGCCTGCACAAGATATGGCGTATGGCGCGGAGCGTAGCTGACTTCGAAGGGCGTGATGTGATCAGCGGCGATGACTTGAGCGAGGCTTTGTCTTATCGACAGCTCGATTGGGAAGCGGGTGTCATGGTGGCATGACACCCGCAGCGTAGTTATCTAGCGGGACTGTTCCAACATATAATCGACGGCATCTGCAAGCTCGTCATCAGAACAGTTCATGCAGGTTCCTTTCGCCGGCATGGCATTGATCCCATTCAACGTGCTGGCCATCAACGCGTCCATCCCTTTGTCAATACGCGGCGCCCATCCTGCCACATCACCGAGAATCGGTGCATTGCTCACACCACTGTTATGACAAGCGAAACAAAACTGATTGTAGACTTCTTCCCCACTGAGTGGGCCGGTCGCAACTGCCGCCGTTGCCGCGCCACAGTCGTCACCGGTACGACATACGTTACCAAAGGGCTTTAAACGCTCCGCGATTTCGTCGGCGGTACCCGGCGGAACAGCCTGTGCTGCAAATGCCAAAAATAAGGCTGCGAGACCTGCCAGCACACCTTGCTTGGGAATATTGATTTGAAACGGTCGACGCATGTTTAACTGCCTGTCTGAATTTAACTGGGTGTTGAGTCGGCGCGGGATTATACACAAAATCCCGCCCTAAGCCCGTTCTGAAGGCACTTCAGACCCTTATCGCAGCGCTTTACGCAGCCGCTGCGGTGGGGTCGAAAATCTTAACTCGTTGCGGCGGACGTTCAAACTCTTGCTGAAGCTCCTGCCACCGAGTTTGCATGCGAGCATAAGCAGCATGCCGCACATGACCATAACCACGGACCTCTCCGGGTAGTTTAGCCAAAGCCACAGCAGATGGGAGATTTTGACAAGAAAGCTGCGCCAATGCTTCGTCCAGCCAGCGCTCGAATTCCGCCAGCATGCGCTGATCGAGCTTACGCTCTGCGCTATATGCAAACGGGTCAAGCCA
>CAZDEW010000194.1:0-1756 GCA_964504585.1 uncultured Pseudomonadales bacterium | reverse complement strand
CGCGGAGAGAATGCCCAGATTGAGACGTGCCGGAGAAAATTCCGGAGCATGTTCGAGACATTGTTGATAATACTTTTCCGCCTGTTCAAAGCGTCCCGCACGTCGTGCAGCAACCCCCATATGGTTTAACACCACACAGTTCTTGGGGTTGGCGGCCAGCGCCATAGTCCAGGCTTCATCTGCAGCGTCCTGATCACCCAACCGCGCGTGCACCAGGCCCAGATTCACCCAGGGACCTGCCAGTTCCGGCTGACTGGCCGTGATGGTCAACAAGACCTTCCGGGCCGATTGCCACTGCTCACCACGAATCAGCGCCACCGCCGTTGCAAAGGCATCCGCGTTGGCCGGTTTGACCGGTGGCGTAGGCGTACCCGATACCGCTGGAGGTGCGACGCCAGCCGGGGTCCTTGCCGAGTTCTCTGACGAGATTTTGGAGACCGATTCGATTTCATTCCTCGCCAGCTCATCACCCGCGGGCACTACCTCAGATTTTGTTGGCCCGGTGGAGATAAACGGCACACTCGAACAACCACCCAACACCAGCAGCAGGCTGGCCAGCGCCGGCAGGCTTGCGCGCCGGCTAATGAATTGCATCGGCATACACAACCTCTTGCTCTGGTTTGTTAAATCGTCCGGGCATCAGTTCCGCCAACTCTGCAAATGACTTCTGCACCCAATCATCGTAGATCCCATCCCAGGCTTTCTGTTGATTGATCTCATGCAGCGAAATCGCCTGTTCTTCAAAGGGGTACGCCTGCTCTTCCAGCAGAATGTCGTACTGCGCCATTTCCAGCTCATTCAGATTCTTCGGTCGATCCGAATCCATGATCGATTTGGACAATTGACGGTAGAGGTCGGCAATTTCGAAAGTGCTGGCGGTGGCAAACTCAGCCACTTTGTAACCGGCAGCAAGTTCGTAGGCCTTAAGCGTTTTCTTCAGCGCCTTCTGTTTCTTCTTCAGGCTGCGCTTCAATGGGTGCGTCAGGCGCAGGGATTGAAAGCGTACCTTTTCATCAGCCGCAAATATGAACTGAGCGCTGGCGGCTAAGTAGGTCGAGCGTTCGGTTGCGTCACCGCCGAGGTCACGGTGCAGCTCAATCTTTTTACGTAGCCAGAAGCGCCGCTTGTCTTCCTCGCCAGTGCGTTGATAAAGCTCATCCATGTGGTGCATGGCTTCCAGGCGAATGTCCGCGGGCTGTTTGTAGGTATGCGCATAATCGCGGAAGTGTTCGATGGCCGCCGGCACATCATCCAACTCAAGATAGATTTCAGCGGTTCGATATTTTGCACCGCGCCGGGTTTCTGCATCTTCGGCGGTGCGTGACAGGGTTGTATATTCCGCTGCCGCCGCAGCCAGGTCGCCGGTCAACTCGTACATGCCCGCCAGACGCAGATCGATACCTGCGGTCAGCGCATGTCCTGCGTAGAGCGATCGAAACTCAGACAACAAGGCGGCCGCTTGTGGAATCCGTTGTGCACTTTCCAGCACCGCCACCGCATCAAAATGCCCTTGTGCCGCCAGCGGTGAGGTTGCGTCCAGCTGCGCCACGCGCAGGAAGTGCTGCACTGCTACATCTACTTCACCCGCTGCTTCAGCGGCTTCGCCTTGTTTGTACACAGCGGCGAGCAGACGTTCATTCACCCGTTGTGCCGCATCCGGCTCCAAGTCCATGGTCAGGAGTTCATGGTAGGCAGTTTCTGCTGCAGCAAACTCATCCCGCTCAAAGCGACCATGACCGATGATCAACAACGCGGT
>CAZDEW010000193.1:653-1788 GCA_964504585.1 uncultured Pseudomonadales bacterium | reverse complement strand
GGTGGCGATACCAGAATGAGGGCAACTGATGAAGCCAGTAAAGAACTGATGAGTCGTTTGAGCTTTGACCGCTCGCGACAGGAATGTGATTGAAAGTCGTTCATTTCCCCCTCCAATTTTTGATTTGAGATGCGTTTGACGGACTCAGACCCCTATGCTTAAAGTCCGTGAAGTTAAGCTACAGCGCTTTGCAATCGATTGCAAGCCTTTTTACAATCGATTGCATACTGTTTTGCAATCGATTGTTGCGCCTAAAACCCTCTAAACGATTTTTATCAGGAATTTGCTAGTAGTGAGCCAAACCCCGCTGCGATTACCAGAAAAACCGGGCCAGGGTCTGGGCGACATGGCGTCGAACCGGTATGACAGCGACCACGATGCGTTGACCCATATCGAGACTGTCCTGTCGGCTCGGAGAAAAGCACTCGAGTGAGTCATGAGGTCGTTCCTGGTTATGGTGCAGCTGCCATCCGCTGACCATCTGTTTGGCATCGTCGAGCGACTTGAACCAATGCAAATATTGGGACGGAACACACGACAAAGCCGCTAAGTGTCGCTTGGAGTAAGTTCAATTCCATTCCCCTAGAGTTAAAGCCGCGAGTATGGTCATATGTGCCCTGACAAGGTTCGGGGCGAGTCGGCAAATAGTATTACTGGCGATGGAAGAATGGGGCCTCGATTACGTACCCGGGAAAAACCGCTAGTGAGATCCAGTTTTTTTTGCTGGCGTTGTGGGTGGCGCCAGGTTTCGTAATTCCATGAAAAAAATCAGAGCAAAAAAACTCGCGGAAATAGCCAAACTTGCGGGTGTTTCCGAGTCGACAGCATCTCGCGCTCTTTCCGGTAGCAATCTTGTTGCAGAGGCGACACGCCAACGCGTATCGGAAGTCGCCCGACTTTCCAACTATTCTGTAAATCGTAATGCCAGAGACTTGCGCAAGCGGGAGACCAGGATTGTTGATGTAGTGGCGCCTGTATGGCAAGACAGTATGCGCTTGATGAGCGATCCATTTTTACTGGAGATGATCGGTGTAATTGCTGATTCTCTTAATGAGAAAGGATACGAGGTACTACTCTCCACCAAGCCACCCTGGGCTGACAATTGGGGGCACAATTCGCTCGTGAACGGCCGGGC
>CAZDEW010000193.1:0-643 GCA_964504585.1 uncultured Pseudomonadales bacterium | reverse complement strand
TCGATCAAGGCACGGAAACGATAAAACTACGAGAATTGACAATGGCGCACAAAAACGTGGTGGTATGGGGTGCGCAGATCGAAGGCGAAAAATATTGCACTGTTGGCACAGATAATTTTGAGGGCGGCAGGCTGGCTACACAGCATCTGTTCGAAACAGGTCGTCGTCAGATCGCCTACTTCGGTGAGGCGACGCACCCTGAAGGACGGCAACGCCTGAAAGGATATAAACAGGCTCTGAGAGACAACAACGTCGAAATCAAAGAAGAGTTTGTCTTCGCTGCTGCCTGGGATTCAACGACCGCACACGTAAGCTGTGATCAATTGCGGGCACTGGAATCCGAAGCGAAAATTGATGGCGTATTCGTAAGCGGCGATGCGCTGGCGATGAATGTTATCTCTAATCTCGCCAAGGCCGGAGTGAGCATCCCGGGCGATATCGCAGTTGTCGGTTTCGACAATATCTCTTCTGCCGAGCTTTACAATCCGCCGCTCACAACCATTGACCAAAATATCCGTCTTGGCGGGCGCATGTTGGTGGAGCGCGCCCTGGCGAGTATCGCTGGCGAGGCCATTGAGCCATTTCTGATCCCTCCAGCGCTCATTGTTCGCGAAAGCTCCGAATCTGCTGTCCGCTAAGGCAG
>CAZDEW010000192.1:0-1790 GCA_964504585.1 uncultured Pseudomonadales bacterium | reverse complement strand
CTCAGCGCACTCACGCGTACAACCTGAAACGGCCGACTTGAGTTTGTGAGGAGAACGCAAGCCCTTGTAGCGATTCTCGATGAGAATCGCCATACCGACTGAGTCCTGTACGCCGTAGCGGCACCATGTGGATCCCACACAGGACTTCACCGTACGTAGCGCCTTGGCATAGGCGTGGCCGGTCTCGAATCCCGCGTCGGTCAATTGCTGCCAAATCTCAGGCAAATCTTCGTATCGCGCTCCAAAAAGATCGATACGCTGACCGCCTGTGATTTTGGTGTAAAGATTGTATTTCTTGCCAACCTCACCGAGGACAACCAGCTTCTCGGGCGTGATTTCACCGCCGGCAACACGCGGAACCACCGAGTAGGTTCCGTTCTTTTGCATGTTCGCCATAGCCCGATCGTTAGTATCCTGCAAACCAACTAACGGCTCGTTAGTGACGTGCTCATTCCACAGGGAGGCTAAAATCGAAGCAACGGCTGGCTTACAAATATCACAGCCCAGGCCCGACCCGTGCTTTTCGAGCAGCTCGGCAAAGCTCTTGATCTCTTCAACCTGGATGATGTGAAAGATTTCCTGCCGGGTATACGGAAAGTGCTCGCAGATATCGGTGTTGACTTCCATTCCGCGTTCAGCCATTTCGTAATCGACGACAGATTTGAGCAGAGCAGCACAGCCACCGCAGCCGGTGCTGGCCTGCGTTTCACCTTTAACGTCAGCCACCGAACAACAGCCGCCGTCTATCGCCGTCACGATATCGCCCTTGCTCACATTCAGGCAGGAGCAAATGGTCGCCGTCGCGGGCAGTGATGCCGGCCCGAGTGCGGGCGCCCCGCCCTCTATCGAAGGCACGATCAGCGACTCAGGGTTTTCTGGCAACTCAATCTCGTTGAGGAAATACTGGAGCAAGGTGTCGTAATCAGAGCAGTCCCCCACCAGCACTGCGCCCAGAAGCTTTTTGTAGTCTTTGCTCACCAGCAGGCGCTTATAGACTTCTGCCTTGGCATCCGAGAACACGTATTCCAATGCATCAGGGTTATTGCGGCCTATTGAATCGCCGACGGCACCGACATCGACACCCAAAAGCTTGAGCTTGGTCGACATATCAGCGCCGGTAAAATTCGTTCTGTCTTCGCTGAGCTGACTGACCGCAGCCTCTGCCATGCGGTAACCGGGCGCAACCAGCCCATAAATAAACCCGCCTAATGTCGCGCATTCCCCGATGGCGTAGATGTCGCTATCGCTAGTTTTACACTGGTAGTCGATCTCGATACCACCACGCGGCCCCAACGCCAGATCGCAGTCTTTGGCGAGTTGGTCATAGGGGCGAATACCCGCAGAAAACACAATCATATCGGTGTCGAGAAAATCTTTCTCGACGCCATCCCTGGTCTTGATATCGGCAAAATGCATGCGAAAGCGATGCGGCTCGTCATCACCCAGCAGTTCGATCTTCTGGGTTGCTTTGGATGTGTGCACATTGACACCGAGCTCACTAATCTTGCGCTTTAGCATGTTGCTGCCACCGGGATCCAGCTGCACATTCATCAAGCCCGGCGCAAACTCAACCACGTGCGCCTCAAGACCAAGATTTCTCAGCGCGTTAGCGCACTCAAGCCCCAACAAACCGCCACCGACCACAACGCCTTTCTTCGACTTTTTGCCCCAGGCTTCAATTTCACCCAGATCGTCTATGGTGCGATAGACCAGACAGCCTTCCTGATCGTGACCGGGAATAGGCGGCACAAAGGGGTAGGAGCCGGTGGCGAGCACCAGCTTGTCATAGG
>CAZDEW010000191.1:1100-1800 GCA_964504585.1 uncultured Pseudomonadales bacterium | reverse complement strand
AATCGATGGCGGGCCCGTAGGACTGGGCCCGCTATTTTGTATTCGTCTAGATGCGCCAGAGCGGAGCCCCACAAAAGCGAAGCGATGGCCCTGCTGCAATAGTTGATAAATCACCTGAATCGCCCTCAGATTTTATAGGATTTGGAGGGATATATGGAACATGTGCAGACATCATTTCGCGAACGGATCACGCTTAGTCTTCTTTCCTTTTTCAGGGCACCAATCTTCTTCTTTATCTGGCTTCTTACAGCCTCGATCATCGGTATCCTCCTACTCGCTGCAGCCATATCTTTTATCGTCTTTCTTGCCTTACTCCTTCTTGCTGGCCCCTTCTCTCTTTTTGCTATCGCTAAGGCTGCCGAGTACGCCATTTTCCTATTCTTTTCGATGTCGATTGTCGGGATAGGTGTCGCTCTGATTTCGAGTATCAAAGGCCACCTTGGTACCAAGCAAAGCGTAATCAAGGCGCTCAATATCGAGACCTCTGGTTCGGGATCTCTTGAAACCCAGATGATTGCTAACCTTGCTAAAGAGGCCGGACTTAAAGCCACCCCAACGGTTGGTGTCTACAGCGCGGAAGATGTCAATGCGCTGGCGTCTGGCACTCGCGCGTCTAATAGCTTGATAGCCTTCTCAAGCGGCCTTCTGAACAAGTTTGACGCTAAGGCCGTCCAAGCCGTTTCCTCCCATGAAGTGGCGC
>CAZDEW010000191.1:0-1077 GCA_964504585.1 uncultured Pseudomonadales bacterium | reverse complement strand
ATCAGTATGCAGCTCGCCCGCGCGATGCAAAAGGGTCTGGTCGCCGGATTTTTCATAGCACCGGTAAAGAACTTCCTGCGGTACACAGCATTCTTTGCCAGCGAACTCATGCTGAAAAACCTCTCTCGCAAACGCGAGTATGCGGCTGATGCCATGGCTGCCGAACTTGTCGGAGCTGCAAGCATGCAGCATGCCCTGAAACAGATTGAAGGTTCGCCGGAAAAAGACACGTCTAAACCCGCAAGCAAATTTCAGAGCCTGATGATCTCCAGCCGGGGGGATAGCTGGTTTTCAACGCATCCAACCCTAAGCAATCGTATTCGTGCTCTCGAGAAGCCGACAACCAAGGAAGCCGTCTTTCCTTATCCGAGCGCCGCTGCGAAGCTGACGATCCTCTCAGCGTTCCTTGCGACCATACTCACAGGTGGGGCGTTCAATGTGATTACCTTCCTTGCTGCCTGCATTTTCCAAACTGTGATCGCGATCGGAACACACTTCTTCGGGCGCAAGCGCGAAGTGATAAATGCATTGGTGTTTTTAGTGATCTGCCTGCTTGTGATGGCCTGCGTCGATGTCGTAATGCGGCCGATCATCTATGGCCTTAGGATGCAGATCTATCTTTGGTTCAACCTGGCCGTCATGCTCGTTTGGGTCTCACTCACATATGTTCTGCTCAGGTGGCTTGGTCGGCTGGCAGTGACCAAGCTACACGAATACCTCGAGCGTAATGGTAATCCTTTTTCAACTGGTCCCAATAACTCCAGTCTCGAGCCATGAGCATCATTCCCGAGCTGGAAAATCCACGTCCCTGGGCGGAGCGGATCGCACAATACGCGAAGATGCAGACCGGTTTGCTGGAGTTTCGGTTAGAGACGACAGACCGGTGGAAGGTAATCACTGACACCACGAACAATCTTTTTCTACCTCGTCTTATCGATGAAGCAGAACAGAGGCTGAAGGAACGGCGTGAGCTGCGCAGATCATGGCGGTCGGGCTTTATTCTGCCCAGAACTCGTTACTCCGACGAGGCTGCCAAACTCGGATGGTGGATTGGGAACAGCATAAGCAACTTCTTCA
>CAZDEW010000190.1:0-1812 GCA_964504585.1 uncultured Pseudomonadales bacterium | reverse complement strand
CCTCTACGAATGATCCGCAGCTTTATCACGATGCCGGCGACTGGGTCTGGGAAAACCGACGTGACCTGGTAGGCGAAGCCTGCGACGGCGACTCAGATACAACGCCTGATCCGCAACGCTGCGTAACAGGTGCGCTGGAAGGTTATCGGGA
The DNA here is from genome assembly GCA_964504585.1 of uncultured Pseudomonadales bacterium. Taxonomy (GTDB): domain Bacteria; phylum Pseudomonadota; class Gammaproteobacteria; order Pseudomonadales; family UBA7434; genus UBA7434. Next base: position 1,661 of record CAZDEW010000190.1, on the reverse strand, counting down.
ATATGCGCGAATGAATGGACTGAAACCGCGCGCGCCCATGTAACTGTCCGAAGCACAGCGCTAATCTGCTAGGATTGTTTTTCGCGGTTTGACCGCGTTGCCTACCCGACCTGCAACAGAGATCTAGTTACCCATGAGCAAGCGTTACACCGGACAATGCGGCTGCGGGGCTGTCAAGCTGGCCTTCGAGGGCGAGCCTATCAACGCCGTTTTCTGTTATTGCACTGACTGTCAGGGCGACACAGGTTCGGATAAATGGTTTGGTTTATGGGTGGCCAACGACAATCTGATCTTTACCGAAGGTGAACCGCAGTCATTCACACGCAGTGGAAGCTCCGGAATGCCGGTACACAAAAAGTTTTGTGGAATATGTGGCACGACCTTGTGCAGCGACTTTACTGCGGGTGGGTTTTATTCAGTAGCTGCATCGGTTCTGGATCAGAAGAACGAGTTCAGACCCAAGATGGCGATCTACACGGCTTCGGCGGCGGATTGGGCTGTCTATCCCGAAGGTGTGCCAAAGTACGATACTTTTCCTTCGTCTTAACTTTGATGGCAGGTGCCAGGCGTTCTATTGTCGGCGCATCTCCAAACTGCCAATAAGAGATTCAACCAACAGAAGTTGAGCCTCAATCGCAGAGCGTCTCACTGAAATCGACGCTAAGCGCTGGACCAACTGCCGTTCCAATAGCTGGTATTCGTCCAGGGCTATAAGTGCTTCCGTGATCTGCTCCTGGCTAAACTCGATCTCACACGTATCGGGTAATTTCAGAATAAGCAGATTTCGCTCTGTGGGTATGTACTGATCGCTGCAGCTCTCTCGGACGGCAGCCTGAATATCGTTTGGCAGATAGGTTCGTATCTGCTGACGGTATGGTGTTGTTGCAACGATAATCTGACGCGTCGCCTCTCCGTTCAGATAGAAGTTGGCCAGATGTGTACGCAGCTCGGGTTCGGGTATTGCCTCGGCGACTCCCGATGACAAAATTTCATCGTAAGTCGCTCTCTGCACCGAGTAGGTCCAGATCTGGCTTACCTGGTAAAGTGCTACCAGGAATTGCGAGGTCCGCTCTGCGGTTGGGTCCTTGATCGCGGCCAACGCCATGTGACCATAACTGTCAGTGACTGCCATATAGTCGAGCCTGGCGTGCAGGGCACGTCGCTCAGAATCCAGGTCGTCAATCAGTCGGTTGTAGTAGTTCTGGGTGCGGGAGTCGTTTTGTCTGCTTTCATTCCAGTTCGATACCTGGATGCCGATGAACACGCCAACAACGACAATCACAAAGTCAATCGCAATGGCAGTCCAGTTCTGGGCTCGCAAATGTTCGGTAATTCGTCGCAGCAACATAGCGCCGCCATTCTAGAGGCCTGCGGCTGGCTTTACTAATATGGTCGGCTAATCGGGTGCGGCAAGGCTGGCTTTGCTACCTTATTCAGGCCCGCCATTTGAACGAGCAATCACAGTCCATCAAGACCGCGCTTCAATAGAGCACGCGCAATAATCAGCCGCTGGATCTCGCTGGTGCCTTCCCAGATTCTGTCGACTCGAAGCTCACGGAAAAAACGCTCTGCGACGTTTTCGCGCATATAGCCACGACCGCCAAAAATCTGCAGCGCACGATCCGCTATTCGATTCGCGGTTTCGGATACGAACAATTTCA
>CAZDEW010000189.1:0-1841 GCA_964504585.1 uncultured Pseudomonadales bacterium | reverse complement strand
GTTTAGAAGAGTCTGGCGAAGCAGACAAGTATCTGGGCCGTTTCGGGTTTGAAGAATTTCCATCGATGGTGGTCCGGTGGCAGGCGAGCCCGCTTGACGATTATGGGATTGATTGCCCGGGCATGACGGCGCTCGGCGGCGTTAAACAGCTCCAGCACCAGCAGCTCAAAAAGGGCCAGGCCATCGACAAAATGGTCAATCCGCATTTGCAGGTTCCGCCCACGCTCAAAGGCGTACGCAGTTTTTTGCCGGGAGGAACGACGGTTTACGACCAGACAAGCCCGAACGGCGGAATCCGGCCGATCCACGATGTAAACTTGCGGCTGGACTATATGTTGCGGGATATCCAGGAGGTGCAGCACAGGGTCAATGAAAGCTTTTTTGTCGACCTCTTCCTGATGATCTCACAGCAGGACAGTGTGCGGCCAGCAACAGAGATCGCCCGGAGAAGCGTCTGGTGTTTGGGCCTGCGCGTCAGCGTGTACAGACGGAACTGCGCGATCCGCTACTCGACCGAGTATTTGCCATAATGGAACGTGCCGGAGAGATCCCATTGCCACCTCCAGAGCTGGAGGGCGCGCCTCTGCAGGTCAAATACATCTCAATGCTGGCACAAGCGCAGCAAAGTGTTGTCGCCTCATCCGTGGAACGCTTCCTGGGCGCTGCCGGTAGCATGGCACAGATGAACCCTGGGGTGCTGGACAAGGTCGATTTTGACGAAACCCTTGAGGAATATGCTGAGATTCTTGGCGTGCCGCAGCGACTTCTGAAGTCTAACGAGGATGTCGACGCCCAACGCCAGGCGCAGGCCGAGCAGGCTGCAGCAGCAGAACAGCTTCTCACGCTGCAACAGGGCGCAGAGGCGGCTAAAACAGTCAGCGAGGTCGATGCGTCACCAGAGGGCGCACTGGCCGGCATTCTGGATAGGGTGGATATGTTTCGAGATTAGTTTTCGACCCCGTCGATTGAGTGTGCGGTGTTTTCTGCGTTCTGATAAGGTTGTGTTGTGGTTCGAATACAACTAAAATTCACTTATCTAAAACAAAGCTCTATCCAAAATTTCGCTCGGATTTGACGTTTTAGTGTTCAATTTACAACAATGCCGCGGCATTTTTCGTGTTGTCAAAGCAACAACCGCGGCTTAACTAATAACTTAAGTTTAGGGTCTATAGTTGAAAACCTCAGATGATAATCCGTGGAAGCTGCTGTGCGAAGGCCCGACCGCAGAGGTCTGGATACATCGCGACTGCGAAAAGGAATTGAAGGGAATTAGGCAGCCTAAAATGGAAGCCAAAATTCGAGCACACATGATGGTCAGGTTTTGTCAATTTGAATTGTTGGATGGTCTCAATAGGGAGCAATTCAATCCCAATGAAGGAAAGCATAGCATCGATGGTGCTGAGGTGATGATGTCAGCTTTCAAGAGCAATCAGTTACGGGTATATGGAGCAGTAGGATCTGTGAACAACAATAGAGCGTTTTTCGCAGCAAGCGCGATCCTGAAAAAACAAGATCAATTGAAGCCAAAGGACATAAAAAAGGCCGCTGGAAGACTAGTAGAGCTAAGTAAGGCTATCAGTGGAGCAAAAGTATGAGCGAGGGTAGTAAAATGAGCATGCAAAAAGAGTTTGAAATCGCTATGGCAGAAGAGAAGGCGATTGCTGAGGTCCAAACTATGGCTATCAGAATTCTTATGGCAAAAGGTATTTCGAAGACTGAACTTGCTACTGCTATGGGAGTTTCTGCTGCAAGAGTCTCTCAGCTTTTGGGTGATGAACCTAAGAACCTTAGAGACTCTTGCAGCAGAACAAGTAACTCATATCAATTACATAGATGTGGTA
>CAZDEW010000188.1:0-1900 GCA_964504585.1 uncultured Pseudomonadales bacterium | reverse complement strand
CGGTCCTCGATTTGCAGGACGTATCCTGCGGTTGTACCCCATCGGCTCTGCAGGCGCTTGATCTGCGCACTCAAGTGGCGCTTGCGCTGATTGATCTGAGTTTCGAATTCTAACCGCAGTGCATGGCCCTGGCGGAGCAAAACCGGGTTGTCTGCGACCAGCATCCAGATATCTTCGCCGCAAACGTTACTAATGTGTTCGCCTTGTGGCGAATCACATTCGCCCCCGAATAGCGCGTGTAAGTTTTGATTGAGGGATTGAAGATGGCCGTTTTTGTCGAGCAGAGCGACGCCGAGATAGCCATCATTCAAGGCCTCTCGAATTTGTTCAGATTGCGCGGGTACCAGCCGAAGCGCACCGATCAGAAGTACGCATCCGAGCCCGGCAGAAAGTCCAACGTAAGCTAAGTCGAAGGCGGCGATGTACAACCAGATACTGGCGGCGCTGCAGAGGAGGATGCAAGAGCCTAGGCAGAGCTGTTTCAAAGTGTTTGATGTCATATCATGCCCGGCATGTTCCCCAAGGCGCGGTCTCTCCATTGAACGCATCGATTAAAGTATCTGTGGGCCAGCAAGGCCTCTATGACATCACGCACAAAGTCTCCGCAGCAGTTGCCCAGAGTGCTGTTGTTGAGGGTTTGGTCACACTTTTTATCCGGCATACATCGGCCAGTCTGCTAATACAGGAAAATGCTGATCCGGCAGTGCTATATGACTTGCAAACGTGGCTTGCCAACGCGGTACCGGAAGATGAGTCGCTCTATACCCATATCGAGGAGGGGCCCGATGATATGCCGGCGCATATCAAGTCTGCGCTCACGGCGGTATCGCTGGGCATACCGCTGATTGATGGCCAATTAGCGCTAGGTCGTTGGCAGGGGATATTTTTGTGGGAGCACCGTCACCGTCCGGGTCCGCGTGAAATTATTGTCAACGTGGTCAACACGGGGGCCTGATAGTCAGCGCGAGAAGCTGTCTGCATCAAGGCTTTTGTTCGCGCACGAACTCCATATAGCGGCGATGACCCTCTGGGTCCAGAATCATGCTGGCAAAATAATTCAATAAATCTTTGTGTGACTGGGTTAGCCGAGCCTCGGCCATGGCGCCTTCACCTTGCTTTGACGTGATGAAGCGGAAAATGTCATGCAAAGAATCTTCACCGATCGCGTCTTTGATTTCTTCGACCAGCAAGTCGTGCAGTTCAGGTAGATCGTCCTCGTCCAGGCCCACCTCTTCTGGAGATAGGACGATGTTTGACCACAGGGTCGCGATATAGACGCGATAGAGGTTGCGGTCCAAAAATTGCTCAACCACAGTGGCACGAGCGCGGATATCAGAAAATACCGGCGCGAAGTTTTCTTTTAAAACGGCTGAACTCACTTCGGTACTTTACTGAATGCGTGAAGTTGCATCCAGAGCCCAGGCTCAAGTAACGTAACCCGCTTGCGGAGGACCCATACCCATGTTGCAGTTTGATCGAGTCTCATTGGCGCCGGAGACGGAGCGTTTACGTACCGAAGTGCGCTCTTTTTTAGCCGCGAATCAGGACCACTTTGAAACCCCGAACTCAGATTTTAGCAGCGGCCATGATCCTGAGTTTTCCGCCAAGATGGCCGCCCAGGGCTGGATCGGAATGACCTGGCCGAAAGCTTACGGTGGCGCTGAACGATCTTTCTTTGATCGCTATATCGTGACCGAAGAGGTCCTGGCGGCGGGTGCACCGGTCAGCGCTCACTGGATCGCTGATCGTCAAAGCGGACCGTTATTGCTGCGCTACGGGACCGAAGAGCAGAAGCAAACCTACGTGCCGCTGATTGCTCGGGCGGAAGCTTTTTTTTCCATCGGCATGTCAGAGCCGGATACCGGTTCCGATCTCGCGTCGATATCCTGCCGCGCGGAGC
>CAZDEW010000187.1:0-1902 GCA_964504585.1 uncultured Pseudomonadales bacterium | reverse complement strand
ATGCTATTGCTGATCGCAGCTTCGTGCTCGCGCATGGTACAGGCACCCCGCAGAACCGGGTTACCGAGTCAGATGTTTTGAGTCGAGCCGCGCAACTGTTCGGTATCGACGCGTGGCCGGTGGTCGCGGTGAAGGCGTTCCTGGGGCATTCCATAGGTTCGGCGGGTGCGGACCAGCTGTTAACCTCTCTGGGTATCTGGCATGACGGCATCTTACCGGGTATTACGACCATCTCCGAAATTGCAGATGACGTCGAGCAAACCGGTTTGTCGTTCTCGACTGAGCATCGTGACGTCGATGTCGAGCAGTATGCGCTGTCCGTAATTAACGCCAAAGGCTTTGGTGGCAATAATGCTTCAGCATCGGTGCTGTCTCCGCAGCTGACAAATGCTTTGCTCAAGGCGCAAAGCACTGCGTCGGAGTGGAAGTCCTATCGTGAAAAGCTCGAGTCGACAGAGTCTAGTGCAGTTGCCTTTGAGAACGATGTGATGTCTGGCGCGGCAAGCTGCCGCTATCTTTTTGACAACAATGTTCTTGACGGGGATGCTCTGGAATTTTCGTCGCAAGGCATAGCGGCGCCTGACTTTGGCAAAGCGGTGAGTTTGGAGCTCTCATCACCGTATCGGTCCTGGCTGAACGATTAGTGGTATCATTGCCCGAAACATTTCAATAAAACGCAGTGAGACAGTCCATTGTTAGTGAGCTCTGAAGCTGAAGCCGTACCTGTCAGACAAATTGAAAAATTGATCGCGCAGCTAGCCGAGCAGGGTATTCGTGATCAGCGCGTGCTCGATGCTATAGCGAGAGTACCGCGGCATCTTTTTGTGGATCAGGCACTGCGTTATCGCGCCTACGAAGATGTTGCCCTGCCAATCAATGAAAGTCAGACAATCTCACAGCCTTTTGTTGTAGCGCTCATGTCGCAGCTTATCTGCGCCCGTCGCTCACATAAATCGGTACTGGAGATCGGCACCGGCTGCGGCTATCAGACTGCGGTATTGTCGAGTTTGTTTTCGAGGGTCTGTACGATCGAACGAATCCGCAGTCTGAGTCAGGGCGCCGCACAGCGATTAAAGTCGATTGGTGTGCGCAACGTCGAGTTCCAGCATGGTGACGGATTTGTAGGCTGGCGTGATCGAGCGCCCTTCGATGCGATTATCGTCACGGCTGCAGCGGATCAGGTGCCAAAGCTTCTTCTCGAGCAGTTAGCTCCGGATGGTGTTCTGGTCTTGCCACTCGGCTCTCAGGCAGATACCCAGCAGCTCACCGTGATCAAAAAAGTGCTTGGTGAGAACTTGAGGGAAGAGGTTTGCCCGGTGAAGTTTGTTCCCCTGTTGAGAGGAGTGAGCGCAGGAACGCCTCACGCTTGATCGAATTTTTTCTGCAGGCAAACACGAATCACTAAAGATTGTTTGGTTTTACCAAGAGAGTCGTTTGGTGATGAAGATCCAGCCCTCGAGCCGGCAGGATTGACTCAAAAATCCTAAGGGATTTTTTCGCCCTTCGGGCAGCCTGCGGCTGTCCAAATTACTCTCGCAATTTGTCGAACCGGCTGGGTTCAAAGCGCCCAGGAGCGAGCACTGCTCGTTCAGCTTTGAACGCCGAGGCACGGATGCCGAAGGTGGGGCTTATTAAGAAGGAGGTTTCGCGCTAGGAAGGCAGCTACGATTTCGCTTAGAGGCACTGAGCAAATCTCGAGGTGTAAGAGCGGGTGTAGTTTCACTATGAGAAATGTTTGGCGCGCCCGGCAGGGAGAAGATTGCGTATTTAGCGGAGCACTGCTCCGCGCAATCTGAACGACTCCAATCTGTGATTGGAGGACGGAAGTCCAAGCAAGGAAGCAGAACGAACGAAGTGAGTGGCGCGCCCGGCAGGACTCGAACCTGCAACCCTCGGGTTCGA
>CAZDEW010000186.1:0-1909 GCA_964504585.1 uncultured Pseudomonadales bacterium | reverse complement strand
GCGCCCTGTCCAGTAGAAACGATGACCCTCAGGCCGCGAGCCGCCCCTGGGATCGAGATAGGGATGGTTTTGTTCTTAGCGACGGTGCCGGGATCCTGGTGCTCGAAGAGTATGAGTTTGCTAAGGCCCGCGGTGCGAGGATCTATGCAGAATTGATTGGCAATGGCTTTAGTGCTGATGCATTTCATATGACCTCGCCCCCCGACGATGGCGCAGGCGCGCGATTATCCATGGAAAACGCGGTGCGGGACGCGGGCATCAACGTGGATGACATTGATTACATCAATGCTCACGGCACCTCTACGCCAGCGGGTGACGTTGCAGAATCGCTCGCTTGCGAAGCGCTACTGGGCGACCACGCGCAGAATGTCATTGTTAGCTCAACCAAGTCCATGACCGGCCACCTTTTGGGTGCGGCTGGAGCGATCGAGGCAATTTTTGCGGTGATGGCGATTCGTGACGATGTCGCACCGCCTACAATCAATCTTGATAACGTCGACCAAAACTGCCGATTGAACTACGCCCCTCATACCGCGCAGCAACGAAGCATTAAGGTAGCGATGTCTAATTCGTTTGGATTTGGTGGTACTAACGGCACCGTTGTATTCCGACAGATCTAATCCGGGCTAACGACTTTCTCACGTTGCCCATGCCCCTTTCGCAGAAGTTCAGCAGAACGGTTAATGCTCGCGGGCAGACAATACCCGGCGCCAGCTTTACGCCGGCGCCACAATTTGGCGACGGTTTGTTTGAGACTATCCTGGTTGTCTCAAGGCAGGTCGTCAATCGTGAAAGACATCTGGCGAGACTGCTGCGCGGGCTTGAACGGCTTGATATACCCGTGCAGCTGCCGGTTGTGAATGACCTTGTCGACTCGCTCTTGCCCCATCTGGCTGCGGAACACTGCTACCGATTGCGCCTGCAGATTTCGCGCAGTCAAGCTTCGTCCTACACCGGCTATCACTGCGCTACCCCCAATCCGGAAATTACCCTCACCGCTAATCCGATCGCTGATCCTTCTCCAGCATCGGCTGCGCTGATGCTTGCGGATGTGCGACTGCCCAAACAACCAGCTTTGGCTGGCATCAAACACTGCAGTAGACTGGAGTATGTGATGGCTGGCCTGGAACGTAGCAGGGCCGCTAATGCGCTTGACGAACAGTTGGATGACATGCTTTTGCTCGATAGCGACGGCGCGGTGATTGAAACCACAACGGCCAACCTGTTCGTTCAGCTGGACGGCCGCTGGTATACGCCTCCTCTGGATGATGTGGGTGTGGCGGGCACCGTTCGCGCCTATTTGCTGGAGGAAGGTTTTGCCGAGATTGGCTTGAGCTGCGAGCTAAAGACGATTTCACTGGATAATCTTGTCGACGCGAGGGCGGTTTTTTTGTGTAATGCATTGAAGGGCGTGGTTGCGGTACGCTCGATTCGTCTGGCGCAAGACCGCGTTTCTGCATTTGCCGAATCGCCAGAGTTGGTTCAGATCCAGGAGCTTTGGTTTTCTCGATTGCGATCCTGACGTGCCTAGTCGATAAGCTGTTTTTATCATGCGAGCATTATCCTTTTTCAAGCTGGTATTTCTGTTAGCGCTACTCGGGCTGGCAGCGGCCTTTATGGCGTACCGCCATCTTGAAAATTATTGGTTCCAGCAAACGCTTAATTTCGACGATGCGGTCGTGATCGAAGTGGTTTCCGGTGATACCACCAGCGCCGCACTGACTAAGCTGTTTGCGGGTAGGGAAGGCGAGCGCGCTGCGACCTTGCGCAAAGTCGCGATGCGGCTATTTGAGCGCGATAGCACGATCAAGGTTGGCGAATACAGCCTCTCTGGTCAATACACAAGAGATGCGGCCTTGTCTGTGCTGCAGTCTGGAGAAGCACTGCAGCGGCGTGTGACCTTTATAGA
>CAZDEW010000185.1:0-1925 GCA_964504585.1 uncultured Pseudomonadales bacterium | reverse complement strand
AAACCGGTGATTATACCCTGGAGCGTTTTAGGTTTAATTGCGCCTAGCTACTTACAAGCGGCGAAGACTTGATGAATATAATTTCGGTTAGTGTTTACAACTATAGCTCAATTCAAACAAGAATCAGTACAATGAGATGCATTTTTCGAGGAAATCTCAAAGCGTTAAATTTCATTCTCAGCAAGAAGAAATCAAATATTAACAATGAAACAATTTAGTCGGCAAAGGAGTTAATCAAATTAGGTCGAAAAAATCGTCTTTTACTTAACAATAGTCCGGACAGTTTTTCTGAGGATTAGGAAGAAAGCCGCCCACCGTTATAGAGTACGCCTGCAACAAAACCAGGTCGTACCGATGGACAGCTTGATTCGGATTTTAACCGGTCTGTTAGAGACAGCCGGTGGTTTCGCAAACCCCAACGACAATTTCTGTTGACGCTAATGACCACAATTTTCGTGGTCTGCGGCAAAGTCAACTACACCAATCTCAGTCGTTACAGCGGTCTGTCAGAGCGCACCTACCGTCGCCATTTTGAGCGCGGTATCGGTATCGAATCCCTGAATCAGGGCTTGATTGAGCAGGTGCAACGTGAGCAGAGTCCGCAAATTGCGGTGGTTGATTGCACGTTCTTGGCGAAAAGCGGCCGTCATACTCATGGTTTGGACTGGTTTTATAACGGCAAAACCCAGCGCGCGGAGCAGGGCCTAGAACTTTCCGTGGTCGCGATTGTGGATATAGAGCGCAACACCGGTTACACCCTCTCGGCCCAACAAACCGAAGCAGGCCTCAGCACGCCGATGGGGGAGCCGACTGCGCCCCAGGGCAACCGGGTTAATTTCTATCTGGGACATCTGGCTGACTGCATGATGTACTTTCCGGAGTGGATTCAATATGTCGTCGCCGATGGCTTCTACAGCAAATACAAGTGGGTCACCGGGGTAGTGCAACTGGGCTTTCATGCCATTGGCAAACTTCGCTGCGATGCCCATCTCAAGTTTCTCTATGACGGTCCCTATCAGGGGCGCGGCGCACGGCGCAAATATGACGGCAAGGTTGATCTCAAAGACCACCGTCGCTTCCAGTTAATCCAGCGGCTGGAGGATGGGGTGTGCCTCTACACCGCCGTCGTCTGGTCGGTGAGCCTCAAACGCAAGGTGCGCTTAGCCTATTTGCTGAAAGAGCAGCAGGGGCGTCGCAGCTATGTGGTGCTCTTTTCCACTGACTTAGAAATTGACCCGGTGTTTCTCTACCGTTGCTATGCGGCTCGCTTTCAGATTGAATTTATCTTCCGCGATGCTCGCCAATTCACTGGCCTGGCCGATTGTCAGGCCCGCTCGCCGGAAGCGATTGATACTCATGTCAACGCGAGTTTGTTGGCGCTGAACTTGGCTAAGGTGACCTTGCAAGAGACTCAGGCAGAAACGGCAACGCTGAGTTTTTCGATGGCCTCTTTGAAGCGACTGGCTCTCAATGAACATCTTTTGGACTTATTTATTGACCTGTTTGAGCTAGAGCCAACTTTAATAAAATCCCATGCCAACTACCGAAAGTTGCTTGACTACGGGGCTATAGCCTCCTAAATCTGTCCGGAGTGTTGTTAAAGAACAAAAGATTATCGCTGAAAAAATCGATGAATATCTGAAATTTGAGGCTAACATCTTTGAAGTTTTAGAAAAGAATTCCGAGCATTTAGCCAACCTCGACCAATCCATCCTCGCCAGAGCCTTTCGCGGCGAACTCGTGCCCCAAGATCCCAACGACGAACCCGCTGCCGTGCTGCTTGATCGCATCCGGGCCGAGCGAGAGAAGATCAATTCAAAAGGCAAAAGGCAAAGTTCAAAAAGGAAGAAGGGTAAGCGGGTGTGAGGGTAGATAGGTGAATGGGTGAATGGGTAGCAGGGTGAGGCGGTGAAGTAGGTGTCAGC
>CAZDEW010000184.1:0-1995 GCA_964504585.1 uncultured Pseudomonadales bacterium | reverse complement strand
AGAGGGCGGAGTTGATGTGCGCGCGGATCATGTTTGCTGTGGTTTGCACCAAGCGAACCGCTTGCGCGGCTTGCCGGGCTTCCATAGGCGAGCCATCGAGCGGGATGATGCACAAATCTGTCCGCGATAGCGCGAAAGTGACGATCTGATCCTTCGACCCTTCAAGGTCGATAATGAGATAGTCAGCCTCGTCGGATAGGCTGTCGATGAGCTCGACCGTCTCTTCGGCCTGCGGTCGCGCATGAACTGTGAAAGGAACGTCTTTACCCTCGGCTTCGCGCGTCTGGGCCCATGCAAGGATGTTGGCGTTTGGGTCCAGATCGAGAATCGCAACGCGACCGCCAGAAATAGCGATCTGTTCAGCCAAGAGCATGGCGGACGTAGTTTTCCCCGAGCCGCCTTTCGGGTTTGCGAAGGTGATTACATACATGGCGGTAGATTGCCTGCCTTTAACTCTAACGTCAACTATGTCGTTAACATTAATTATAGAGTTATCTTTAACGACATAGTTAGAGTTAAATTCAAGGGTGCTTTGAGACGTTCGACCTCGTCACATCTAAGTCGTTCAACCCTACGGGTTTTCAGTAATGGAGCCGCAGTTGCGCAATCTCTAAGGCTTAAAGCCCAATCCGCAGGTTCGTCTTGGAAATTTTTGGTTTCCAGCTTTTCATCATCATAGGGGTCTGATGCCTTACGGGGCAGAATAGTACTCTAGCGTTGCCGCCTTCTTTGATGCCTACCTATCCTAATACGTGTTCCACGCGCTTGCAGCTCATGTTGCATCAACAGGGCGAAGCGGTTTGCCCACCCCTCTGTGTGAATGAGGCGATCAAACTTGCTGGTCGGTAGCTTCAGTATCTCGCTTCGGGGTTTTTGCGACAGTGTGGCCCAATCGCCATAAAGAACATACAGCGCGTTTCCGTGGCGCATGTTCTCGAAGACGACAAGATCGTCGGCATACTTCGCACCGATGTAATGATCATTTCCGCCCAAGCCCTTCAAATACTCGATTGGCTGGAATTGCTCGAACAACTCAAGCCGTTCCGTGATCGTTACCAAGTCAGGCGGGTTTCGACCGCCATTTTGCTGAATACGCATCGCTAGGTCGGCAATCTGTCCAGGCGGGAAAACGTCCCACCGAAGCTGACTTGTGAAAACAAAGTCGGGGTTTTCTGATGCTGCTACAGCACTGACGCCGGTGTTCTCCTGAAGCAGGTTGACTGCGAAAAGCAGGTCCTCTTCAAAGCTGGCCGAATGCTTGGAAAACACTTCATCAATCGAGAAGACGATGCCGAAACGGCCATCGTCCAGAACTTCTTGAACGGAAACCTCGATTTGGAAAAGGCAAGGTGGATAGCTGTCAGTCTCATACACCTCACGCGGAATGGCGGCGGTAGTCCAGCCGTTGCGGGCTGCATCGCCGTAGATCGGAATGTCTCGGTAAAAGTATTTCCGATGCTTAGGCAGGTCCTTACGAGTGACCGTCCAGCCTTCACTGTTTCGCTTTGACGTGGTGCCGACATTCATAGGCGGCACGACTTCCCAGCTTTGCCCGACTTGAAGCGTTTCATGCTTTAGGCCGAGGTGGGCATAGGTTCCTGCGACTACATCGTCAGTGCTGATCCTCTTGCCTGCCAGGACCTTGATATCGTCCACCACAATCCGTTGAAGCTCCACGCGGATTGATTTCGGTAGTGTCCGAAACTTCTTTTTCCATTTGCCCATGAGGCCTCCTATCTATGCGCCGCTGATAGATACAACCATCTGTGCCCAGCAAGATATCTCATACAACATTTGGTATAAAGGCGCAAAACTTGCAAGCTCTGAGGGGCCGCCAGATGGTGGGGCAAAGCAACCGGTCAGCATATAACTTAGCTCGAGGTAAATGTCGGATCGATCTCTCACTGGTGAGGGTTGCTTGCGTCTGCCTCAAGATTTCATGCGAGCTTTTGGTTAAAAGCTCGCATGAGGGTGAGAGCGGACGTTCATGGAGAG
>CAZDEW010000183.1:0-2007 GCA_964504585.1 uncultured Pseudomonadales bacterium | reverse complement strand
ACATTGCGCGTCTTTACGGCGTTCGATCTGCGATGCCCATGTTTAAAGCTCTGAAAGCGTGCCCGCATGCGGTCGTCGTAAAGCCGCGCTTTGAAGCCTACAGCGAGGCAAGCGGAGAGATCCGGGCACTCATGACCAAACTGACGCCACTGGTGCAGTTTGTTTCGATTGACGAAGCTTATCTGGATCTATCGGGCACTGAGAAACTGACAGGACTGCTACCGGCCCAACAATTGGTGCAGCTTTCGCGCGACATTGAGTCGAAGGTCGGCGTTACCGTCTCGATTGGGCTTTCCTCCAATAAATTCCTCGCGAAGATGGCAAGTGAGATGGACAAGCCAAAAGGTTTTTCCGTACTGCATCCAAAGACGGCCGAAGCGCGTCTTGCGCCGCAAACACCTCGAGCGATTCACGGCGTCGGCCCAAAACTCGCTGCCAAATTAGAGCGTGACGGCTACGGTACCATCGCCGATTTGCAGGAAGCAGACCTCAGAGAGCTTATTAGCGCTTTCGGTGAGACGGGCGTCTGGCTTAAAGCGCGTGCACATGGTCAGGACAACCGGGCTGTTTCTCCGGTCAGTGATCGAAAGTCTATTTCCTCCGAAACGACTTTCTCAGAAGACATCAGAGACCCTGCCTTACTGGAGGATTATCTTTGGTACCTTTGCGTAAAAGTTGCCGATCGCGCCAAGGCAAAAGAACTGGACGGTTCGGTCGTTACGCTCAAGCTTAAACGGTCTGATTTTCGGAGCCTCACACGCCGAGTTACACTTACCGAGCCTACCCAGCTTGCGCGGAGGATTTTCACCGCTGCCCAGCCTTTGCTTTCTAAGGAAGCCAAAGGTGCTGCATTCAGGTTGATCGGGGTTGGTATATCCAATCTCAGCGATGCTGTTGAAGAACGACCAGATCTGATCGAGACCAGACAAACCAAACTTGGCGCGGCAGAACGTGCCGCGGACATTGTTCGCAAGAAATTTGGACGGGAAGCCGTTAAAACAGGCCGTGCGATTCGTCTGGACAGCCGTAAGGATGCGAACAGGCGGTCGAAAGAAACTTGAAGCCATTGTACGTGCAGACGGGTTGGTGCAAACCAAGGCTCAAGAAGGAAAGGTTTGACGATGCTAACACCCGAGGAAAGATTGCAACAGCTTGGTATCAATATGCCTGACCCCATGAAGGCTGTCGCCAATTACGTCCCTTATGTTCGATCGGGCAATCTGCTTTTCGTTTCGGGTCAGGTTTCTGCCGGACCAGATGGTCTTGTGACCGGCCGGCTCGGCGAAGACATGGACCTTAGCGCAGGCCAGGCTGCTGCGCGCCTGTGTGGGATCAATTTGATCGCGCAATGTAAGGCTGCTGTTGGTGAGCTCTCGAAAATCAGGCGAGTCGTCAAGCTCGGTGGTTTTGTGAATGCAGCACCGGACTTTGTCGACATTCCCCAGGTCATCAATGGCTGTTCTGATCTTATGGTCGATGTTTTCGGAGATATCGGCCGTCATGCGCGATCTGCTGTTACGAGCCCAGTCTTGCCACTGGGTGTGGCTGTTGAAGTAGATGGCATTTTTGAGGTCGAATGACCCATGAGCATTGAATTCGCTTTATCTGATTACGTCTATGCGCATCGCGGTCTATGGACGCCAGATGGGCCGCCAGAGAACTCTTTAGCGGCATTTATTGCGGCAGCCGATCAGGGGTTCGGGATAGAACTCGATATCCGCCTGACGGAAGACGGCGTGCCTGTCTGCTTCCACGACGACGATCTCGGTAGAATGACCGGCAGTGGTGGCAATCTCAGTGAAACGTCCTCGAGGGATTTAGCCCGACTGAAGCTCATCGACGGACATGAAGGCATCCCTACATTTGACGGGTTGCTCGAGGTTTGGCCTATCAACTTGCCAATGCTTATTGAGCTTAAAGCCACAGAGGAGACGGCCGCGAAGATGACGCAAGCGGTTGTAGACCGATTAAAAGGGTTTCATGGCACGTTTGCTATTATGAGCTTTT
>CAZDEW010000182.1:0-2022 GCA_964504585.1 uncultured Pseudomonadales bacterium | reverse complement strand
CTGGATGAAATAAAACACGCTTGCGTGAAATAAATTTGATCAAGGTGCGAGAAGTTCTACTGGTACCACAGGTATTAGTTGGAAACCGGCGTGTGGATTCCCGCAGTTAATCAGTTTGGCAGTGACTTTGACCCTAGTTTTAAGCACGGAGCGCTAAGGTTTGGAGGGTTAGGAAGCCAATAGGGGCTATGGATGGCCCGCCATTCTGCGCTCCGACGTGGGTTTAAGTTCCGCTACACTAGGCAGCTCGACCTTGGGGAGAAGAGCATGCCTGTAGATATGAACCTGACCGAAGCAATTTACAACTGCCGCGCCATGCGGCGGATCAAACCGGAACCCGTGCCCGAATCTCTTCTGCTTGAACTGATTGATGCTGCCCGTCAGGCGCCCAGCGGTTCAAATACGCAAAATTCGCGCTGGATCGTCGTCCGCGACGATAAACTCAAGCAGGGCCTGGCTGAACTTAATCGGCGACACGCCGAACCCTACATCGCACCGCAACGCGAAAACCCAGGTAACGACAAACGTAAGCGTTTGCTGGATGCTGTGGTCTGGCAGATGGATCATATGCATGAGATACCCGCGCTCATCGTGGCATGTTTTGAGTACCCTGAAAAAGTAGCGGGGTTAGAGGTTTATCGGCAGGCCGGCTCTGTCTGGCCAGGCATTCAAAACCTGCTGCTGACTGCACGAGCACTGGGCCTTGGCGCAGCGCCTACAACACTGGCACTTCGCGACCAAGAGGCGGTACGTGAGTTACTTCATCTGCCAGAGACCTTCGCAGCGCTTTGTCTGATACCTGTGGGTTATCCGATGGGTAACTTCGGCCCGGTGAGTCGCCGTCCGCTCGAACAGATCATGCGGTTCGACCGGTGGAGTTGAAGGATTTACAAACGCAGACAACTGCCCTCTGTTCAGGGTAGCATCCAGCTAAATTCGGGAGAATGACAATGAACGACACAGCCAACGAAGAAATCCAACGTATTTTAGAGGCCCAGCGGGCCAGTTACCTTGCCGAGGGGGTGGTGCCTAACGCAGTGCGTCATGAACGCATCGAACGTACGATTCAGGTTTTGAAAACATTTGAAACCCAGTTGGTCGACGCAATGATGTCCGACTTCGGGCATCGCAGTGAGCATCAGTCGTTGTTCACCGACATCGCTGCGTCGGTTGGGCCGTTGCGTCACGCGCAAAAGCATCTGTCGAAGTGGAATAAGCCCGAGAAACGTAAAGCAGGGCCCTTTCCGCTAAACCTATTGGGTGCCAAGGCGCGTATCGAGTATCAGCCACTGGGGGTGGTGGGTGTGATCAGCCCGTGGAATTTCCCGGTGCAGCTTACCTTTGCACCGCTTGCCGGCATCCTTGCTGCAGGTAATCGATGCATGATCAAGCCCAGCGAATGTACGCCGGCTACAGCAGATGTAATGAAAGAAGCTATTGCATCAGCCTTTGACGAAACAGAAATTGCTGTGATCACAGGTGGACCTCAAACGGGTGCTGATTTCGCGGGGACCGCATTTGATCACCTGTTGTTTACCGGCGCGACCTCGGTTGCCAAGCATGTCATGCGCGCCGCGTCCGAAAACTTAGTCCCAGTAACCTTGGAGCTCGGAGGTAAGTCGCCTGTAGTTGTTGGTCGTAGCGCTGATATGGATAAGACTGCAGACGCGATTATGGCAGGCAAGATGATGAATGCGGGGCAAATCTGCCTCGCACCTGATTACGTCTTTGTGCCCGAGGAGCAGATGGACGCATTTGTTGAATCCAGCCAGAAAGCCGTCGCTAAGATGTATCCCACCTTGCTCGATAATGCGGCTTACACGTCTATTGTTAACGAGCGCCACTACGAGCGAATTTCCAACTATGTAGAACAAGCCAAAGAGATGGGAGCAGATGTAGTGGAGATCAATCCGGCTGGAGAAGATTTTCGCCAACAACCAAACCACAAGTTCCCGCCTACTTTGGTCCTCAATCCGAGCGAAGACGCGGCCGTGATGCAGGATGAAATTTTTGGTCCTGTCA
>CAZDEW010000181.1:0-2038 GCA_964504585.1 uncultured Pseudomonadales bacterium | reverse complement strand
TAGAAAACGCCGGAAACTCTAGTTATGAACTGTCCTCTTGACGGGGAAGCTTACGCCGAAGAACTAGTCCTAATTTGAGAGACCCTTAAATGATCTTTGTAGTGCTAATTGCTTTGATAACCATGGGTATACTGCTGGTCCAGAAGATCGTACTTAGCAAGGCTTTCTCTGCTGATCCAAATCACTCAAGTGCGTGCGGACTAAAGAGAAAGGTTTTTCAAAACGATCGAGCCACATTTGTAAGGTATTTGAACGAACAGCGCTATAGAGAGATTGAACTAGACCTGAGTATCGAGACGAGGCTCTTAAAGTTCATCAACATTCTTTTTTGGCTGACGCTGGCTGTCTTACTAATACTATTTGTTAGTCAGGTCTCAGGTTTTCGAGTAGCGCTGTAGTGGAGCAAGGTGCGAGGGGATGGAAATCAACTTCTCCTTCGATGATGGCCAGTAAGAGATCATAGACCACATCAATTTGGGAATCAGACAGGTTCGCCAGGAGACCACGTGGTTTGGTTAATTAGGCTTGGGCATTCAGTTGTTCATTGCTTTTCTCTGGTTTTGCTTGATAGGCGCTGCGCGATGAGGGTAGGGACGGCGGTAACAGAAAAAACGCCCCTAACTTTTCGATAAATACGGGGTGTGATTAGCCGCCGGAGATACTAAAAGTGCTTCAATAGATCGTACGAACCGAATTCAAACATAGAATGATCATTCTATATTTGGTACATTTGGTGAATGGCGCGCGGTCCCAACAAACAATTCGATACAGAATTTGCTCTAGAACAAGCAATGTTGCTGTTCTGGAAGAGGGGCTATGCAGGCACAAGTATGTCTGATCTGCAGGCTGCTATGGGCTTAGGAGCGAAAAGCCTATACGACACATTTGGCAACAAGCGTCAGCTCTATTTCGCTGCACTTCGTCGGTACACCGAAGTGGTCGTCGACAGGCTGTTTGCCGAATTGCGCCATAGTAATTCGGTGATCGCTGCGGCTAATTCAATCGTATTGAAAACCACAAAACTTGACGGCGGAGAACGTAAAGGTTGCCTGATTGGTGTGGCTATGGCCCAGGCTCAGTTGTCTGAAGACGAAGAGCTGTCTGCTTTCATCGAAGCACAGTTGCAGCATATTGAAAATGCCTTGTTCCAGGGGTTCTCGAATGCGAAGCAGGCTGGTGAATTAGGTGACGGTGTTCATCCTCGAGATTTAGCCCACCTTTATACAGCAGCCTTTCAGGGCGCCAACTTGATTGCTCGCGTTAAGAGGGACTCGGCACACACCAAGGGTATCAGCAGAGCGCTCACAGCTCTGACGAATAAGCACTGAAAGTAGGTGCCTAGCGGATGAAATTTTTCGACTATGAACATAATTCCTATCCAATCAGGTCAGAAATCCCCGAAGCTTATCGGGCGTACTGGGACAATTTGTCTATGCCTGGAACGTGGTGGAACGGGGCAGAGCGCGTAGCCATTGCTGAAGAAAGTCGACTCGCCTTGGAATGCGAGTTCTGCGCTGAACGTAAGAATGCACTGTCTCCGTATGCACTGGAAGGTGAGCACAAGTCGGCCGGCAAGCTGCCCATGAATGTCGTAGATATCGTACATCGAATTGTTACCGACCAGAACAGAATCACCCAGACCTATATCGACAGCAACGAAGCTCATGGCATAAGTAAAGGTGCGTACGTCGAACTGGTGGGCATCGTTGTCGCTGTTATTAGCATCGATGAATTTCACCGCGCGCTTGGCTTACCGGTGGAGACGTTACCTGAACCGAAAGCAGGTGATCCCAGTCGCTACCAACCAGAGCATCTGGTTGACGATATGGGGTTTGTGCCCACGATCCCTCCCGATGGGGCGGTCGGCAACGAAGTTGATCTCTGGACCGGCTTTGCACCCAATGTTGTTCGCGCGCTGACACTGGTCCCGAATGCCTTTCGAGAATGGCGCGAGAGCGCAGCTGTGCAATACATCGCCTTGGACAAGATGGCGACCTATTTCAAGGACGACACGCGCTCAATAAACCGCCTTCAAATG
>CAZDEW010000180.1:0-2148 GCA_964504585.1 uncultured Pseudomonadales bacterium | reverse complement strand
GTTCCGCGGCGATCCATGGCATGCGTTCAAGAGACTGAGTGAGCGATTCGGCGCGCCCTACGCCGGCTATCTACAGCTCGACAATCTGGCGCTCGCCAGTTTTAGTCCGGAGCGATTTATCCGTATTGACGGCGGAAAAGTCATCACACAACCCATCAAAGGCACGCGCAAGCGCCACAGCGACTCCGAGCGTGACCGCGCAGCGAGCGAAGAGCTGCTGGCATCGGCGAAAGACCGCGCAGAAAACTTGATGATCGTAGATCTCATGCGCAACGATATTGGCAAGCACTGTATTTCGGGCAGCGTTGAGGTGCCGAAACTCTTTGAGCTGCAGAGTTTCAGTAATGTCCATCATTTGGTGAGTACAGTCACCGGGCAGCTTGCCGAAACCGGCTTGCAGGCAAGCTTAACCGCACTGTTCGACGCGCTGCCCGGAGGATCGGTCACTGGCGCACCCAAACACCGATCGATGGAGATCATTGAGGAACTAGAGGAGCACGACCGAACGATTTACTGCGGCAGCCTGTTCTACGCTACGCTTGATGGCACTGTCGACAGCAATATCCTGATACGAAGTCTGCTTTTTCGCGCAGACAATCAGCATGCTGCCGACAGCGAAAACACCCGAGGAACCGTTAGTTGCTGGGGCGGTTCAGGTCTGGTCGCCGATTCGCTTTCCGAACAGGAGTACGAGGAATCACTGTACAAAGTCGACCACCTTCTACAGGCGCTAACAGAATGCTAGGGAAATTCGGCAGTACGCACCGCGCCTCGCCAAGAGATACATCAGCAAAGCGGAGCCTGGCTTACAGTGTCAGATCCCTAACGCTCGCCTTGATAAACTCGCGCTTGAGATCTTCAAAGGATTCTACCGCAGGGTACTGCGGGAACTCATCTTTCACGTTCTGCGGTGCTCTGAAAAGAATACCCGCCTCGGCTGATCCCAGCATAGTTGTATCGTTATAAGAGTCGCCGGAAGCGATCACGCGATAGTTCAGCAAATGCAGCGCCTCAACCGATCGCTGCTTGGGATTTTTTTGCCTTAGGTGATAGTCGGTAACGTTGCCCGCAGCATCCACTTCAAGCTGATGACAAAACAGGGTGGGCCAGCCCAGCTGCTTCATCAATGGCGCCGAAAACTGGTAAAACGTGTCCGAGAGGATGATGACCTGAAACCGCTCGCGCAGCCAATCGATAAATTCACGCGCCCCGTCAAGCGGCGCCATCTCCGCAATCACCGCCTGGATATCCTGAAGCTTTAAGTTGTTTTCTTTCAGGATGCGCAGCCGCTGTTGCATGAGCTCGTCGTAATCGGGAATATCACGCGTTGTTGCTTTCAAAGCATCAATACCGGTCCGTTCGGCAAAATCGATCCAGATTTCGGGTACCAACACCCCTTCTAGGTCTAAACAGGCTAATTCCACTGAGAGTTCTCCAATAAACGTGACGACGCGAATAAAGCGGCGCGCATTCTAACAGAGCTGGTGGAATTGTGGCGAAAGAAACTATCGCACGGGTAGTTCAGTATGACTAAATAGCGCATCGACCTCGACGCGACTGTCCTGCGACTGACTCTCGAGCACGGCCTTTCGCTGCAGGTGGGGCGCGAACATCTGAATAAAATCGAACATATAGCCGCGCAGTGACAGGCCACGCTGAAAACCGATCTTGGTGATACTGGAATCGAAAATGTGTGCAGCATCGAGCGCAACCAGTTCGCTGTCCTTGACCTCATCGAAGGCCATTCTGGCGATAATGCCAATGCCCAGGCCCAGTTTTACATAGGTCTTTATGACATCGGCATCGGCTGCGGTAAAGACCACTCTGGGCGTTAATCCCCGCGCCGAGAATGCCTCGTCGAGCTTGCTGCGCCCGGTAAAGCCAAATACGTAGGTCACAATCGGATACTGTGCCACCTCTTCGAGGGACAAATCGTTGCGCTGTGCCAGCGGGTGATCGCGACGCACAACAATACAGCGGTTCCAGGTATAGCAGGGCATCATCACCAGATCATTGAATAATTCGAGTGACTCCGTTGCGATGGCAAAATCGGCCGTACCGTCCGCAGCCATCTCGGCAATCTGCATGGGTGTACCCTGGTGCATATGCAATGAGACCTGTGGGTACTTCTTAATAAACTGCTCGATG
>CAZDEW010000179.1:0-2155 GCA_964504585.1 uncultured Pseudomonadales bacterium | reverse complement strand
AAGCTCTTATGGGGTCTCAAGTGGTCTGGGTGCGCCCGTGGTTCGGGCGAGCCTTGGTGTAGCGGTGGGTGTAGTGTTTGTGACCTGCAGGCGTCGTCTCCCACCCCTGCGCGTCTTGTGTGGCGTTGGCGCGTTCTGTTTGTTGATCCATCCTCTTTTTGCTTTGCAACAAGGCTTCTGGCTTTCTTATGCTGCCGTTGCACTGTTGCTGATCGTACTATTGCCGCTGCAGCGAGCCTACACCTGGGTTACCGGATTGCTTCTGTGCCAGGGCGTACTGTTCGTCGCGCTGTCACCATGGCTGAGTTTTGTTGCCGGACAGACACCTTGGATCGCTCCGCTGGCAAATCTTGTCGTTGTCCCATTGATGTCTATCTGTGTCATTCCCCTAGCGATTTTCGGTAGTCAGCTTGAGGCCATGGCGAGTTTGCCCGATCTGACCGAGCTGCTGCTGGGTACTTTTGATCTGCTGATGCATCTGGCGATATCCACACTAACGCATTTTGCCCAGTGGGATTTTTCTATGGGAAACCTTGCCTGGGCATCTGCAGTGACAGGAACCTGTCTGGGTCTTGTCTGTTTCTTGCCTATCTCGCGTTTGAGTCGGTTAGCGCTGGTATGTGTCTGGTTATTGATCTGGGCGCCGCATGGTTCGGGAATTCCGCGCGGAGAATTCAAACTTACCATGCTTGATGTGGGGCAGGGGAGTGCCGCCATTGTTGATTTGCAGACACAGCGGATTGTCGTTGATGTGGGCGCACGTTATCCCTCTGGTTTTGACATGGGCGAAGCCATTGTCGTTCCAGCGCTGCGTCGAACCGGACCGCTGCGCCTGCGTATGCTCATCGTCAGTCACGGTGATATAGACCATGCCGGTGGTCTGGGTGCGGTAACGCGCTCGGTACCGGTTGCCGAAGTTCGTGATGATAAGCGCTTCTGTTCCGGTCGTTTCATCCTTGATGAGGTGCGCATTACGCTTTTGCAGCGTGATGAATTCAAGTCGCGCAACGATAGTTCCTGTGTAGTGCTGATCGAAGGCCGTAGCCAGCGGGCTTTGCTTCCCGGTGATATCGGAAAGCGGACTGAGCTTGAGCTGCTGGCGCAACTGCCCGCTGATGTCGCGATGCTGCATGTGGCGCATCACGGTAGTCAGTCTTCGTCGCATCCAGCATTGTTAAAGAAACTGCGCCCTCGATGGGCATTAGTCAGTGCCGGGTCAGAGAATATCTATGGGCATCCGCATGCAGACGTGGTGCAGCGTCTTCAGCGACATGGAGCGACTGTCTTGAGCACAGCCGATGGCGGCGCCTTAGTGTGGTATTCCTGGCTTGACCGGCTGGATCGTCACAGAACTCGACTAGGAGCGTACGACTTGCCTTTGGTCAGCCAGGCGCACGAAATGCTGTAAGTGCTTTACCAGCTGGTTCTTTTCCTCTGCGTTCAGAAAGGCCCCCAGTTCGATCTCTTCCTGTCTATGCTGCAAATGGATGCGCGGTGCATACCAGCGACGCTCGGGTTCGCTGACCATGATCTTCGTGAAGTAGCGCTGCCAACGATAAACCTCTTCGGGTCCCTTGCGCCCAGCGGTTAAACATATCACTTCGGGTGAAAAGTCGATGACTTGCTGCCACTGTGCACGACGTGAAAGGTAGTAGAAACAACCGCCCACCACGCTCATCTCGAGTAATGAAAACGGCAGAATCATCCAGTAGCCCTGCAAGAGAAAAAACGTAGCAATGGCGAGAGACAGACATAGAAGCAAACCGAGAAACAGTTTGGTTGCCTGCCAGCTCAAGGATTGGTTGGGACGCAGCACGATGCGTCCAACACGGTCTTGATCTGGAGTTTCGTCTATTTCGATCAATCGGAGTTCTCTTCAATCAATCGCATTACAAGGCCCCGTAACCAAGTGTGTGCGAACGTCACATCATTTACATCGTTGGCTGTTTTAAGCCACCGAGCACTTCGATAACTTGAGTGTAGACGGGTTGATGTTTGTTGGGTGTGAAGATGGAAAGTGATGGCATAGGTGGATGCTTCAGGTAATTGACTATGGATGAGTGCGCGTCCGTCTATGACCTGTTCGTCGGTACAGGACTTAAGCCCGAGTATCGATTCAATCGTACGATTGCGCTATCGGGTTCCATTTGCACTT
>CAZDEW010000178.1:0-2175 GCA_964504585.1 uncultured Pseudomonadales bacterium | reverse complement strand
TGCGCGAATCGTCTTGCGGAGTGAACCGGAAGGTGAATTGCGCAGCAAGAGAGGCCACCCTGGGGTGCAAAAGTCTCTGTCTCAACCATCATGGAATAAATCAGAGGTTCCCTAGTATAAACACTCAACATCGGGTCATAAAGCTGCAAGCATCGACCGACATAAGGCCAACTTATACTCTGGTGATCACGCGACTTTATGCCACTATCGAAGGTGAAGGCAGCTCGCAGGCTATCTTTTGCCCAGCCCTTGCGTATACTCGCCGCGTTTCGACGCACGCTTACCGCCTTTTTTCGACGTGCCAGCAACGTCTACCCGCGCTCGCCTTGAAGACACCGTGGGCTCCAGCTCCATTAGACCCAATCCAGATGGCCACCTCCGATGAGTGAATCTCCCACCACAAGCTTTCGTGATTTACCTCTCTCAGAAGACGTTCTGATGGCGGTCGGTGATGTGGGCTACGAACAGCCTTCAGCGATTCAGGCGCAATGCATTCCCCCGCTTCTTGAAGGGCGCGATGTTCTCGGCACCGCACAAACCGGTACCGGCAAAACCGCTGCCTTCGCTCTACCTATTTTGAGCAAACTGGAGCTCGACGATAATAGCCCGCAGGTGCTAGTACTAACACCCACCCGCGAACTCGCG
The DNA here is from genome assembly GCA_964504585.1 of uncultured Pseudomonadales bacterium. Lineage (GTDB taxonomy): Bacteria > Pseudomonadota > Gammaproteobacteria > Pseudomonadales > UBA7434 > UBA7434. Next base: position 1,530 of record CAZDEW010000178.1, on the reverse strand, counting down.
ATGCAGGTGAGCGAAGCTTTTAAGACCTATGCCAAATACATGGAGGGCATCTCCGTTGTGGCCATCTATGGTGGTGTCGCTATGGATGGTCAATTGCGACAGTTAAAACGCGGCGCACAAATCATTGTCGGTACGCCAGGACGCACCAAGGATCATATTAATCGCAAATCGCTCAAGCTAGGCAGGGTAAAGACTGTTGTGCTCGACGAAGCCGACGAGATGCTGCGTATGGGCTTTATTGACGACGTGGAATGGATACTCAGCAAAACCGCCAGCAAAAAGCAGGTTGCCCTTTTTTCAGCAACCATGCCAAAACCGATTAAGGCAATCACGCAGACTTATTTGAATGAGCCTGTCGAGATCAGCATCAAGAGCAAAACCTCTACGGTTGATACGATCCAGCAAAACTACTGGCTGGCCAAGGGCGCGAGCAAGGTAGAGGCGCTATGCAGACTGCTCGACGTCAGGCCTATCGATACAGCGAACGACAACAGCGGCGTGATTGTATTTGTGCGCACAAAGTCGAATACGGTCGACATTGCCGAGAAGCTTAGCGCGCGAGGCTGGATCGCCCAGGCGATCAACGGTGATATGAATCAACGCCTGCGCGAGAAAACTATCGATAGAATTCGCGATGGCTCTATCGATGTGCTGGTCGCCACTGATGTGGCGGCTCGCGGTATCGACGTGGAGCGCATTGGCCTGGTCGTTAATTTTGATATACCCTACGACAGTGAAACTTATGTCCACCGTATCGGTCGTACGGGCAGAGCCGGTCGCAAAGGTGCGGCTTATCTTTTTGTCACGCCGCGCGAACGCCATCTGCTAAAGCAGATTGAAAAGAATACCGGGCAAGCGATCTCCCCTCTGCAACTACCTTCTATTGACGATGTCATCAAACATCGCGAAAGTACCTTTATTCGCAGCGTTACGCGGCATAGCGAACGCACTGATCTAGGGTATTTCAAGAAGCTGTCCAGACGACTGCTGCGAGAGACGGAGCTTAGCGAAGAAGATCTTTTGGCGACACTGGCTTATATGTCACAGGTCAGCAGACCGCTGCAACCACCCGAGCCAACTGGCAAGGGGGCACGCAAGTCGAGTGCTCGGCTAGATGCGGTAGCGCGCGATAACGTTGATAGTCGCCCACGCTCCGGCAAGCGAAAGTCTGAAGTTATCGATCAGGTATACACCGCGAAAGAGATAAACTTGAACGACGAGCAAGGCGACGTCATCAAAATGGAGCGCTTTCGTGTTGCGGTGGGACACGATCACGGTGTCACACCGGGTGATCTGGTTGGCGCAGTCGCTAACGAGACGGGCTTGAGTAGTCAGTATATTGGACGCATACGACTGTTTGACCAGGAAAGTACGATCGACCTACCCGCCGATATGCCAGACGATGTGTTTCACCATCTCAAACGAGTAAGGGTGAAGCAACAGGCGCTGGCGATCGAGCGCATGATGGACACTATTTCGGGCACCAGGAAACGCAAGGACAAGCGCACAGACAAACGTGCAGACAAGCCA
>CAZDEW010000177.1:0-2240 GCA_964504585.1 uncultured Pseudomonadales bacterium | reverse complement strand
GGCTTAGGAAAAGGAGATAAATCGAGTTTATCGGGCGGTTTGCGACTCCGTTTGAACCGACATTTCGCAGGTCGTCAGCAGAGCAGATAGTATTTCCGGCAAGGTGCGCCCAAGAAGCTAAGGATCTTCGCGCGTGTATCGGTCAAGTTAGAGACCTGTTGCTGTTGGTCGAGGTAGAGCAAATGCACCGCCTGAAAGCACATGAAAACCCAGCGTAGAGTCGGTCTAGCAGTTGGTTTACCCAGCTGGTTAGGAATCGTTTCCTGCTGCAACTCTAAGGCTTGCCGCAATTGCCGTTGAGCCAAGCTATAAACCATCAATGCCAAGCCCATGACGAAGGCGAGGGCCGCGACCCGCGAGGGCGTGTTGAGAAAGACGCTGCTGGTAAAAAAGAGCGGGTCTTTGAGAAAGCGAAAGCCGCGCTCTGGGGCCTGTTGGTCCTTGTAAGTGGCCAGCACGTCACTGGCATTGAGGCGAGCAGTGTCTAACTCATTGGTTGCCAGAATAAAGCGACCCGCTCGCCTGCGGGCTAACGTGATCGCAGTCGGTGAAACCACCGCTTCGGCACTCACCCGATAGCTGTCGTGAGTGGGTGACTATCCTTGAGCCGGACGTCCGGCTTTAGCATAGTGCGCTTGAGTCTCAACCCTCAGCTCGGCCAGTTGATGTAGCGGCCACTTCGCTGCTAGACGCTGAGCCGCCTGTCGGGCATCGGCTTCACACGCGAAAGTCTGGTGTTGGAGCTGACGGAGCTGCTGGCTGGCGCGTTGCGCCTGCTTCTCGAGCCGCTTGTTCAGTTGCTTCAGGTCGCTCTGGCGGCGCTGCTCACTACAGACCACCACCCAGCGTTGGTTGATGCCGCCATCGTCACTCTTACGTTCGACGAAGCAGTAGCCTTCGAGCGCACTGCGGACAAAAGCCGCTTCATCGAGTTCGTCGACCAGCTGACTCGCAGCCTTCAACGTCAAAGGCACCCGAGTCACCCACTTGAGCGGTGCCAATGCCTGCAAGTTCTCTCGGCTGTAGAGCGCGGCGTCGGCCACATAGATACTCTCCAGCGTCCACTGCTGCTGAAACTCAGCAATCACCTCGGCAAAGACCGCACTATCGGACTCGTTGCCATCGCCGACGCGCAGAAACAAGGGCACTTCCCCATCGCTGGTGCAGATCAGGTCGACTAAAAACTGCTTCAGGTCAGGCCGATGGTCTTTGGAGTAGCCGTAGGTAATCGCAACCGTCTCGATGCGTTCATCCTGCGAGCCGGGGTAGTCCCCAGTGACACTGAAGCTACTGGAGTCGAGGTGCAGGCTCTGGGCACTGAGGCCAAAGTGCCGATAGGCTCGCATCGCGATAGCCGTAAACAGTTCACTGAGTCCGGCGTCCCACACCGCATCCAGCGCTCGGCTCAAGCGGTCGTCATTGAGATACTCAGCCCTGATGCCCGCTCCCAACAGGTGCTCGGTAGCTTTGCCGACAAAGAACTGCTCAAACAGATACAGCGGTGCGCTGACAAAGCCTAAGCCGTTGAGAATCATCGCTTTGACAGCGACTCCCGTGCTCACAACTTGCTGCGGATGAGGCTTGATTCGTTCGTCGATGACCTCGACTAAACCCATTTCATCGATGATGCCAGCCACAATTCCGAGGTGGTCGAGATTCTCTACTTGTATACTCAAACTCGAAGATAGCAACGCTCCATAAATACCCTACAGCTCTCTCCCTACCTGCGAAATGTCGGTTTGATGAAACAATATGGCTTTTTTTCGAGCTGGCTTGTAGCTTCTTCCCTGAGTCCAGCATTGATCAGAGCTTTATCGAATCGGTCATCAGTGATATTCTCACGTTGCTGAGCCAAGGGGATTTAGATACCCAAACACCGCCTTCCGTTGCCCGTGAAACAGCCAACTATCTGGAAAACTCACAATTTGTCCTTTGTGAAAGCGAAGGTCATGTGGTTGTCAGCCAAACCGTCCCCTGCTCCGGCACAATCACCGACCAATTCCTCAATGATCTGATGGGTGAGGTTGATACCAATTGTGCTGAGGCGTTTTCGATTGAATTCGAGTTGCCCGAATAGTGATTAGTTCTCCGAACAACGGTGTGTACATAGTGATGCTACATCAGGGAGCTTGGGGGATAGCCTGATTCAGACCTGCAAATGTCGCCAGGGTCGCTTCTAAATCTGGGTGCTGGCGGTATTGGGTCGCTTGCTCGAAGGCATAGCCCACGGCCAGAATGTC
>CAZDEW010000176.1:0-2308 GCA_964504585.1 uncultured Pseudomonadales bacterium | reverse complement strand
CGGCGGTGCAGTAAATCGTTGAGTTTGCTTCCAAGTTGCCGAGTGTGCGTGGTTCATTGCCTTATTTTCGCGGTGTTGCAGCGATTTCAGCGCGAGGGCGCCTGTTCCCTGTTGTCCTTTATGGTCTGCCCTCCGAAGTCTGGCGAGGAGACGGGCTCACACCGCTAGATCTCGATCCGATTACCGTTGCTGGCATGCAGTCGGGCACTGGAGGGGCATTGCTTGGGGCGCCACTGGCTCGTGCTTTAGGCGTGCTTCCTGGAGACGATTTTGCGGTTCTGAGTGTGACAGTGGATTCGGGCCAAGTCCGCCCCAAGAGCATCACGCTGCAGCTCAGAGGTACATTTGAGCTGGGAGCAGAGCCGGACTACGGGATGGTATTACACGATCTCGACCTGTTTGCGCCTGAAGTTTGGCAGAGCATGGGGGAGACCGGTTTACAGATACAGTTGGACGATCCGCTGCGTGTAGAGACTACGCTGCAGACCTTGCAGAACGCATATCCCGCGATTTCCTTTTCTAGTTGGCAAAGCGAGTTTGGAGAGTTGTTTCAAGCCGTGCAGCTTGAGAAAAGTATGATGTTTGTGCTGCTATTGCTTGTGGTCGCGATCGCGAGCTTCAACATTATCGCTGGCCAAAGCATGCTGGTGAATGATAAACGGCGGGGTATCGCAATCTTGTTAACCATGGGCGCGCAGCAGAAAGCGGTACGTAATGCATTTTTGTTGCAGGGTGCGCTGATAAGCGTTTCCGGTTCGCTGATTGGCATGGCGATGGGTTTGCTGGCTGCGCTCTATGTCAACGAAATCTTGGCTGCTCTGCAGAGTCTTACAGGACGACATCTTTTGGATGGTTCCTTCTTTGTAGAAGTGCCGACGCGCATTTTATTGAGCGATCTTCTTGCTATCGCGGGCATGAGCTGCAGCCTTTGCATGCTGAGTGCGGCGATCCCTGCGCGTAGAGCTGCACGTATCGATCCGATCGCCGCGCTGCATTGACCCTAGCGTTGTTCGCTGTGGCCCGTGTGTTTCCGCCGCTGCCGTCGCTCCTGCCAGCGCCTGATGATATGCAGCCGCCAGAGTACCCGGGTGATCACAAAACCAGTGACGCCAGCCACCCAACCGCAGATAAATGAGCCGAAGATCAGGGGATAGCCGATTTGTCCAAAGTTGTTCCAAACCCAGGTGATGCTCAATTCGATGGCATCCGCCTCCAACTGCATATCCAATAGCCACGCACCAAGACGATAAGAAAAGTAGAACATCGGCGGGATTGTCAGTGGATTTGTGATCCACACCAGCGCCACAGAAATGGGTAGGTTGCAGCGGGCGAACAGGGCCAGGATCGCGGCCAACACCATTTGACTTGGTATTGGCATATAGGCCGAAAACAGTCCGATGAAGACTGCACCAGAAGCCGAACGCCGATTCAGATGCCAAATTTCTGGATTCGACAGTCGATGTGCCACAGGCCGCAGCATCCGATACTCACGTATTTCACTGGGCTTTGGCAAATAGTCTGTTAGACGTTTTCTTGGCATAACTTAATTCTAACCCGCTGATTCTTTCGCACCATTGAAAGTTGTCCCTTTCTTCTGCGCTGTCCTTTCCGTTGTGTTAACTGCGCTCGCGTTATGGCTTACGTTGCAGCCCCTACACAAGCCGTTACCCGCCTGTGCCAGCAAGGCGCTAGCAGTCGAAGCAAAGGTGCTTGCTGTATCTGACCGACAAGAACGGATTCTGTTCAGCGCGATCATTCGTCGTGCGCAGAGCTGTCCTGCATTGGTGGGCAGTCGTGTGCGCTTGGCTTGGACCTCAGAGCTGGCATTGACATCAGGATCTCAGGTGGAGGCGACGATCCGCCTGCGGCGGGTATGGGGTAACGTAAATCCGGGCGGTTTCAACTATCGTCTGTGGTTGCTCGGTCGGGGATACAGAGCGTCGGGATATGTGGTGTTGGGGCAGGTGCTGCCACCACAAGAGCTGTTAACTCAAGAGAACCGCGCTCAAGCGCCTTCTTGGCAAAGCTTAAGCGACGTTCAAACGCCTTTGTACGATGGCTTGCGACGTGCTTTGGCGTGGGGCCAGCGGAGCGAAGTCACAGATGCCCAATGGCGCTTGTTTCGCGCCACCGGCACCATTCATCTGATGGTGGTATCTGGGCTACACGTCGGTATTTATGCTGGCTTGATCTTTGTGCTCATAAATGGGCTGCTCCGCTTGATCCCCAGCTTTGCCAGTCTCATCAGGCCGCGTACCGCTGCATCCTGGGGAACTGTGGTTGCCGTAAGCTCTTATGCGGTCACAAG
>CAZDEW010000175.1:0-2442 GCA_964504585.1 uncultured Pseudomonadales bacterium | reverse complement strand
AATAATTTTACGCCTGTCGATAATAGTTTTTGAGCGCCGTCAGCCGGGTTTGAAGGTCAGCGTAAGTTTGCACTAGAGGATATTGGGGATATTGCGCCAAGACGTTTTCCGGAGCGCAAAAGAAAGTGCCCGCATCTGCTTCTTCCAGCATCGATACATCATTAAATGAGTCTCCGGCGGCAAACACACGATAGTTGAGCTGCTTAAACGCCTGTACCGACTTTCGCTTGGGGTCTTCCTGTCGAATGGAGTAGCCAGTTATCCGATCGTTGTCGATGACCAAGCGATGACAGAGCAGAAACGGTCGCCCGAGTTTCGCCATCAGCGGGTCGGCGAACTCATAGAACGTGTCGGAGATTATCGCAACCTGGAAATTTTGCTCTGCCCAACGAATAAAATCTACCGCCCCCGGAAGTGGCTCCAACTTGTCGATTTCAGCCTGTATCTGGGACAAGGTAATATCGTGTTCCGCGAGCAAACCCAGACGGTAGTCCATTAAGTCGGTGTAAACGGGAATATCACGGGTTGTTTTCATCAGACCCTCAACACCCGTAGATTGGGCAACTGCCTGCCAGACCTCTGGGACCAATACACCTTCAAGGTCTAAACACAAAATATCCATGATCTAAAATTGCCTCACTGAAAATTATGGGGTTAAGGTCGGATGGTGGCTGTATCCAGCCAGATGCTGATTCACGCCGGGCGTGCGTTACTTATTGGGCAATTCGACATCAGCGAACATCTCTGTGCGCTCCTTACGTGTGCTGGCGGCTACCGCGGCTTGCACCACCTCTGCATCAAGATGGGGTGCGAAACCCTGAATGAAGTCGAGCATATATTGCCGCAGAAACGTCCCTTTGCGAAAACCGATGTGGGTAATACTCGGGGCGAACAAATGGGCTGCATCGATAACCACCAAATCTCCATCTATTTCCGGGTCCAACGCCATCTTGGCAATAATGCCGACGCCAAGTCCCAGCCGGACATATTTCTTAATGACGTCTGTATCCGTCGCGGTAAAAACCACATTGGGTGATACATCGACCGAACTGAATGCATCATCTAACTTGGATCGACCGGTAAATCCGAAAACGTAGGTCACGATCGGATATTCACCAATGGCCTCTAAGGTCAGCTCACCGACTTGGGTGAGCGGATGATCCTTCGGCACTACGACGGCTCGGTTCCAGCGATAGCACGGCATCATGATCAAATCGTGAAACAGCTCCAAGCCTTCAGTGGCGATGGCAAAGTCCACCTCACCGGTTGCTGCAAGCTCGGCGATTTGCTCTGGAGACCCTTGATTCATATGCAATGTGACGTCTGGATAGAGTTCACGAAAATCCTGTATCACCGGTGGCAGCGCGTAGCGCGCTTGCGTATGCGTGGTCGCTATTGAAAGGCTACCTTCTTTCTGATTCGAGTACTCTTGAGCAACCTGCTTGATCCCATTCACTTCACGTAAGATCTCACCCGCCATTTCGATAATGACCTCGCCAACCTGGGTTACGTGGGTCAGATGCTTACCGCTTCGGGCGAAGATTTCTACATTAAGTTCATCTTCTAAGAGTCTGATTTGCTTACTTATTCCCGGCTGCGAAGTAAAAAGGCTTTGCGCGGTGGCCGAGACATTGAGGTCATGGTGAGCCACCTCCCAAATGTATCGCAGTTGCTGTAATTTCATCTTTACCGCCTCTTCTTGATCATCAGCTCAATGCGAGCAAAATAAAACTGGTTATAAAAAAGAGTTTATCGATAACCAATAGTCGGCGATATGAACGGGCAGTGCAACCGCTACTCGTTGGTCACACCGTGCGGCACATGGGCTGTGGCAATGTGGTCAGCCGCACGCTCGCAGTGTGTCGTTTGATCATCAAAAAAGATATCTGCGTCAAACGCCCGCAGAAATTCTGTTTTATCTCGACCACCAAGAAAAAGCGATTCATCAAGATTGATATCCCAAGCCCTGAGTGTACGGATCACGCGCTCATGTGAGGGTGCACCTCGAGCGGTCACCAGCGCGGTCCGAATCGGACACTCACCTGCCGGGAATTCTTGTTGCAGTCGATGCAGCGCACTCAAAAAGGCTTTAAAGGGGCCTCCCGCCAGCTCAGTTTGCGCCTGCTGCACTTCTGAAGCGGCGAAAGCCTCAAGCCCCTGGCTCTGATAGACCCGTTCTGCTTCATCTGAAAAAAGCACTGAGTCACCATCAAAGGCGATTTTAAGCGCGCCAGAACTGCGCTGCTCGTGTTGTCGGTAACGTCCGAATAAGGTTGCAGCTGCGACGTTTTGTTCTAGCGCCTGCTGGACATCTTCCGCCACGGTGGATAAGAACAAGTCGCTAGCAAATGCATGTATATAACGCCAGGGAGATGCGCCGCCACAAAATGCGGCTCGTGTGATGCTTAAATTGTGCGCTCTAATGGAGTTAAACACTCTGAG
>CAZDEW010000174.1:0-2510 GCA_964504585.1 uncultured Pseudomonadales bacterium | reverse complement strand
GGCGGCCATCTCAGGCCGTGCCGACCGGGTCGGCGATACTGGGCATATCGAGGATACCGATCTGAAGCTCACCTATATGCAGGCGCGGTATTATGACCCCGTGCTGGGACGGTTCTTGAGTAATGATCCCGTTGGGTTCGTGGCTGGTGGACCTGGGTACCACAATCGGTACGCGTATACGATGAACAACCCAGTGAACAATGTAGACCCAGATGGGAATGCCTGTTTGCCATGCGTTTTCGCTATTCCACCGATTGTTGACGCGGTTACAAAAGCAATAATTGTTGTTGGTGTAATTACTGTTGCATCAAGCGTTCCGGAACCGACTGAAATAATTGGAGAGGGCGGCGACGGGAGACCAATTGTTGAAGGCGACAACTCCAAAAATGATCCAGATTCTAACCCTGAACCCACTCCACAACCAGACCCGTTGACACCAGCCGCGGCCGCGGAGGCAGCAAGACGAACAGCGGAGCATTACCAACAACGACGCCAGCAAGCACGTGAAGGGGACGCGAATAGAGATATAGGAGAGGTCGCGAGAGTGAAACGCGGCAAACGATATGTAGATTCAGAGACTGGGAATATTGTATATGTGAAAGGAAACCGGGTCTACATTGAGACGCCTGATGGCCGTCCAGTCACCCAATTCAAAAACACGCGAAAGAATACACAAGATAGAATTCGCGACGGAAAATGGGTGGCCGAATGAGATACGAGTTGAAGTTTGAGATTTGTAAGTCTGGCAGCGACGTTTCGATATACGTGATCATTCACAATATCTCTATGCATGTGTACTCGGTTGTTGCCCGAGAGTTCGTCTACGCGGACGATATCAAAATCAGGATCGCCGAAATCTGGCGAAACAACCATACGTTGGCGATTGAACATATTATAGATGATGGCCTAGACTGGCATGAAACCGTAGAAGAGGCCGTACAAAGTTTTCTTCGGGATTTTGACTAGCAGGCATTCAGTCAAAGAAGACAATGTGAATTTACCGAATTGAATTTGTACGAAACTCGCTGAAGACACAGTTGATGCTGCAAAGAAGAAAGTAAGGCGTATTATCGCCACGCTCAATGTATCTTACTTGCTTGATGGACATATACCGACCCAGACGGTCAGCTGTGGGATATTCCTAATGAGACCCGCGATCCATGGAAACGGCAATGACATACAAGGCCATCAAAGTCAGAGACATGCCTGGATGGACCGATCATGGGCGTAGTCGATTTGCGACGTTCGCAAAATTAACTGGGGCAAGCAGCAAGTTGACGATCGATCCCGGCTCTATGGAATTGATCCTGCCATCTGCAATGGATACCAGCGAGCTTATCACTCGGTTACCGGTTGGCGACCCTGCTCGTGCAGGGGCTTGGATCAAAAGACCGGATGCGATCGGCCTCGCAATACCACGTCTCCGGGAGCTGGCCAGGAGAACATCCAGCCCTATGCTCGTTTGCTATTCCGAGTACGCTCGTCCCAAAGACCCCGTCTTGGCGAAGCGGGATCACATTGTTTTTGGAGACGCTGTTTTTCTGATTGCAGACTTCGACAGGGATTCCGACGATGCTATTGCACGTGCAATACGACAGGCCAGATCGCGCCTTATCATGGCGATCCTGTCAAACGATTTGCACGCCCATCTAAAAGAAGGAGACATTTTTGTCACCGACGCCTTTGACGCCGACTTTCTCACGACCAGCCGCATCTGTGCTTGATACGAAGATTGGTTTTAAGCGCACATACGTTGCATGACGTAAATGCTCTAAGGAAGAACGGCGCTCAGTGAATTATAAAAGAATTCTGCTGGTTTGGGTAATAGTCATTGGCGCAAATTACCTGTTCCGATTTGCGCTTTTTGCCATTCCGGAGCCGCTCAAGATTGGATATTCGCTTTCCACAGCTCTCTCGTTTGCGTTTTCAGCTGTGCTGTCGTGGGTTCTAATTCCAAAACTCTTTAATGATCCGGATTGGAACAAATCGAATATCGCCGACATACCCGCAGACATCTATAATGACAGTCAGTGACAGGACAATCAGAATGGTATTTTTGATCGCTCAAGGCACCGCACTTCTTGCATTGATAATCTATTGTTTCTTCGCACTGACGTATCAGTTCATTGCAGTCTGGATTTTGGTGCCTGTGGTGGCGATTGGTTCGCTCACCTATCTCAATAGGGCGGCCACAAAGCGCGCCTTTGGCCTTGCAGAAGCGGCAAGCATATTGGGCTTGCCGGTGCTATTATCTGTTGGACTCGCTATCAGAATTGGGGGGCCGACTTCAGCAGCAAATCTAAAGCTCATCGCCATTTTTTTGTTTGTTGGAATAGCGATAATGACAGCAAATTATTTGGCACTTCGGATGGGGTCGAATGGTGACAACACAGGCGACAGATGATGATGTGTTGTGTATGGCGCGATTGCATCGGTGGTTGATCAATGGGGTTCCATGACCGAATGGCTCGACGGTGAGGTCACCCGCTTAGATCTATTTTTCGACGAGG
>CAZDEW010000173.1:0-2528 GCA_964504585.1 uncultured Pseudomonadales bacterium | reverse complement strand
CCGCCGACCATGTAGAACGCCTGCTCAGGGAGGTGATCGTACTCACCAGCGAGAATGCCTTTAAAGCTGCTTATCGTATCTTTCAAATAAACGTACTTACCGGGTGAACCTGTGAACACCTCAGCAACGTGGAACGGCTGCGATAGAAAGCGCTCTATCTTACGTGCACGGTTCACGGTTTGCTTGTCTTCCTCTGAGAGCTCGTCCATACCGAGGATTGCAATGATATCTTTAAGTTCCTTGTAGCGTTGCAGGACAGACTGTACGCCGCGGGCAACCTCATAGTGCTCCTGGCCAATGATCAGGGGGTCGAGCTGGCGCGAGGTAGAATCGAGCGGATCAACCGCAGGGTAAATACCTTTTGCAGCGATATCACGAGAAAGCACAACCGTTGAATCAAGGTGAGCGAACGTGGTTGCTGGCGAGGGGTCTGTCAAGTCATCAGCAGGGACGTATACGGCCTGGATCGAAGTGATAGAGCCGACTTTTGTCGAGGTGATACGCTCTTGCAAAACACCCATTTCTTCAGCCAGTGTTGGCTGATAGCCCACTGCGGATGGCATACGACCTAACAGGGCCGAAACCTCGGTACCTGCAAGTGTATAACGATAAATGTTATCGACGAACAACAGAACATCACGACCCTCATCGCGAAACTTCTCCGCCATGGTCAGACCCGTAAGAGCAACACGCAGACGGTTACCCGGTGGCTCATTCATCTGGCCATAAACCATCGCAACCTTCGAGTCTTCAAATTTCTCGACGTTAACAACGCCGGCTTCCTGCATTTCGTAATAAAAGTCGTTACCTTCCCGTGTACGCTCACCAACACCGGCAAATACTGACAATCCGGAGTGCTCGGTCGCGATGTTATTGATCAGTTCCATCATATTAACGGTCTTACCAACACCCGCACCACCGAACAGTCCGACCTTACCACCCTTGGCAAAGGGGCAAACCAGATCAATAACCTTGATGCCCGTCTCTAACAACTCATCGGAAGCTGCCAATTCGTCGTAGGCTGGAGCTTTGCGGTGAATAGACGCTTTTTCATGCTCTGCGAGCGGACCCTTTTCATCGATTGGGTTACCCAGAACATCCATAATTCGACCAAGAGTAGCCTGACCCACGGGCACGGATACCGGAGCCTGGGTGTTTTCGACCGAAAGACCTCGACTGACGCCTTCGGAGGAACCCATGGCAATCGCACGTACAACACCGTCACCCAGCTGCTGCTGGACTTCTAGTGTCAAACCTTTTTCTGAAACTACTAACGCGTCGTAAACTTCAGGGATCTCATCGCGTGGAAACTCCACGTCTATTACTGCCCCGATGATTTGTACTATACGTCCGCTACTCATTTCGCGTTCCTCTATCTATTCAGTTGGGGGGGTACTGCCCCTTTTCTCAAAAACTTCTTTGAATTCCTATGGCGTTTACCTGATCAGGCAAAGCTACTCACAATTCAAGATTTAAACTTGATCGAACGACTACGAGATAGCCGCTGCTCCACCTACAATCTCAGACAACTCCTGAGTAATCGCCGCCTGTCGAGCTTTGTTGTAGGCCAGCTGTAGGGTATCGATGATATCGCCCGCATTATCGGTAGCACTTTTCATCGCTATCATTCGCGCTGCCTGTTCACAGGCTCCGTTTTCAACAACCGCCTGATAAACCAGCGATTCGATATAGCGCACAAAAAGACCATCAAGAAGCTCTTTGGCATCGGGCTCGTAAATATAATCCCAGTGATGCTTCATCTTGTCGTTGTCTTCTGGAGCGAGTGGCAAGAGCTGCTCTACGGTGGGTGTTTGTGTCATCGTATTCACAAACTCGTTCGCAACCAGAAACAGCTGATCAATCTTGCCTTCGGCAAAGGCATCGAGCATGGTTTTGATTGCACCAATCAAATCATTAACTGACGGATCCTCACCAAGATCTCTGGCTGCGGCGACTACGTTGGCACCGTTGGCGTTAAAGAAAGCACCCGCCTTCGCGCCGATGACACATAAATCAATTTCTACACCAGCCTGTTGCTTTTCAGCCATGCTATTCAAGCCAGCCTTGAACAGGTTGATGTTGAGGCCGCCACATAAACCGCGGTCGGTCGACACGACAATGTAACCAACCCTTTTAGCTTCACGCTGCTCCATAAATACGTGTTTGTACTCGGAGGAAGCGTTTGCTATGTGGCCGATCATTGCGCGGAGTTTCTGGGCATAGGGCTTGCCCTTTTCCATGCGCTCCTGCGCTTTGCGCATTTTACTGGCCGCGACCATTTCCATGGCGCTGGTGATCTTTTGAGTACTCTTGATACTCGCGATCTGCGTGCGTATTTCTTTTCCGCTTGCCATGTTCTATTTCAACCGAACCTGTGTGTTTTAACTGAGGGCCTGAACAAAAGCGTCTATCAAACTAGAACGTTTGCGACTTCGCAAAACCTTCGACCAAAGACTTGAAGCTAGCTTCAATATCATCATTCCAGGCACCCGAGTCGACGATCTGATTCATTAAATCGCCTTGTTCAG
>CAZDEW010000172.1:0-2572 GCA_964504585.1 uncultured Pseudomonadales bacterium | reverse complement strand
GTGGCTATGAGGGGTATCGAAGGGAACTGCACCGGGTCACGGTTTATTGACCCGGTACAGTATTTCTGACGCTAGATGCGCTCAATAATGATGGCTGGCGCCATACCGCCCGCCGCGCACATGGTGATCAGACCATAACGTCCACCAGAGCGCTCCAATTCGTCCAGCGCAGTGCCGATGAGCACCGAACCAGTCGCACCCATCGGGTGACCCAACGCCATCGCGCCACCCTTGATGTTGACCTTGTCTCGGTCAAGCTCCAGGTCGCGGACGAACTGCTCCGAAACCACTGAGAAGGCGTCGCTGACCTCATAGACGTCAATGTCTTCTGTGGTCAGGTTGGCTTTTTCCAACACTTTCTTCGCCGCGCCAACGGGTGCGTTGAGCATCAACGTCGGGCAGTCACCCATGTTGGCGGTAGCCACGATACGGGCACGCGGCTTCAAGCCGCTTGCATCTACATGCGCCTGCGAGGCAAGCAATAGAGCAGCCGCACCATCTACCACGCCAGACGAATTACCTGCGTGATGGACATGCTGCATCTTGCCTTCAAGCTCTGGGTATTTTGAGATAATCAAGCTACCGTAGGTTGTGCCATGCTCGTCTACGGGCACTTGCGCAACCTTGTCAAAGACCGTATCTAGCGCAGCTAGAGTTTCCATGGTGGTCCCCGGGCGTGGAAACTCTTCACGATCCAAGGCCAATGTGCCATCTAGGTTGTATACCGGGATCAATGACTTGGCAAACCGATCTTCTTCTATAGCACGCTGTGCCTTCTGCTGGCTGGACAGCGCGAACCGATCTACCGCCTCGCGATCGATCCCTTCAAGGGTCGCGATTGCATCAGCACAAACACCTTGTTGGGACTGTGGATGTAAGTCCCGCAATCGCAGGTTACCGGAGTCCAACATGGGTGGAACCGACGGATCAGCAGTAGCAGAGGTATAGCTCATCATCTCTGTACCACCGGCGATAACCAGATCTTCCATACCCGACATCACCTGTGCAGCCGCTAAGCTCACTGAGGTGATCCCTGAACCGCAGAATCGATCCAGCGTGACACCTGAGGCTTTAATATCGTATCCCGCATCCAGCGCGCCCATACGGCCCAGGTCTGCACCCTGAGACCCGCGTTGCGAGCTGGTTCCCCAGATCACATCGTCGACTTTCGCTGTATCAAGGCTATTGCGCTCCGCTATGGCACGGAGCACGGTCGCAGCCAGATGCTGCGGATGAAAATGAGCAAGAGAACCCTTGCCCTGCTTACCTATACCTCGCGGGGTTCGGCAAGCATCGATAATGTAGGCTTCTGCCATGTCAGTCTCCTGAAGTGAATGTGATTAGCGGGGCGCCATACGGATAGCACCGTCAAGACGGATATCTTCGCCGTTCATGTACGCGTTACGACAGAGCTCGACCGCGAGGGACGCATACTCGTCCGGGTTACCCAGACGCGCGGGGTTTGGCACCTGCGCGCCCAGCGCTTGTTTGACGTTATCCGGTGCACCCTGCAGCAGAGGAGTGTCGAAGATCCCTGGCAAAATGGTGTTGATCCGTATCAGCTCGCGCGATAGATCACGCGCGATAGGCAGCGTCATACCGACTACACCGCCTTTAGAAGCGGAGTAGCTTGCCTGACCGATCTGACCGTCTTCTGCCGCAACAGATGCGGTATTCACGATCGCTCCACGCTCACCTTCGATCGGGTCAAGTGTTGCCATGCCAGCAGCAGACTTGGCAATACAACGGAAAGTACCCACAAGGTTAATTTGGATAATCAGGTCAAATGCATCCATTGGAAAATGGCTAATCTCGCCCGTTTCCTTGTTGCGGCTGATCGTTTTGATCGCGTTACCGGTCCCGGCACAGTTGACCAGAATCCGCTCTTGACCAATTGCAGCCCGTGACGCGGCAAATCCTGCATCCACAGATTCGTCAGAGGTCACATTAACCTCACAAAAAACACCACCAAGCTCAGCAGCCAAGGCTTCACCCTTTTCACGGTTGAGGTCAAAGAGAGCCACTTTGACTCCATGCGCAGCTAGCGCCCGTGCAGTTGAAGCGCCGAGGCCTGAGGCACCACCGGTGATGACGGCTGAGATACTGTCGTCTAGTTTCATTCTTTTATTCCGATCAAAAAATGGGGGCTGAATTATCAATGGTAGGCGGGTGTTTGGCTATGGCAAAAAAACTTGACGTGCCATGCCCCAGTACGTTTAAAAACCCGAGCTCTAAACCTAATCATCAAAGCCCAGGAAGCGAGCGGCCTCGTCTACACTCTTTCGCTCCGAGACAACCGCATTAGCCGGGAAACTGTCATCTGGCCAACCAAGTGCGACGGCTTTCATGATGACCTGGTCGTCCGCAATTTTTGCATGCTCGCGCACAACAGGTGACTGCATAATCCCTTGGCTGTTGATCACCGCACCCAGACCACGCGACCAGGCGGCGTTAACCAAAGCAGTGGTGACAGCACCGCAATCGAAGGCCGTGTCATCACTGTCTGCAAGTACACGATCATACGTAACGATCACGCATACCGGCGCATCAGACTGTCCACTGCCCCGTAACG
>CAZDEW010000171.1:0-2693 GCA_964504585.1 uncultured Pseudomonadales bacterium | reverse complement strand
CTGGCCAGTTGTCAACATCGGTTGTCGTCGTCAGCTGGCCGCCCTGCTGCATGCCGGTAATGACAACGGGGCTAAGGTTGGCGCGCGCAGCGTAAACCGCCGCGGTATAACCGGCCGGTCCCGAACCAAGAATTATCAGTCGATGGTGCTCGCGCTCTGTCATGCTATTTGTGTCTCCGGTCGGCTCAGCTTGGTAATGCAGAGGGTTTGTTCTTGCAGGTATCGCGATCGTGGTCTTCCCGCCCGCGGATCAAACCCGCTTGCGAACCAAAATTTGGAGGCGAATACTGCAGTTTCAAGTGCTTATCAGCGAGTTTTCGACGGTGTTTTGACTGCATGTTGAGTCGTCGTAATGACAATGCTTTGGTCAATATTTGACTCTTTTGTGATGAAGCACAGAATCGAAAAACTGCTTGGGGAATTATACCTTGCAGTTTGTAGTCAACTTTAGTGTTCTACTGTCAATAATTCCCCGAACGACGAGTGAGAACATTGCATGGCTGTTGCCAAAGGAGCCGCTGCTATCGGCAAACAGAAATCAGGTCGGCAATCAGGTCAGCAAGCTTCTGATCTGGTTCTGCTCGTGCTTAAAGAGGGCACCTTGCTAGGTGTGCTGCTCTTGGCCGCTTTCTGTCTGATTGCATTGATCAGTTACAGTCCGCAGGATCCGGGCCTCACTTCGACCGGTTCCAACGCAATTGTTGAGAATGCGATGGGCCGTACCGGCGCCTGGATTGCTGATATGTTGCTGTCATTTATCGGCTACTCAGCTTATGTTCTGCCACTCCTGCTTATATTCCGTGCCTGGCTAATCTTTCGCGATCGCTACTATGACGCGCCTAATCAGGGCATTGAGCTGATGATTAAAGTGGCGGGGGGAATCCTGCTGCTAATTGGCCTGACCAGTCTTTTTGAACTCAGCACGCTGCTCAATCAGGAGGCCCTGCCTTTTGGTGGAGGCGGTTATCTCGGCAAGCACCTGAACCTGCTTCTGTTGCATCTTTTCAGTCCGGCTGCGATCGTATTGCTGATGCTTGGGCTAGTGCTATTTGGTCTCACACTCTATGCCGAGGTCTCGTGGCTGCGCGTGAGTGAGCTGGTTGGTGCAAAGACGCTCGAGGGCTTGGCCGCGGGTTCAGAATGGTATCAGGACTGGAGAGACCGCCAGAGAGAAATCGCGAATCACCGGCGCGCCAAGAAGCTCGCTGCAAAAGAGGCGAGTAAGCCCCCCGAAATTATTGGCGCGCAGCAGTCCGACGGCGAAGACGGTGCACTCGACAGCTTGAAGCAAATGGCGACAGGTGTCAGTGATGGTGTCAAGGATACGGTTAAGCAGTCTGCAAGAACGATTATTGAGGTGTTTGATAACGAGGGCACCGATAAGTCAACATTGGCTTCTAGCGCGCAAAATACCGCAAGAAAAAAACCCGCCAAGCGACTGGTCAATAGAGGTGGCGCCACCGGGCTCCCAGATCTGGAATTACTCGACCAGCCAGCCAACGATCGTCAGCTGGGTTATACCGAAGCACAGTTGAATGATTTCTCTTCCTTGCTGGAGGCGAAACTTCTCGATTTTGGGGTCAGTGCAGAAGTCAAATCCGTATTACCGGGCCCGGTGATTACGCGCTTTGAGATTCAGCCTGCGGTTGGCGTCAAGGTGAGCCGAATTAGCAATCTGGTTAAAGATCTGGCGCGCTCTCTTGCGGTTGTCAGTGTCCGGGTTGTGGAGGTCATTCCCGGTAAATCCTATGTGGGTATCGAAATACCCAACGCCAACCGCTCGATGGTGTATTTCAGTGAAGTGATCCGTTCCGATCTGTATCAGAGTGCTGAGTCACCTACATCGCTGGCTCTGGGTCATGACATTGCCGGACAGCCGGTCGTCGCGGACCTCGCCAAGATGCCGCATTTACTTATCGCCGGACGCACGGGGGCGGGTAAGTCGGTGGGCGTCAACGCCATGCTATTGAGCCTTCTGTATAAGGCCACACCGGATCAGGTGCGTCTGATTCTAATCGACCCTAAAATGCTGGAGCTCAATGTCTACGAGGGCATACCGCATCTGTTGGCTCCAGTCATTACCGATATGAAAGACGCCGCCAATGGTCTGCGCTGGTGCGTCGGTGAAATGGAACGCCGCTACCGACTCATGGCAGCGCTGGGAGTTAGGCACCTCGCCGGATATAACGCCAAGGTAGAGGATGCTAACAAGCGCGGTGAACCGATCACGGATCCTACCTGGCAGCCAGATCCGCTATCGATGGTCGATGTGGAGGATCAAATACCTCCCGATTTGACCACATTGCCGAGTATCGTCGTTGTGATTGACGAGTTTGCCGACATGATGATGATCGTTGGCAAGAAGGTCGAGCAGTTGATTGCCCGAATTGCGCAGAAAGCCAGGGCTGCCGGTATCCATCTAGTGTTGGCCACACAGAGGCCTTCGGTCGATGTCATCACGGGCCTCATTAAGGCAAACGTTCCAACGCGCATTGGTTATCAGGTTTCGTCGAGAGTCGACTCGCGCACCATTCTTGATCAGGGCGGTGCCGAGCAGTTGTTGGGCCATGGCGATATGCTCTACCTGCCACCCGGTTCCGGGGTGCCGATGCGTGTGCACGGTGCCTTCGTTTCTGATGAGGAAGTGCACAGAGTGTGTGACGATTGGCGTGAGCGTGCTGAACCTGATTACA
>CAZDEW010000170.1:0-2697 GCA_964504585.1 uncultured Pseudomonadales bacterium | reverse complement strand
CTAAGTCTGCTAACTTATAGCCATTGAGGAGGAAGGCCGCTATCACGGCAAGTAAATTACCTAGATTGAAATCGCCGACCAGTCCCACTTCAAGTCGCATGGGACCGTAGGGCGTTGCAACCTCGGCCTGAATGCCGTCCAGACCATAACGCACTACTTTTGCATGTATATCAGCGTGCTCATTGCTGACCGAGTAAGTCAGATACGAAACCTCAGGCGCAAGTGCGGCAATCATTGCCTGAGCGT
Organism: uncultured Pseudomonadales bacterium; assembly: GCA_964504585.1. Classification (GTDB taxonomy): domain Bacteria; phylum Pseudomonadota; class Gammaproteobacteria; order Pseudomonadales; family UBA7434; genus UBA7434. The sequence continues at coordinate 2,451 of CAZDEW010000170.1, read as the reverse complement.
AGTGATCGTCCAAATTAATGACCGCAAACTCGACCGAATTTTTTTCGAAAAGCTTGCGCTTTGCCGCGAAGTAAGCATCCATATCGCGGTGATAGTCCAGATGGTCATGGCTAAGGTTGGTAAAAATGGCGGTCTTGATATCCACGTCATCAACTCGCCCCTGATCAAGACCATGCGAGGACACTTCGATGGCCACGAGCTGGCAGCCACCGACTGATAGCTCTGCCAGAATTTTCTGCATTTCTATGGCATCTGGCGTGGTATAACCTGTTGCACGCAACGCGCTAGCGGAACTGGTCTTGCGACCCTCGCTAGTGCCTCGAACAGAACCGTAACCCAGCGTCCCAATCAGACCCGAGCGAATCGATAGATTCTCGGCAACATCGGCAAGAAGCCAGGCACAGCTGGTCTTGCCATTGGTGCCTGTAACACCATAAATGTCGGGGCGGATCGAAGTTTCATGTCTTGGATAGAAGGCTTTAGCGAGTGCGCTGACTGACATATTGGGTAATACAAAAACAGGCACCACCCCAACCATAAAAAACGGTAGGCCTTCGAACAGCGCCAGCGAATCCCGCTCGAGACCCTCAGCGCTCGCTACAAATACCGCATGAGCCCCGCGTTCAATGGCATCCTGCGTAAAGCGCTCACGCTTATCTCGCTCGGCAGACTCACTCACAAACAGATAACCGCGCTCAACCCGCCGACTGTTAAGGGTTGCGCCAACAAGCGTCGTCGCGGCCAGTTGTCGCAATATCGTCTCGTCAGCGTCATTCAAAGTTTCACTCAGAGTCTGATCGGCCAAAGCCTGTATCGACGGTAACTGCAAAAAGTCGGACAACTGCCAGGCGCGAGCTTGCTCGTGCGCAGGGCGCTTAGCCGGTACATTGCCTGAAGATTCGCGCCGACTCACTGGAACTGCCTCCGCTGGTGCGAGACATCGGAAAACTGCACGCCACTTTCAAAAACGGCGTCCTCTGCAGTGGCTGGAGAAATATTTAGAATCCGCACTGCTTGCTGCATCACCCTCGAGAAAACAGGCGCTGCCACTTCACCACCGTAGTACTGCGCGCCTTTGGGGCGATCGACGGTAATCACCGCGGCAATGCGCGGTTGATCAGCCGGTATCAATCCTGCAAAAGTTGCCCGATACTGGTCTTGCAAATAAACGCCGTTCTGTACCTTGTGTGTCGTGCCGGTTTTCCCCGCGACGGCATAGCCTCGCACCTGTGCTCGCTTACCCGTTCCACGGTCCACGACATCGCGCATCGCAGTCAGTATCTTTTCTGCCACCTCAGGCTGCATAACCTGAATCGCCTCTTCCGAGATCTCCATGCGGTCTGTCTCGACCAGGTCGCTAGCGCTATCGGCGGCCCGCACTGATTTGACCAGTCGCACGGGCTTTTGCCTGCCCCGGTCACCGAGAACCGAATAAGCTCGCGCTAACTGCAGAGCATTAACCTCGAGGCCATAGCCGTAACCGAGGATTGCTTTCTGAGCGCCGGTCCAGGATCGATGGCTGGGCAAGTAGCCAACCTGCTCTCCCGGAAAACCCGTTGCGCAATACTCACCAAAACCCACGCGATCAAACAGGCTGCGAATCGACTCGCCTTCAGTGAGCATCGAGAGTTTCGCCGTGCCGACCTGACTGGACTTGACCAGGGCATCAGCGGCCGTAATCAAACCGTGATTCCTGATGTCATGTACCGCGTGGCCATCAATGCGTAAAAAACCCGGATTCGTATTAATAAGGGTGTCCATTGAAAAGGTACTGTCTTCAAGACCGGCCGCAAAGGTGAAAGGCTTAACCGTTGAACCAGGCTCGAACACATCGAGCAGGGCTCTGTTGCGAACCTTCGAAGCAATAAGCGAGCTGCGGTCATTTGCATTGAAGGATGGCTGGCTAGCCAGAGCAAGCACGTCGCCAGTGGCAACATCCAGCAAAACAATTGAACCCGAGGTGGCATTGTGTTTTTCTACAACAGCCTTTAACTCAGTGTGAGCAATCGCCTGCAGCTGCAAGTCAATGGTCAAGGCGACATCGGCACCCGGCTTTGAGAGCTCGAGAAGCTTGGTTTCACCAATAATCTGCCGCCTTGCATTGCGCACCGTTCTGCGAAGGCCCGGCGTGCCACTCAGCTGCTCATCAAAGGCAAGCTCGATGCCCTCCTGACCGCGATCATCAACATCGGTATAGCCAACGATGTGTGAAACGACTTCCCCCGCAGGATAAAAACGTTTGAACTCTACTTTTTCTTCGAGCAGGCTATCGAAAAGCGCGCTGTCGACCGATAGTGCCTCGCGCATGCGACGCATGGCGCTTGCAGCCTCTTCCGGGGGCATGCGTCGCTTGAGATAGACGAAGCGAGGGTGACTGTCGAGACGCGCCTCAAGCGCCGACCTGTCGAGATTCCAACTATCGGCAATGAGCTGGACATCTCCCTCTTCGAG
>CAZDEW010000169.1:0-2702 GCA_964504585.1 uncultured Pseudomonadales bacterium | reverse complement strand
CTGTATAGATAATGCTGTGAGCGCTGGGGCCATAACTCTGGAAGAAGGGCAACAGTTAAAGAAGCGCTATGACCAACTTGCCAAGCAGGTATTTGCAGCGGGCTCAGCCAAGGAACAGTTGATCAAGGAGATTCAAGCGGAAGCGTCTGAGCGCAAACGCAGAGCCTTGCTCACTGAGACAGCACGCCAACGGTTAGAGCAGCAGATCCTATCGCATGTAAATTCTAGGGGCATGTCCGACCCGGCAGAAGCACTTGTTTGGCTGCTGGAACATAACGGACAGGCCAAGTTTCAAGACGTCCAGAACCGCATTCAGGCGCTACGCGGCATGACGCACGCAAAATTGGAGCGGTTGCTATACGAGTTCAGCGCCAAGGCCAAGATTACCGGCGATGCATCTAGGTATTTTGGCGGTACGGCAGCGCGACTTGATAATATGGTCCGGGAGCTTTTTGGCGAGTCTACTGGTGATCAGAAAGCTAAGGAATTCGCTTCAGCCTGGTCCGATGTGGCGGAAGATCTTCGTCAGAACTTCAATGCTGCTGGTGGCGCGATCGGCAAGTTGGAAGGCTGGGGATTGCCACAGCACCATAACCAAGAGGCCATGATTGATGCGACGCGAATTAAGTGGATCGAAGAAATCACCCCTCTACTCGATCGCGAGAAGATGAAGAACCAACTCACCGGTCAACCGATGACCGATGATGAGTTTAAAGAAACCTTGGAATATGTTTGGGAGACGATAACGACCGACGGATGGAATACGCGCGAGCCTTCTGGAGCCGCACATGGGCGCGGTGCGTTATTCCGGCAGCATGCCGATCACAGGTTTCTACATTTTAAGGATGCAGAGAGTTGGCTTAAATATCAGCGTGCTTTCGGCGACGGCGACCCGTTTTCGTCAATGATGGGGCATATTTCAACCATGACGCGTGATATCGCCTTCATGGAGTTATTGGGACCGAACCCTGCTGCTATGATGACCTATCTCAAGGGGGTTGTTTCGCGCCGGGCAGCAGTTACTAAGCCAAACAACATCATTCGTGCGGAACAGCAGGCTGCGTTTCGCGAGCTGGTGAAGACACAAAACGAAACGGTCGGCGACCTGTTCAAGCGTCAAGGCGATCTTCTCAAAGAGATCGACACGCACCCGCGTGCTACACGGCGGCCAGGTCTCGACCCGCACAGGCGTAAAATCAGCGCTCGCAAAATGCAAGAATCGGATCCGAAGTCAGCGAAAGTTAGGGAGGTCAAAGCAAACCTGGAACGCCTGCACGTCGAATTGATGGATGTCAATCAGCGGTTGATCCAAGAAGAAAAAGGTTCTCGTCCTTGGTCGTCCGACGATCAAGCAAAGGCTAACCATCTGTTGCAGGGTATGCGTGATGAGTTGCCGGATGAGTTCGACAATCCGATGGCGCGCGCGCGCAAGTGGATCACGACGGCCGATAGCATGTTTGACATGATGCGCGGCAATCAGAACACGCCAATTGATCGAGGACTGGCTAACTGGATGGCCGGTTTTCGCAACCTTGCTACGGCGGCCAAGCTCGGCTCAGCTCAGATATCTGCGATAACAGACGTAAGCTTTCAGAAGGCTGCTCGCACAATGGCGGGAATGCCGGAAACCTCAATATTTAAGAAGGTGATCGGTAGTTATGTGCGACAGCTTAAGCCTGGTGGTCAACAGGTAGCTATCAGAGCTGGGCTCATACTGGACAGCGCTCTGCATGTTATGGACCGGCAGGCACGCTATGCGGCATCAACGGACTTCGCAGGCAAAACAGGCTATATCGCTGATCGCGTGATTGCACTTTCTGGTTTGTCACCTTACACGCAAGCTGGCAAGCATGCGTTCGGGTTGGACCTTCAGGCGCATGTGGTCGACACGGTCGGAACGGCATACAACAAGCTCACGCCAGAATGGCGCGGATTTCTCAAAAAGAGCGGCATTACCAAAGACGATTGGGGTCACCTTCGTAACGTCCCGGCCTATGAAGACCGAGGCGTAAAGTTTTTGCGGCCACAGGACATTGAACAGACCGGAAACAGAGAGCTCGCTCTTAAGTATCTGGCGATGATCCAGAGGTTCACAAAGCTTGCCGTGCCAGAACCGAACGTGCGAGCTCGGGTTGCGATGTACCAGAATACAAAACCTGGGACACCAGCAGGTGAAGGTATGCGCATAGCAATGCAGTTCAAGGGATTTTCGGTGGGATTGGGTTTCCTGTATGGGACTGCAATTCGTCGTGAGTTTCACAGTGGCGGTGTCTCTTCAGCCGCCGCACATGCCATTCCGTTGCTCATAAACCTTTGGATGTTTGGCGCACTTGCCATGCAGATCAAGGAATTGATCAACGGGAAAGACCCGCGACCCATGGACGATCCAGCTTTCTGGGGTTCTGCGTTTATGCAAGGCGGAGGCGCGGGAATTTACGGTGACTTTTTGCTAAGCGATCTGAACCGTTATGGCGGTGGCCTTGCGACGACACTCGCTGGGCCCGTGGTGGGATCAATGGTTGATCCAGCTAGAAATCTGATCTATGGAAATATCGCGGAAGGCGTTCGAGGAGATCCGACGAATGCCGGCAAGGAGGCGATCCGATTTCTCAGCATGAATATGCCGGGTGGAAGCCTTTGGTATACACGGCTTGCCTGGGAGCGGTTAGTACTAGACCAGCTGCAAAGAATGGCAGATCCGA
>CAZDEW010000168.1:0-2724 GCA_964504585.1 uncultured Pseudomonadales bacterium | reverse complement strand
TACTTAGCCTTGGTTCCAGTGATCCGGCTGGGAACAATCTTCCCAGTATCTGAAATATAGTCCTTCAGAATATCCAGATCTTTGTAATCGATATGGTCGATGCCTTCAGCGGTAAATCGACAGTACTTTCTTCTTCTAAAAAAACGTGCCATGGTTAAATTCCTGTTTGTTCAACGATGTTTCGAGTCGTAGCAAATAGCTGTTTGGCGGCATGTTAGCGGCGCACTGCGGATGCAGGGTGTCGCCGAGTAGCCAGGGGCCTTAGCCAGCGGATGCGGCGCTAGCCGAATCGTTCGATTTGCTCTCTTCATTGCGAGCGTCGTAGCGTGCTTTGCGCTCACGCTGCTCTTTTTCAGCTTTCATGATCGGTGATTCCTCAGTGATTGCGCTTTTACGGCGCATCACCAGATCACGAATAACAGCATCGTTATATCGGAAGTTAGTGGTAAGCTCTTCGATAGCCGCTTGCGAAGCCTCTACGTTCATCATGACGTAGTGAGCTTTGTGAAGTTTGTCGATGGGATAGGCAAGCTGGCGTCTGCCCCAGTTTTCAAGACGATGAACCGTGCCACCATCTTTGGTCACAGCGCCACTGTAGCGCTCGATCATTCCGGGTACTTGCTCGCTCTGGTCCGGGTGGACCATAAAAACTATTTCGTAGTGTCGCATCAAATGCTCCCTCTGGTTAATGCCTCCCGTCGAATACCCGCTGGCCAAACGCACAAATAAGCATCGAGCAAGCTATCTCCGCGGTGAAGCAAGGAGATATCGGGCGACGCAAATAAAGCCCCCCGAAAATGAGGCGCGGATTCTACTCGAAGGCTGCGCCTTGTACAAGCACTATTCCAGACCGCAAAACGCGCCACATTCTGGGCCATTTCAGCGCTTTTTCTTTGCACAACAAGGAATATGTCCGCATAATTCTGCACTGAGCGCCGAAGCCAGAAAGGACTCGCAAAAACAACGTATTGGCAGAATCAGCGGACCCAGCAAAACTCGAGGCAAGCTCTCCAAGCCACCGGGATAGCCTACGCACGCAGTCTTCCAAGGCAAACCTAACCCTAGATTGAGTACTTTTTAATCATGACCGACAGGATCGCAGTTGAGCACAGCAATGGCGTTGCGCACGTCCAAATGACCCGTAGCGACAAGATGAACGCCCTCGACGAGGCCATGTTCAACGCTTTGATCGACACCGGCAACGCGCTCAAACAGGACCAATCCGTCCGCTGTGTGGTCATCTCGGGCCAGGGCAAAAGTTTTTGTGCCGGGCTCGACATGAGCAACTTTGCCAATATGAACGCCGATACGCCCCGCAAATCGCTGATCGATCGCACACAGGGCATCGCCAACGACTTCCAGTATCCGGTCTGGGTCTGGCGCGAGCTTCAGGTGCCTGTGATCGCGGCGATACACGGCGCGGCAGTTGGCGGGGGCTTCCAGATCGCGCTCGCAGCTGATATGCGCTACGCAGCACCCGGCACCAAGTGTTCCGTCATGGAGATCAAATGGGGGCTGGTCCCCGACATGGGCGGCATCCAGTTATTAAGAGGGCTCACGCGAGACGACGTGGCGCGAGAACTCAGCTACACAGGTCGGATATTCAAAGCAGAGGAAGCGCGTGAACTTGGCCTCGTAACCGATGTCGTTGACGACCCGGTCGCGCATGCGCTCAAAGTAGCCGCAGAGATCGCTAGTAAAAACCCCGATGCAATACAGGCCAACAAGCGCCTGTTCAATCAGATGCGCTACAAGAATGAAGCAGACGGCCTGATGCATGAGTCAGTGGAGCAGGAGGCTATCATCGGTCAACCAAATCAGATGGAGGCCGTGATGGCCACGCTGGAAAACCGTCCCGGCAACTACAAGTAGTACAGCAAAATTATAAATGGCGCAGCTGCCTTTGCAGACTGCAGCGCATGAAAACAGCAATCGGAACAGGGCATATCAATGGCAGAATCAAACAAACCTGCAGAGCTACCGCTTCTAAAAGAACGGCTCGATACTGCAGTCAATATTCTTGGTGAAGTCGCCAATGCAGATATTTGCATAGCGACCGAAAAACAACACGATAGTGGAGAGCTTATCGTCAGGGCCAGCAGAGACACCCCTGATAACCCGTTCTCGATCGGCGACAGAATCCCCACGACGGAAGACCTGTTTTGTCACCGCGCAGCCAACAGCCGCCAATTTCTGCACATCGACGAAAGCTCCGAGAACGATCCCTCTCACTATCTGGGGCTGCCAATCTTTGACTCAGAGCAAAATATTTTTGGCGTGCTGTGCGTCAAGGGTGCTTCACTACCCGCCGGCTATGACGAAACCAAAAATACGCTTGAAAAGTTCGTATCGCTAATCGAAGGCGATCTTCAGCTCGAAGCAACAGACTAGGCGCACGTCGGTCGCAGTAGTGGCGCTGGACTAACGCAAAAAACGAATCCAGCGCCAGAGGTTGAGCACATCGGTCAGCGCGCCCGCCACGTAGGTGAGCGCGCAGGCCTTAAGTATGGTTCGCGCAGCAGGCAAGTGCTGATCGGGCAGGTAGCCACTACCGAGGATAGGCAACGCCTTGTTAAAACTGGCGTCAAACTCTTCTGGTAGGATCGCAACGTACATCAGCACCGATAGCAACATCGTGAGTACGCCAATGCCCACGAAAAACGCCATAACCATCGGCGCTTTAGAAAGCAGCATCGCTACAGGCGCCAGGGTTAACAGAATCCC
>CAZDEW010000167.1:0-2773 GCA_964504585.1 uncultured Pseudomonadales bacterium | reverse complement strand
AGTCGTTTAGCCGCTTGCATGCTCGCTAACTCTTCCTAATTTTCGATTTTCTTTAAATCGACACTGTCCTACCCGCTACTCTTTACGCGCTGTTCTTTATACCCGCTAACTCCTTGCCACATTCGCTATTTTTGCTCCAAAGCGTGCCCGGACCGGCCGCTTGCCACGTCCTATTGTTACCGGCGATTGGTCACGGCGAGAGATTTTCCACGCCGACCGCGATCTTTTTCTTTTCAAAAGAGGCTTTTTAGCGGTACAAACGCTTATAATGCGCCGGCTTTCGGACGGTATCAGTGATTTTCCCGAACCAGAAATAGCTCAAGACCAAGATATAGACCAAGACACAGAAGAGGATGCAATGACACGAGAAGTTTTTATTACCAGCGGTGTGAGAACGGCGATCGGTAGCTTTGGCGGTGCACTACAGTCGGTTGCACCAACCGAGCTCGGCGCGAAAGTGGTTGCCGAGGCTGTAAAGAGCGCGAGCATTGAGCCTGAGTCGGTCGAGCACTGTGTGATTGGTAATGTGATTCACACCCAGCGCCAGGATATGTATATGGCCCGCGTATGTTCGGTCAACGCCGGGCTTCCGGTGACAACGCCGGCGGTTACTGTGAATAGACTTTGTGGTTCCGGCCTACAGGCGATCGTGTCGGCCACGCAGCTGGTGTTACTGGGCGATGCAGAGACGGTTGTTGCGGGTGGTGCCGAGTCGATGAGCTGCGCACCTTACTGGTTGCCTAAAGCGCGCTTTGGCGCACGCATGGGTGATGCTGAAATGGTCGATGTGATGACGGGCGCTTTAACCTGTCCGTTCGATGATACGCACATGGGTATTACCGCAGAGAACATTGCTGAAAAGTGGGGGATCAGCCGCGAAGCGCAGGACGAATTCGCACTTGAAAGCCATCGTCGTGCAGCGAATGCTCTGGCAAATAATCATTTCGCGGGACAGATCTTGCCGATTGAAGTCAAGCAGCGACGCAAAGTCGTGAGTTTTGAAGTTGATGAGCACGTCCGCGCGGATGGCAAGATCGAAGATTTTGCCAAGCTACGCCCCGTGTTTAAGCCCGATGGTACCGTGACTGCTGGCAATGCATCCGGTTTAAACGATGCTGCTGCCGCGATTACGATGATGAGCGGTGAGCGCGTTGCGCAGACGGGTGCAAAACCTCTGGCGCGTCTGGTCGATTACAGCTTCGCTGGCGTTGAGCCGCGTTACATGGGTATTGGTCCGGTACCCGCGGTTAAAAAGCTACTCGAGAAGACCGGTAAAACGGTTGCCGATATCGATGTCTGGGAAGTTAATGAAGCCTTCGCCGCTCAGGCGCTGGCTGTGGTTCAAGATCTCGATCTGCCCGCCGAGAAAGTTAACCCGAATGGTTCCGGTATTTCGTTGGGCCACCCCATCGGTGCGACTGGTGCGTTGATCACTGTTAAAGCTCTGCATGAGTTGCAGCGCACTGGCGGTAAACTTGCAGTGATTACCATGTGTATTGGTGGCGGGCAGGGCATAGCCGCAATGATTGAGCGTTGCTAAACGCTGCAACAGCGATAGCTCGACTGAGTTTAACTAGCGAAAAGGCCTAATGGACCGACAGTTCGCAGAGGCGATCTACGCGACACTTTTCGCGATCCCTGAAGGCAGAGTTGTAAGTTACGGGGTGCTGGCAGGTCTGGCTGGCTTCCCGGGGCGCGCCCGTCAGGTAGGGCGATGCCTTAAGGAACTGCCAACGGGTTCGGAGCTTCCCTGGCATCGCGTGGTAAACGCGCAGCGCCGATTGTCTTTTCCTTCCAATTCTGCAAAATACAGAGAACAGAAACAACGCCTTCTTAGCGAAGGCGTTGTGTTTGATCGACAGCTAATTCGTGCTGAACATTTTCTTGAGGATTTTAGCGAGTGACTACGCTTGATTTACGCGACCTAAGACGCGACTACGCCAAGTTTGGTTTGCACGAGAGCGATCTGGACGCGAATCCTTTCAATCAATTTCAAAAATGGTTTGGTGACATCGATAGACCGGAGACGCTGGATGCGAATGCGATGATTGTGGCGACCGTTGATCCTGAAGGTCAGCCCAGGCAGCGAACGGTTTTGCTCAAAGAGGTCGACGAAAAGGGCTTCGTATTTTTTAGTAATTACCAGAGTGCGAAGGGGCAGGATATTGCTGCAAATGCTCAGGTGAGTTTGCTCTTTGCCTGGCATGTGCTGGAGCGGCAGGTCATCGTGCAGGGTGTGGCCGAGCGCGTCGACGCTGCGATCAGTGATGCCTATTTTTCCAGCCGGCCTGTTGGTAGCCAGATCGCAGCATCGGTCAGCCAGCAGAGTGCTCTCGTCGATAGCCGAGACTCGCTCGAAGCCCGCTATCAGGCGCTGGAAACTTCTCTGGATGGCGATGCACCCCCTCGCCCTGAGCACTGGGGTGGTTACCGCATCGTACCCAGGCAATTCGAATTCTGGCAGGGGCGCAGCAACCGTTTACACGATAGACTGATTTACAAAAAAGACAATAACAAATGGAATATCAGTAGGTTACAGCCATAACGTCACCTAATATATAGGTTGATCAAAGCCGTATGAGCCGTGCCTGCGCGCAGAGGCTTTTCTCCGACGGTCTTACATTGTTAGCATAGGGTTAGGGCGAGAATAATAAGAGCTCGAATAAAAGGGTTCTGAACCCACAATAACGAGGGTGGAAGAGGCCGCTTGGCCACTAATCACCCATAACCACTTTTGTTGGCGCTAGCGACTGATTATTCGGGCGGCAATGAG
>CAZDEW010000166.1:0-2783 GCA_964504585.1 uncultured Pseudomonadales bacterium | reverse complement strand
CCTCGCCTTGTAAGGGCGATGCTCTCCCAGCTGAGCTAACCACCCCTTCCGAGAGCGGGGCATTCTACCGAAAAAGCGACTGTTGTCAAACACTTGGGCGGCGCTAAGCGATAAGGAAAGTAGGTACTTTTTGCCTCCAATAACATTTGCGAGTTCGACAATCTATAATCTCACCCTCGCCCTCGCCTGCCACTGCGATAGGCTTGCACGCAGAACTCAAAAACCCCGCTAAGTCACTGTTTTATGAAGATTTATAAAGACTTTTCCATCGAAGCCGCGCACCGGCTGCCCAATGTGCCCGAAGGCCATAAATGCCGGCGGCTGCACGGGCACTCATTTCTGGTCCGCATTGAGGTCGAGGGAGCGCTTGGCAATGACTCAGGCTGGGTTATGGATTTCTCGGATATCAAAACAGCCTTCCAGCCTATTTACGACAAGCTGGACCACCACTACCTCAATGACATCGAAGGGCTGGAAAATCCCACCAGTGAAAATCTGGCGCGCTGGATCTGGCAGCGTTTAAAGCCGTCTTTGCCGCTGCTATCACGCATCGAGATCAAGGAGACTTGCACCAGCGGCTGTATTTACGAGGGCGACTAACAAAGCGCCGCTGTCAGGATCAAACCTTACTTTTCAACTAGCAAGACGGTCGCAAGCACCGCTATGCCCTCGCCTCTACCGGTAAAGCCCATTTTTTCAGTGGTGGTGGCTTTAACCGAAACAGCCTCTGCCTCTACCATCAGATCGCCAGCAATATTCTCGCGCATCGCCTCGATGTGCGGCGCCATCTTGGGTGCCTGAGCAATAATGGTCATATCGGCGTTCACAAGCGAATAGCCACGCTCAGTAATCAGCGCGTAGACATGACGCAGCAGGTCGCGTGAATCTGCGCCTCTGTAGTCTTCGCTGGTGTCGGGAAAGTGCTTGCCAATATCACCCAGCGCCAGTGCGCCCAGCAGGGCATCGGCCAGAGCATGCAGTAAAACGTCGCCATCCGAGTGTGCCAGCAGCGGCGCTTCATGCGCAATCGCGACACCGCCCAACACAATCTCGGAATTCGGCGTTGCGCTGCCAAACTTGTGGGCATCAAAACCCTGACCAATACGCAGGCTCACGCGGTTTCTCCGGGCGCGCTCAATATCGCTTCAGCCATAACCAGGTCCTCGGGTAAGGTCACTTTAAAGTTCCTGCGATTGCCTTCGATAATATCTACGGGATGCCCCAGCATTTCCAGCGCTGAGGCTTCGTCAGTCACGAGTGGCAGCTTGCCGCTGGCATCCAGCGATTCCAATGCGGCCAGCAAGGTGTTGAGACTCGCCGCTTGCGGCGTCTGCGCCACCCAAAGCTCGGTGCGATCCACCGTTTCACGAATAGCCTGACTACTTTGATCTGCGTGCTCGGTAGACGCATTAACGCGCTTGACCGTGTCTGCCACGCGGGCGCCAAGAATCGTCGCTCGACCGCTGGACTGCAATCGCTGTTTTAAACGCACAATGTCCTTAGTCGAGACAAGTGGCCGCGCAGCGTCGTGCACCATCACCCAGTCTGTATCGCCACACCCACCATTTGCCGCGTCGATCGACTTCAGGCCCGCCAATACAGACTCCGCTCGCGTCTGCCCACCGAGCGTTGTTTGAATGAGTGGATAGCGTGCAATAGCGAGCGTTTCGAAATAGCTGTCGTCCGGGCTAATGGCAACAGTGATGCCGCAAAAAACACCGGAATCAACAAGCTGCTGCAGGGTGCGCTCAATCAGACTCGCACCGCACAGGCTAGAGTATTGCTTTGGCGCGGATGAGCCAAACCGACGACCGATACCGGCGGCAGGAACGACAGCCCAGAACCGACCCGTCATGGTTTGCTATACCCTGATGTCACAAACAGGATTCTTCGCATAAGCTTTCGCGCGCAGCTCATCTCGTCTGGCCCCTACGGGTTCTGCTCTTCAATAATATGAAAGAAAGTCTCACCGGGCTTGATAAGACCCAGGTCTTCGCGCGCGCGGGTTTCGATCTCAATATCACCTTTCTTCAGCGCTTCGATTTCTATCGTTAAGCGTCGGTTCTCCTCGGCGATAGTCGCGTTAAGCTGTTCCTGATCGGCAAGTTGCTGTCGCAACTCATCGAGCTTCGCATAGCTGGTATCGCTGAAAAGCATGCGGTAAAGCAGCATGATCAGCACCAGCGCCAAGGCGGCGGTGAGCACAATCCAGAAACGCTCACCAACCTCCGCAAGCTCAGGACGAGTCACGTCGGTCGTACTAACGCTCCGGGTAACTCGTCGCTTGTTTGCCACAGTTAGCTCAAATCTTCCCGATTACTGCTTAAACTCGGCTCGCCCCCGATAAGGCGCAGCCGCGTTCAACTCGGACTCGATACGCAGTAATCGGTTGTACTTTGCGACACGATCTGAGCGGCAAAGCGATCCGGTCTTGATTTGACCGGCGCAGGTACCCACAGCCAGATCGGCGATGGTTGTATCCTCGGTTTCGCCAGAGCGGTGAGAAATCACCGCAGTAAAACCGGCTTCTTTTGCCATCGCAATTGCATCCAGTGTTTCCGACAGCGATCCGATCTGGTTGAACTTGATGAGGATGGAGTTACCGATACCCTCTTTGATTCCGCGAGAAAGAATCGCGGTGTTAGTCACGAACAAGTCGTCTCCGACTAACTGAACGCTTTCACCCAACTTGTTGGTCAGTGTTGCCCAACCATCCCAATCACTTTCATCCATACCATCTTCAATAGAGATAATGGGGTACTCCTCGCAAAGCTCAGCGAGAT
>CAZDEW010000165.1:0-2797 GCA_964504585.1 uncultured Pseudomonadales bacterium | reverse complement strand
GAAGTGGCCCTGCATAGAAAAAATACCAATATCAGTCAGCCCAGTCCTGCAACCCTTACGCTGGATGCCGGTTACAAACCGATGGCCTCAGAAACGGTGACGCCAGTATGTGACGACCTGGCCGAGACTACATTCCGCTTTGCTGGAGATGAGCATGGGGTGCTTGTTGGCGAGGCGGCCCGGCAAGGTATTGTGCTCGGTGATGTTGTGAAATTAGTTTCACCGCACTGTGATCCAACCGTCAATCTGCATGATTGGTACTGGGTGGTTGATGATGATGGTCTCATCCGTGAATCTTGGCCTATCAGTGCGCGAGGATGTAGCTGGTAAACTGGCCCGAAGGTTGTGTATAAAGCGTCGCTGAATAACACATGTACATGGATTGAATAGGAAAACGACGTGTTAGAGATTATCCAAGCCGGCGGATGGCTGATGGTCCCCATATTACTCTGTAGCGTGGTCGCAGCAGCGATCAGTGTAGAGCGACTCTGGTCCTTGCAGCGTGGGCGGATTTTGCCGAAAAACCTGCTGGCTCAAACTTGGGGTTCGGTTAAAAAAGAAGAATTTGATCAACAGCGCGTGCGCGATCTTCGTAATGGTTCGCCATTAGGGCAAGTTTTTGCTGCCGGAATCGTAAACGCGAAACGTGGCCGAGATATCATGAAAGAGGCCATGGAAGAGGCCACCGTTCAAGTCAATCACGACTTAGAACGCTATCTTACCGCGTTGGGCATTATCGCCAGCATCGCGCCATTGCTTGGCCTGCTGGGTACCGTAGTGGGTATGATAGACGTATTCGACTCGCTGATTACCGAGGGTGCTGGCAATGCAAACGTGCTTGCGGGCGGCATCTCTACTGCATTGATAACGACTGCGGCAGGTCTCTCAGTTGCTATTCCGGCTTTAATGTTTCACCGTTTCTTTTTGCGTCGCGTGGATGAGCTGGTCGTCGACGTTGAGAACGAAGGCAGCAAACTGGTGGACATGATGCACGGCCAGATCGATGCTGCGCTTGAGAGTGAATTGTTAGATGCCTAAGCGCCGTCGCGGTCGCCACGAGGCCACAGTTGAGCTGACACCGTTGATTGACGTCGTCTTTTTGCTGCTGATTTTCTTTATGGTTTCAACCACCTTTGTGCGTGAAACACAGTTGAAGATCAATCTGCCTGAAGCGGCAGGAGAGGCGCAGCAGGTCGACGACGATATGATCGAAATCGTTGTTGATCGTCGCGGAGAATATTCGGTTAATGGTCGTTTGCTGATGAGTTCTGACCGACGTTCGCTTATACGTGCGCTCAACGAAGTCCGTGACGCGTCAAAACCTGCACCTAGAGTTGTGATCACCGCTGATGAGAACACCCCGCATGGCTCAGTCGTTCGCGCTATGGACTCTGCTGGCGCAGTGGGTCTGTCCAGAATTAGCATCACTACGCGTCAGCCGGAAGAAGAATAGCCTCTATGGCGTCTAAAGACTGGGGAACTTATCGACGTCTTTTAGGCTTCGTTAAGAAGTACTGGGTGCCGCTGGTTGCATCATTCGGCGGTTTCCTCATCGCCGCGGGCGCGGAGGCTGTGTTTGTGAAGCTGTTCGGTGACCTCATCGACAACTGGTCCATCACAGCTTCTCAGTACGGTTATTCGATTCCGCTGCTGCTCTTTGGTGTCGCCTTTATCCGGGCGTTGGGTACGGTCTTTGGAGAAGTTCTAATATCCCGTGCCAGCGTAGGTGTGGTGTACGACATACGTCAACGTTTGTTCAACCACACTCTGCGTATGCCCAGTGACTACTATGACACGAGCAGTCAGGGGCATATTGTTTCACGTATTACCTTTACGGTAGCTCAGTTGCGGGATGCTGGAACCGACGCACTAAAAACCATTATTCAGGACGGCATTAAGGTCTTTGTTTATTTTGGCGCGATGCTATGGATGAACTGGCAGCTGACTCTGATCTTCATCGCCACCGCGCCTTTGTTGGCGTTGATTGTCTACCTCGCAAGCAGCCGTTTCCGCCAGATCAGCAAACGCATTCAGAATTCTATGGGTGACGTGACCCACGTGGTATCGGAAAGCGTTTCGGGCTACCGCGTTGTACGCACTTTTGGCGGCGAAACCTATGAACGCGACCGTTTTGAGCGCCATAACCGGACCAACCGACAGCAGAATATGAAGATGGCGGTCACCAAGGTGACCAGTGCTCAACTCAATGAAACCATCGTCGTTAGCGCGATCTGCGGCATGATACTCGCGCTGTTGCTCGATCCCAGTGGGGTAACCAGCGGTCAAGGCGTCACTTTTCTCGGTATGGCTGCATTGCTCACACGGCCAATACGCAAATTGTCTGAAGTTAATGCGAAGCTGCAACGAGGTATCGCGGCAGCAGAAGACGTTTTCGGTCAATTGGATCATCCACTGGAGCCTGACGAGGTTAACCGGGAGCTCTCGGTGAGCGGCGGCGAGATCGCCTTCGATAACTTGTCCTTTGAGTATGAAGCCGATAAACCGGTGCTGCAGAACATCGACCTGACCATTGGCGCTGGGGAAACCGTGGCGTTAGTTGGTCGGTCGGGTAGCGGCAAAACAACTTTGGCTTCCTTGATACCGCGATTTTATTCAGCCCAACAGGGCCAGATCCGTATCGACGGTCAAAATATCGCTGATGTCTCTTTAGCTTCCCTACGTAAGAATATCGCCCTGGTTTCTCAAAACGTGACACTCTTTAACGATACGTTGCGTAATAACATCGCCTATGGTGACCTTCTTGACGCCAGCGATGAAGAGATTAATCACGCCATCG
>CAZDEW010000164.1:0-2850 GCA_964504585.1 uncultured Pseudomonadales bacterium | reverse complement strand
ATCGTGATGCCGCGAAAGGCCCTGAGTGGTTACATCCGACAACAGCACACCGCTGGATGTGAGCTGCGCCAAGGAACTAAGGTCGTAGGGTGTGTCTCGGTCGGCCGCATCATCCAACGCCTGCAGCAGCGGGCGCGCGAAGGCGTCACCCACGATGACCAGTTCAGAGGCGCGATGGTCCTGCACAAGCTGCCAGAGTCGATCAGGATCCAAGCCGAGCTTCGACGTGGTCACCGATGTTCCGCCCATCAGTTGCGGCAAAAACCCACCCAACCACATACCTGTGCCATGCATCAATGGGGCGCCTGTGACGGTGATCGGTGGTGGTTCAACTTGTTTGAGAAAGTCGACGTAGTTTGCAAGCTCTGCAGGTGGCGCCAGCCCTCTGGGCGCAGCACCCAAAACAAGGAAGTACTGTGCAAACTCACAGACTGGGTACATTACGCCCTTGGGCAAGCCTGTCGTACCGCCGGTGTAGATCATGTACACACCGTTTGGGTCCCGAATTTGGCGGGGCGCAGACTGCGCTTCGCGAATGCTGCGTTCGTAATCCAACGCAAAGGGCATCAGGGTTTCGGTCCCATCGTCGACCTGAATGAACGCCGTAACCTTAGGTAGCCGTTCCCGCACTTCCCAAATACGCATGGCGTAACACGCCTGATAAAAAACCGCCTCAACGTCGGCGTTATCCAGCAGATAAACCAGCTCGTCTGCCTTATAGCGATAATTGACGTTTATTGGGCAGGCACCAAGCTTGAAGACACCGAACTGGGCTTCCTGATATTCATTGCAATTGTGTAAATAGAGTCCGACCTTCGAATCCGCAGTTATGCCATGACCTGCCAGAACGTCAGCGATTTTGGCAGCGCGAGTCTCGTAGGCGCCCCAACTTAACGCAGTACCATCGCAGATCGCGGCTGTACGATTGGGGTAGCAATCGGCTACTGTCTCCCAGGCCGTTGCAAAGTGAAAATCCATCCCCGATTCCTTCCACCCATTTGACGCCTCATTTAGCCAAGAATTGGTCAGATTAGCCAGCAGCAAGAGGCGAAGATAAAAATAAACGACGATTTATAGCGGTATAGAACTAATTTTCAGGTTGGCACGACAATTGAATCACTAGAGACGAAAACTTAAGGATCACAGTCATGACCAACATCAGGATGTCGAGAATAACGCACCCACGCGGCACACTGTCTGCGACGTTGCTGTTAATCGTCGTTCTACTGGGCCTCGGTGTGGCAGCTCAGGCCGCAATACCGGCTCAGCACTGTGTATCTGCAGAGCAAACCGAAACTAGCGTATCCCAATAGGAGGATCCAATGTCGGGTCATTTCCCGTCTCCATCAAAACGTCGTTTCAGCTTGGACAAAGATAATGCCTGGGCGCTAGGCGTCTGCGGCGGTATCGCCAAAGCTTTGAGTATCGACCCTGCCGTTGTTCGCGTTGCCACCACCATCGCCGGCCTATTTTTCTGGAAAACTGTGGCTGCGGTTTACCTGGTCGCGTGGCTGATCATGGACGAGCGAAATATCTGACTACACTGAGAGTAAGTCAGTGACAAAAGGATTGTGCCGTGCGCCTGTCCCTACCCCGCACGCTTCGGCAATGCACATGCGCAGTGATATGCGCCTCAGCCTTAAGTGGCTGTATCAGCTACACCTCTGAATCCGGGAACATCCGGCAGAGTATTCCAGACAGCGGCACCTTAAATGAAGTGCAGCTAGGGCAGACGACGACCGCCTGGCTCTTGGAGCAGTTTGGCCAACCTCAGGCGGTGCGCAGACCGAGTGAATCCAGTGCCGTTTGGCAATACGAAAATGTTGCACGCAGTGAGCGTTCGATACGCGCGTTGCCTCTGCTAGCTATCGAGTTGTCGGAAGAAGAAGTCACCGTGTTCAATTTCGAGATCGAAAACGAATACATCGTCCGCTACTGGACCTCTTCACCGAATCAGCGCTGAACCTGACCGTATCCCTACGCGACTTAGCTTTGTGCTGCAAGCTCGCGAAAATCTGTCGCCAGTTCGGTTAGCGCTGCGGCAAACTTTTCACTCTGTTTCGGCGTTAGATTAGATAGCACATAGGCCGCTGTCTCTGTATTTAACTGCCGATTACTCCGGTCGACCGACGTCAGCTCAGGGCCATAGAATGACTTTCGCTGTGCCACAAGGGCCGCATAACGCACGGGGAATTCAGCGTTGTTTCTATCACGCAAAAGATTGATCAATTCCGCCTGCCAACGTTCACGGTAGGCCGCCCACAGCACGCGTTCCGGCTGATAGCCAGCGCTCCGGCGCTGTAAGTAGGCCATCTGCTCTTTGTTCAGACGACCGATGAAGTTTTTCAGAATATCTGCATATTCTTCTGCCCAAAGTGCCTGTGCTTCAGCCACGCTAAGGCCCTGTTCGGGTTCAGCCAACTCTTCGTTGCTGTCGGCGAGCTTCTCAGGCAATTCATCGACCTGCTCATCCGTCAGGGTTTGCATCACTTCGACCACCACCTGATTCATTTGCGCTTCTGCTTCTTCGGCCCAGAATTCGACCTGATTGACGATATCAGTCATGCGCGCAACGCTGATGCCATCACTCGACTGTATCGCGAGCTCTTGCGCAAAGTCGGCGTACAGCGGCAGATGATTTTGACGATGCCATCGGTGAAAGGTCGCAAATTCTTGGTTCAACAACTGTTTTTGGTCACGGCTCAGATCCACGTAGTCACTGACACCCCAACGCACCAGGCGATCAAGATTATTGTAGGCTGTCTTGACGCCACATCCGGCGACCAGGCCCGCCAGCAACACGATACCGATAAAACGCTTCACGCCATCTCCTTCTGTTTGAGAAAGTTC
>CAZDEW010000163.1:0-2979 GCA_964504585.1 uncultured Pseudomonadales bacterium | reverse complement strand
CGGAATATCTCCCCGACTGGAGTAGCCAGAGCAATATAGCTCTCGGTGTCTGTCCAAAGCTCCGGAGAAATGGCGTTGGCTAAGCCCACGAGTGTTTTAGAACGTGGCCGACGCACATAGCCCTGATCACCCATCGGATGCAGCATGGAGCGATCGATTGATCGGGCATCAATTGGAGAGACGGCGATTTCGTACATAAACCGCATGACCAGTGCGAGGCCGTAATGGCCTTCGGCATTGGCCGTCTCAATAAACAGATCAATCTGCGGATGGGTCCAGACCTGTGAGCGCGGGGCGGGCTGAGGGTTTGGCAGCGTTTGCGCCGGGCTGGAGGTGATTACGCCGTACTTGATGGCGGCGAGGAAGATGCCTCTGATCTTCTTCACGGTCTTCCAGCGGGTATATTCGGTTTTCTCGGCCTCAAGGCTGACTTGAAAGGTTTCGAACTCGGTCGGTGTGATCTTGTTGATCTGCTGTTTGCGCAAAGCTTCTGGGACATGGCCCCAAGCCATTTGATATTCCTCTTTGGTGCGTATGCCTTTGCGTTTGTAAGATTCGGTGTTGCACCATGTGATAAACCAATCGCCTAGCGAGCCTGCGGGGTACATCCAGTCAGGTCGCTTGCGTTTACCAGTTCGCTCTTCAATGAGGGATTCAAGGTTGGCTGCTTTGACTTTCTCGTTCCATTCTTCGGCAATAGCACGCGCTCGGTAACCATCTGGTCCGCAAGGGATACCCTTAAAGCCAGCTTTGCGAGCTTTAGCTGACGGTTCCCAGAAGAGATTACCTCGAACGATGCGCGTGTAAGCTGGCTTTCGCAATTGCATTAGGATGCATTCCTTATTCGTGCGATTAACGTTGCCGGGTCTTGATTAATACCGACGTCTTGAACCTCTTCTGAGAGGCGTTCATCATCGACGAAAACATCCCATGTGCCGTTGCGCGTATCGACGGATAATCTCGGCGAGAGGCCCGCTTTGCGAAGAGCAAGCATTATCTTGGCAGCGGAGGGCAGGCGAGATTGACCAGACATAACTACTATCTCTGCTTTTGCTTTCGGCGCTGTTTCAGCTTTTGAACCTCAGCTTGGGTTTGTTCCAGTTTACGACGAATGATAACCAATTCAGCTTTAGCGGGGATCTGGACTTCTCCGACTTCCCAGGCGTTTACGCGCTGCCTTGTGTAGGGGCTCACCGGTTTCTGTCCCTGTCCTTGCTGCTCATTGACCCTTTGGGCCATCCACTCGCCAAACTCTTTCATCGTCATGCCAAGCTCCCGGCGAAGTTCCTTGAGTTCTTCCTTGCTCATAAGAGCACCTTTCTGCATCTAGCATACAATTCATCAAAAGTAACCATTAAATGGGTACTTCTGTACTCTTTTTAAGGTTACTCCCGAATCTGCGCCGTCACAAGGTGTCAAGCGGATAAGCAGCTTTGGCTGTTTCGGCGTTTCAATAGGCGAGCGACTGAGGCTGGCATATGCCACTCAAAATACTGGTAGGGCAGCCACGTTCGTTTCGCGTAAGTGCGCTGCTGGGGGCCAACGATATCGGTATAAATCTGAGTTGTCGTGACACGCGCATGACCCATCCACTTTTGCACGAGCGGTAGTGGCACGCGTCTCTGAATAGATGCGATTGCAAATCCGTGACGGAGTCCGCGTGAGTTGGCGGAAACTCCGGTGATGCCAGCATCGTTCATGACCAGTTTCACCCATCGCCAAGCGGTCTGCCTATGGACTTGCCAGACCCTACTGTTGGAAAATAAGCGATCTTTGAGGAAGTGCATAAGACGCCTCATTAGCGACCTTGGCACTGCGATATGCCGATATCTGATCGCGTTTCGCTGCTTGAGTGTTTCGAAAATCAGCGCGCAATGCCCCTGATCGATATGACTAGGCCGGATGTTCAGAGCTTCAGATAGCCGACATCCTGTATAGGCGAGAACCTCACAGAAAAGGCGGATAGGTTCGCGCATTTTGGCAGCACTTCTCAGAAAACGCTGCCGCTCCTGTTGATCCAGGTATTTGCGCTCACCCTTGATGTCGAACGGACTGGTTCGGGCGTTGATAAGGGTCATAAGTCCTCCTGTTACCTTCTTTCTAATTCGGTAACAGTTGAACGATTTCAGTGCTTTAGAAGCCTCTTCCTTCCCTCGATCCGTGCTCTTTCATTATGTTCCTCAACATGAATCGTCAATGAACAATAAGCCTGTTACACAATTAGAAAAACTGTAACAAATTCATTGCTGAAGCGTCTCTGACATCCCTCCTTTTTGCTTAAGAGGAGAAACTTTGATGAAGAACACTGTTGCAAGTTTGGTACTAGCGTCGGCGCTTACCCTGGCAGGCTGTGGCGGCTCATACGCAGGACCGACGGATGATCAGGTCGAACGGGCTGTTAATTCCAATCGCTCGGGCCTGAGTTACAGATTTACCAACGTAGACCAGATCAAATGCAAGCAGTACAAGGGCAATTCGCAGCTCTATACTTGCACCTATCAGATCATTGTCGGCAATGGATCGGCAACGGAATATACGAGTTGCTTTAAGGCGTTTGGGCTTAGTTGGGAATTTTCCGGCATCGGACGAACCTGCATCCATTTCGCCAATAAAAGATACTAGCTGCGTCGGGCACCAACCATATAGCAGGGGCAAACGCTAAGATGCAGCTCGGGCCTATCGCCTACCGTTTCTGTTTCAGCTTTCGCTTTTGCCCCTGCTTTTGGTCAAAATCCTCGCTCTGAGACGTTTTTTGCTCAAAACCCCAATTCTGGCGATCTTGGGCTTGCTTATACATATCGGCCGACAGATCCCGCTTGTGTCGGGCGTCTTCGGCCGCTCGATACGTCAGCGCTAATTTTGACAGAAGTTCTTGCGCACGTTCCCGCTCTCGGTCCGGTCCCTGAAAGACACTGATTCTGCCTCGTAGTTGCTTCCATGCCGGCACGACGCGGGTCGGCACTGAACGCATCTTGTGAC
>CAZDEW010000162.1:2206-2994 GCA_964504585.1 uncultured Pseudomonadales bacterium | reverse complement strand
CTTTTATTCCGCCGCTGTCTTGGCGAGATCGTCTCCGCTGTCGAAGCAAAAGCTGAAGCGATGCGTGAAGACGAGCTCGCCAAGACAGCGGCGGAATAAAAGACGCGCCCGGACTTACCTCAATAGCTCAGCCAAACTCGGCAAGGACACGCAGGCCTTCCAGGTCAGTAATGGTGATCTTGCCGCGCGCCACGGCGATCAGTTCTTCGCGTTGCAGGCGCTGAAGATCGATATTCACTTTCTCACGGGAGACGAGCAATCGGTCGGCCAGCTCATTCTGGGTGATCTTGATCGCAGCATCGGCGCCGGCAGCCGCAAGCCGGAGATGCAAATCCAGCAGGAGCTTGGCGAGCCGGGTCCGGATCGTTTTCAGCGTAATGCTCTCAACCTGCGTATTGGTCGATTGCAGCTTTGACACCAGATCCCCGATCAGGGCGCGGGCAAAGGCCGGCTCTTCATCGAGCAATCGTTCAATAGTGGCTTTGGAGAGATGAGCGAGCGTGGTCGCTTTCAAAGCGCGCGCATCCGCCGTCCGTTCGCCATGGCCAAAGATCGCGAGCTCCCCAAACATCGCGCCCGGCTCCAGCGTGGCAACGCGAATGGCCCGCCCCTCTGAGGAAAAGACCTCAATCGCGACGCTGCCCTCAAGAATGAGATAGGCCCCATTGGCGGTATCCGATTGGGAAAAGATCAGCTGGTTCTGGTCATAGCCAAGCGTCGTCGCACTTGCGGCAAGCTGGTCCAGCGCGGGCTCCCCCAAACCGCTGAACATAGCTGAATCTTTGAAC
>CAZDEW010000162.1:0-2181 GCA_964504585.1 uncultured Pseudomonadales bacterium | reverse complement strand
ACCTCAAAACGGCACGTCAATATGAGAGGCGGATAATCCTGGGGTGTGGTGGAGGGAAGGCGGGTTTGGGGCACTCAAGAGCTGCGCAAACCGCGCTCGGTTCGCTAACAACCTAAGCTCTCGATGGATCCAGCCTCAGCAGCCCTCTCTTCCAGAATGGATAACTCCAGATCAAAGCCGCTGGTCGCACGTCGGCTGACAGGGACGGCCAAATCATCCCTGTCCAGTTTAACCTCAATCGGACGGTCCCAAATCTCATCTTCTCTCCGACCGGACACGGCAAAGCCGGTGCCAGAGGTCAGAATGAGCTGGTCACAGACCGCGCCGCTATAAGTGAAGCTGCCATCTGAGGCAGGCACGATCTTGCCAATCGCAACAAATGCAGTGCCAACGGCTCTACCTTGGGAGCGCTCCTCCAAGAGATATAGGGCAAAATCAGCTGGGAGTGACGTGCCGGCCAGAAGCGATATGGTTCCCGTCAAGCTCAAAGGCGCCCTGCCTGGCGATGCGCAGGAAGCCAAAAGGACAGACAAGGGGATCAGAAGGTACTTCATCAAAATTTGGGTGCTTCAATCAATTCGATCGATGGGCAATCGCTCGTGGCTGAGAATTTATACAGCGACCCGCTGCCATGCGAAAAGTCACCCGCCCGTGCGACGTCGTGCAGCTATGAGCCCGATCCTTACTCATGATCACGCCCTCGATGGAGCAGTAATGTTACCGTAATTACTACTCGGTGTTCACGGGACATAATGGGTGTTATTCGCTACGCTCAACAGTCTCTGCTCGCTGTGATCGGAGGCTTTCTCAATATTCGTTTTCGATCAAAGATGCGGCTGACTCGAATATAGATACTTCGCGTCTGTTGCCTTCAATATAGTTTTCAAGAAACATCGGCTCATTGAGCAATTCAGGAAAGCCGAGCCAAGTTGTCGGATAAGTTTCGCCAAGCATTTTAAGCCCTTGAGACTTGATATATCGATGCTGAAAGTGCCAGTATTTAGATAAGCGAGGGTCAGTGACTTCGAAACAAAATTCGGGACAGTGGTACATGTCGCCATGTTTGGGGTCTCGAATAAAATATGAAACGAACCCACCCCTGGCGACTATTGCATACACAAATGATTCATAGCCAATAACAGCCGGACGAACCGAGCCACTTTTTCCTATCCGGTAAATGTAATCATAGTAAGCTCGCCCTTGCTCACTCAAGGTTACGCTGTCCCAACTACTCTTTACGCATTTGACCTTCATACTTCAAATCTACTCTGAGTATCTTTGCTTTATCTTACCTTCAAATGTAGCAAGTAGGGTGCATTGAACGTGGCGATAAGCACCTTACTCGCTTGCTACGCAGGGATTAATCGGAAAACCAAACATTGTAACGTATTGCGTATCGCTCTTTCTGAGCCTTTTCGTTGAGGCTTCTAAACAATCGAATTGCCTCGGCTTTATCTTCCTCGAGGCCCTCACCTTTCCGTGGCAACGGACCCATAATACTATATTCCAATAACGGTGTATCGTATTGAGGTTCCACCATGAATGCTTCAGTAATTTGCAATCGAAATGGCTTCCGCTCGGCATATCTGAATAGCTCTTCAACGCATTCGCTGGAAAGTGAGCGAGCGCCTTTTCCGGTAAGAGAGTCTTCAAACAACTCTTTAAGTAACTCGGGTCTCATTCTTCCTCTCGTTTGCGTGGCCTCGGTTGTTTCGGATTTCTCCGGTCATTCAGCGAGTACGGCGCGTTAGGCGTAGCGACAATGCTCCCTGCAGAGTCAAACAAAAGAGCGGTGAATTACGATCTGACATCTAATGCACCCTACTTGCTAGTGTTGAGATCATCGACATTCTCGCAAAAACTACATTATCCAAAGCTGATACACGACGGGATACTGTTCGTGTTTGCTTGCCAGATTTATCAACCTCCGAACCAACGAGAACGAGGCTTCCGATTGCTTGGCGCTGGAGAGGCCGCTGTCAGGTTTGAAATCAAAGATGCTATACTTTGTCATCGGTGTATCCCTATGCTGCTCAATTCGAGTTGCTTCCATGAATTGAACATACCCCTTATTATTTTGGCTCAGATAGTTGAGGAATAATTCGACCTGCTCAGATGTCAGCTTTGGGCTTCCTTTCCCGGAAAGAGATTGCTCATACCAGCTTTTCACATCTGTCATTG
>CAZDEW010000161.1:0-3156 GCA_964504585.1 uncultured Pseudomonadales bacterium | reverse complement strand
ACAAGTTTGGGCACTTTGGTGGACGCACTATCGTGCGCCCGTGCCAAAGGCGTTAGGCGTCTTTAGATGCGCAAGCAATACCACTCTCGGCATTCGGAAAATGGGCGCTTGATTTGGGATATTGATAACCTCATTGAGCTGTCGGATGGCTTTGAAGTTGTCGCAATTCCACTCGACGAAATTGGGGAGATCGATGAGTGTTATTGGTTTGATTCTGACAACCAGCCAACATGCCGAGAGATTGCTGGACATGCCAAACTTATCGAACAGGCTGATCTGTCGTTTCCCATAATACTGTGCTCAAATAAGAGGGTGATGGACGGTATGCACCGCGTATTAAAAGCTCTGAATTTGGGCCTTGAGACGATCGACGCCGTCGTTTTTGCAGAAGATCCAGCTCCAGATTATGTGGACGTGCCTCTTGATGAGTTACCGTATGATCGAGACGCCTAACCAGGCCAGGCAAGCCGCTGCGCTGGACGTCAAACCATTGGTTTGCCGCCCATGCTGGCGGCGTTATATGCCATGAAGATATTCCTTATAGCAATACTATTGATCCTAAATTCAGGCTGTTCCATAGCACTGATTAGCCAGTTCATCAATCGAACTGAGGAGCCAGTAGTAGTTTTTGCAGAAGGTGATTTTCAGGGTGGTGCACTCAGAATCGCATCACGTTCTGAAAATCAAATGACGTCACTGTTCGGTAAGTGTTTCACCGTCGTGGACTCTGAGCAGCTTATTTTCTTTGATCGCTCTGGCATCGAATACGATGAAATTGCAAAACAAGGATCATGGGGGCCGCACATAGTTTTTACTTATGAAAATAAGCAATTGTATTTGTTGGGCGTAAATGGGCAGCAGATACCACTACCAAAGGTAGACAGTTGTGAGGGCATATAACCAGGCAAAGCACACTGCCGCTTCGCCAGGACGCGCTACCGCGCGCCCGTGTTTGCGGCGTTAAGAGGCTAAGAGTGGCTTTTTTTACAATTGAAAGTTTGGACGTTCAGTTCTATCAAAATGCAAAAGAGGTTTCTCCGCTGGGATTCTCTGAATTAGTGATCTCAAGTTCTGAAAACCTAGTTATGTTTGAATTAGCAGATCTTGATAGAGCTAGAGGAGCAGCGAAAAGAAGATCTCTAAGTCTAAAAAGTTTTGATCTTTCCTGGCTGTGGGAAGACAGCGAGGTATCTCGGGATAACAAGAGCTTTAACCGACACCTAAAAGGTTTGGAGCTTGGAAGATATTTTTACAGTAACAGTCAAATGCATCATTATTTTCAATGTAGTGAATTCCCTATCGAAACGATCGAAATATTGGGGGTCTACTACTCTAATTGCGTTTTATACGAGTTTAAATTGGTGCTTGGCGATGGGCGTTGCCATGAGTCAGGAGAAACTGTTAGGTCGCCGGGTGACTGGCGACTAGGTGCTGTCGAAGCGAGTTGTCGATTTAGATTAGGGGTAGAGCAAATCGAAATTTTGTTATCTCAGAAGTTTAATGATTCACGAAAAGAACATCTCAAATCTTTTAGTATATTCAAAGAGTACCTAAGTTCGCTTGAGTCGCCTCTTAACCAGTCAAGTAACCCGGACTCCGAAGTCGCCGGTTCTTGAGGCGTTAATAGCCTATGAAAGTTCGATGCCTCAACTGTAACCACTCAGAATTTGAAGCGTTCAAAGTCTACGTTACAGGGTTAGGCCGCGGCGAAATCGCCTGTTCGCAATGTGGAAGCTTGCATAAAAACAACTTTTCGAGGATGCTAGTAGCGTTTCTATTTGCTGGCGTAGCGGTGATGGCCGTCCTAATAGCTAAACCAAAGTACGATCAATTTTGGCTGCGGGCAGTTGTTTATCTAGGCGCGTATCTATTGGTTTATGCCCCCAAACCGCTCGCCTTGGTCTCTTCACAGGTTAAGCCACCAAAATCGAAAGAGGCCTCTCAATTGAAGTGGTATTCTTCTCCAATCTTTTGGGTTACGCCAATATTTTTGACGGTCCTTTACTTCATGTTTGTGCACAATGGCAATTAACAAGTCGCGGCACGCGGTCGGACTCGCTATCGCGAGCCCGTGCGCGAGGCGTTAGCTGTACTTGCGAATGAACTTCAGTAGTCATCAAACGAAGCTCGTTGAATCAGTTGGAATTGCTCTTGGAAAAGAGAGCGCTGGTTTGATTGGTGACTTTAAGCAGATTCTATCTACGGCTAAGAATCTATATCGCACTGAGATTTTTGACTTCTGGCTATCCGAAATAGGGAGGCATCCGTCAGATCTAGTCCCGATTACAATTTACGGACATCAAATTGCAAAGAGCTACTTGCGCATGATGAAAGAAGCCGACCGCAATTCTGTGCCGAGCATTCTAGCGGGAATGTGCGAAAATTTGTTTACCTATTGCAACGACAACGATATGTGCTTTATGCAAGGGGATTATCATTACTATTACTCGACGGTTACAAATTGCCTGTTCAAGGAAAGCGAGATGGGTCAATTTGACTGGGTAGAATCAAGGCCACAGAAAGGAGAGTTTAGGATTGCTCTTAAAACAGATTTGAGCGTGGAGCGCGATGAGTACTATCAGTGACCAACAGCTAACAAGAAAAGGCACTGGATCGCCACTGCGCGGCTCCCTGTGCTTTAGGCGTTATGTGTAAATGGAATCCATGATTCCTCAAGACAAATTCGATCAAAGAGCAATTGCCGCTTTGCAACTGTCAAGCGATGCCCAAGTTCTTGAGCGCGCCGGAGAATTACTAGAATGGCTACGCGACTCAAACTGGCCTATATTCACTGGCATTTCAGATCGGTTGTCGCCACTAGGTGTTGATTTAGTGTCTCCTATCAAAGATATTCTTGAGGGTGATGACAGCATATGGAAAGCAAATATCATTAGCCACCTGATTCCTTCCTTTAGCCCCGAGGCACAAAGACTATACACCCCGTTACTAGAGAATCTTGTTGCCAAGCTTGACCAGAATGATCTAATGGAAGGAGCAATTGATTTTGCTGAAATACAAATAGGCAAGGCGCATGCAAACACATAACAAGGCCAGCCAAGCCGCGTTCGCTGGACTCGCACTACGTGCTCGCCCATGCTGGCGGCGTTAAGTGTATAAAGGAACTATCTATGCCGCAGTATTGGGGAGGCCCATACA
>CAZDEW010000160.1:0-3263 GCA_964504585.1 uncultured Pseudomonadales bacterium | reverse complement strand
CGCATCGCGGATCGACACGGCCCTCTCGGTCGCTACGTTCAACGGGCAAGGCGTCCTGGAGTGTCGAAAACCTGGCAAACGTATGATTGGATCACGCGCTTTTACAGCTACTACGCCACGCACGATCCTCAATGCCATGCCGAAGTGCGCGAAGGTCTTGAGAAAGCGCTGGAGCAAGATGAGAACTCGTCAGATGGTTGGGCAGCCCTGTCGATTGTTCTGCTTGACGAGTTTCGACTGCGTATGAATGAGCGGCACAATTTTCCGGCGCTTGAAAAATCTCTGGAGAGCGCCCAGCGGGCTGTTTCCGCTGATCCAGAGAACGCGTTTGCCTATCAGGCTCTGGCCCTGGCCTATTTTATGAGCGGGGAAACCCTGGATTTCCAAATTGCCTCAGACCGCGCCTTTGAACTCAATCCAGGACATGCTGATGTTCTGGCGGACATTGCATTTCCCCTTGCCCAGCTTGGCGAATGGGATAAGGCGCTACTATTTGCCGACAGAGCGATTGAACTCAGTCCGGTACATCCTGGCTGGTATCGGTGGCCACGGGCCATGTACCACATCGAGAACGAAGATCCCCAGTCGGCCCTGATCGAGTTCAAGAAGGGCGCTGTACCCGGTCTGTTTTGGTATCACGCGTACGCGGCTTCGCTACACGCGGAACTAGGAGAGAGTGATTCAGCGGCGAGAGAGGTTCGCGAGTTACTTCAGCTATTTCCAAACTTCGCTGAGCATGTACGAGATGAATGCGAACGCGTACATTTACCTGTGGGATGGATCGAGAGGCTTGTTGGTGGTCTGCGCAGAGCCGGACTCGCGGTGGACTAACAGAAACTGTAATCAAATTGGCAAAGTCCGCTATGTGGACTTTGCACCAATAGCTGATGCCTGATGGTCAGATTGCAGGTGGCAGGATCACAACAGAATTGCTAGCCAAGTTATATCCGCTTCTGGGCGGAGCAGACGTACCGGTGTCATGAACCTGATTTGGGGGCAGGGCAGGTTATGGCCCGAAGGCGAAGACCTCAGCCGGAGCGTATAGCGTCTGCTTTCAGGGGTAAAAGCGGACCTGCTTTGCTCGGATGGGATTTAGCCGGTTGTAACCCGAAGCGGGCTCGTCGTAAATTTGCCAACCGAAGTTCGCGGTCAGCCACCCGCAAATATTTGGGTGCAACGCCGTCATCGTCGCTTTATGCTCAGCTTGCACGTTGGTCGCATTCCGTAGTCTATAAGGGTTCTGATCTCAGTGGTTGGAGTGGGGGGTGTGAACTCAAGCAACATCGACAAAAGACTTGCGGACGAGAGGCCACAAAAAACCAAAGTCTTTCTCTCCTACTCGCGCAAAGACAGCACCTTTGCGGAAGATCTGCGAGACAGGCTAATCGAGAGTGGATTCCACGCATATCTCGACAAACACGACATTCTTCCGGGCGAAGATTGGCAGACCCGTCTTGCAGGTCTAATCGCCAGCGCCGACTCAATTGTCTTTTGCATGAGTCCCCACGCGATAACCTCCAAAGTTGTCGACTGGGAGGTAAATGAAGCTGAACGCCTCAACAAGCGCATCCTACCGGTCATCGCTACTGATCCTGATAGCGACTCGGTACCTCAGCGCCTAAAGCGGCTAAATTATATTTTCCTACGAAATGAAACCGAACAGGCCACTGAATACCGAAAGCTGACCGAGGCACGGGACCGCGACATTGCCTGGATAAGGGAGCACACGCGCCTCGGAGAACTGGCGGCAGATTGGGAAAGAAGCGGGCACACCACAAGCAAACTGCTACGAGGTGACAGTATTGTAGCTGGTGAACGTTGGTTGGCTCGCCGCCGTTCAAACGAACAAAACCCGACAAACACTCACATATTGTTCATCGAACAAAGTCGCGCGCAGTCAATCCAGGAGGAGCGTCGCGCAACCCTGCGCGCTCGGATTGTTGCGGGTGCGTCGTTTGCCGCCATGACCATAATCGGTGCACTCGGGTTGTTGTTCTTCTCAGAATGGCAGGATGGATTGCGCAGGGAATCTCTCGCGCTCGCAGACGCCGCCCAACAGGCCATTCAGGACGACAATCCGGTACTCGGAGCTCTGCTGGCTATCGAGGGATTGAAAGATCACGGGGCCGACAGCAGCATCACGGCCAACTTGCGACCTTGGGTACCCCAGAGCCAACTTGCCCTCGATGCCGCGAGCCAGCCGAACAAGTGGCACGACCTAATCCTCGAAGGTCATGAGGATGCTGTTAGTTCAGCGCAGTTTGCACCGGATGGCAGTAAAGTCGTTACTGCCTCATCGGATGGGACGGCGCGGGTGTGGGACGCGAAAAGCGGGCGACAGCTGGCACTGCTCAAGGGGCATGAAACCAATATCACTTCTGTACGATTCTCCCCTGACGGGACGAGAATTGTTACCGCCGGAGATCGACGAGACAAATCGGTGCGAGTCTGGGACGCAGAAAGCGGACAACCGTTGGCATTGCTCTTAGGCCATGAACATACTGTCACCTCTGCGCTGTTCTCAGATGATGGCAGGAAAATCGTCACTGCAGGTGGTGGCGACAACACGGCGCGTGTCTGGGACGCAGAAAGCGGGAAACAACTGTCGCTGTTGAAGGGGCCACAAACAACTGTCAACTTCGCGCAATTTTCGCCGAGTGGCCGAAAAATCCTTACAAGCAGTGATACTGTAGCGCAGGTTTGGGACGCAGAGAATGCGCGGCAGCTAGCGCTGCTTCAGGGACACAAGGCCGATATCACTTGGGCCCGGTTTTCTCCAGACGGAGCGAAAATCGTCACGGCCACAGCCGCAGGTGATGCCACGGCACGGGTGTGGGATTCAGAGACCGGAAAACCACTGGTGCGGTTGAAGGGACACTCGCATAGGGTCACATCCGCGCAATTCTCTCCTGACGGCACCAAGATCATTACTGCTTCTTTGGACGGCAACGCAATCGTGTGGGATGCAAGCAGTGGACAGCAACTAGTATTACTCAATGTTCAAGGAGCTGGATTGACTTTAGCTAGATTTTCGTCGGACGGGAGGAATGTTATTGCCGGAGCCACAGACAAAACGGCACGGGTGTGGGATGTAAAAAGCGGGAAGCAACTGGCTGTGATAAGCGGCCATGGAGACGCTGTCACATCTGCGCAGTTCTCACCTGATGGGACAATGATTGCAACCGCCTCCGGTAGCGTTTTTGGCGGGGACAATATCGCTCGTGTCTGGTTCAAAAAAAATGGATCGCAACTAGCAGTTCTCA
>CAZDEW010000159.1:0-3292 GCA_964504585.1 uncultured Pseudomonadales bacterium | reverse complement strand
TGACGGTTGGTTTTTGGCAGCTTGCCTTGTTTGACAACTCGCCAGACACCGTAGAGCTGATTGTGGGAGTAGATCGTCCAGCCATTGTCAAAGTGTGTAAGCAGCGCTTTTCCGCGAGTTTCCAACGCGGACACTCGAGCACCTTTTAGGTGTTTGCCGTACTTTTTAATTTTAGGCAGGCCAAGTTCAATCTTTTCCAGCTTCTTATTCTTGAGCACCGCTTCAATCTTGTCGGCGGCTCGGCGAATCTCCGGACCCTCTGGCATTGCGCTTATCTCTATCGTTAACTGGTTTATAAAGTCGTGCACCTAACGTTAGTTACGCGACTGGTGCGTTTAGGGTTTGCTGATAGAGATCTTTTCAAGGTCGGGTGTTTTAGTCCGATTAGCGAGCGGCTTGAGGATACTTGAAGCGGGCGGTTACGCGGTAAAGCATAGGAATACTGATCAGGATAAGCAGTGTGGAGAAGAACAGGCCACTAACGATGGCGGTGGCGACGGGCCCCCACACCAGTGATTTGCCGGCGAATCCTGCTGCCAGCGAAAACAGACCGGCCATGGTGGTGGAGGAGGTGATAAGCACCGGTATCACTCGGCGGCGAGCCGCGAAGACCGTGGCATGCAAGATCGACATGCCAGACTCCACGCGAGCGTTGGCGGCCGAAAGTAACACAATAGCCGCATTAACAGAGATACCCGCGAGCGCTACCACACCGTAAAGTGCCCACAGGCTCAGTGGCATTCTCGTCATACTCAGGCCAAAGATAACTCCTGCGAAGGCAAGCGGTATCACCGTCATCACGAGCAGCGGCTGAAAGTAGCTGCGGAACTGGGTGCCTAAAATCATATAAACCAGGCCGATGCCCACCAGAAAAAGTCTGCCCATTCCTGACAGGCTCTCGTCTATATCATCGAGCTGGCCTTCGGGATTCAGCGAAATTCCCGGGTGGTTGATACGCACCGCATTCCAGTGTGCGAGCAGCTCGGCATTAGCGGCTACTGCGTCCGTTTGCGATTCATCGATTTCAGCGGTGATGGTCACTGCTCGCTGGTAGTTGTAGTGCCGAATATTCTGGTAACCGCGCCCGTACTCAGCGTTTATCAGCGCGCCCATCGCGATTTCACCGCCGCCGGGCGTCGCAATGGTTTGCTGCAGAACGTTGTCGATCGTGACGGTACCGGCGGCAGCGACAGTTCTTACATCAATTTCTTCTCCGCCCTGTTGGTAGCGCAGTATGAGCTCGCCATCAACAAAGCTCTGCAGACTGCGCTTAACGTCACCGGGTAATACGCCGGCCCGTTTTATCGCTTCACCGTTGAGCGAAGCGACCAGCTCCGAGTTGCCCGCCTTGAAGTCGACTTTGATGTTTTTAAATTTGTTATCGCTGGCGAGATAAGCTCGCATCTCCTCGGTGGCTGCGAGAATTTCCGGAAAGGTCTGGCCTCGGAGCTTAAGGTTGATCGGCGCCCCTATGGGTGGGCCGTCCCTGAGGACAAGCGTTGTGACAATGGCCTCTTCATAGTTGTCGCCGATACTCGCCTGAATAGCATCGGCCACGGTCTGAATATCTCTCAACGCATTGGTCTTGGGTTCTAATGCAATAAACACCTGCCCCAGATTGTCCCCGGCCAGAGCTTCGGTTTCAGTAAAAGCGAGGCCGCTATAGACCACACTGGCTGTGAGTTCACTGTCCCAGATAACTTCCAGTGCCTTGTCTTCCAGTGCCTGGGTAACTTCCAGCGTTCGCTCAAGCGTCGTGCCGCTGGGCAGCTCAGCATTGACGTAGAAGATACGGAATGGATCTGAGGCGAAAAAGTCGAGCTTGACCCAGCCGCTGGCTATGAGCACAACAGCTAGAAAAGGCGTTGTCACTAGCGCCGCGATTGCTTTTTTGGGGTTGCGTATCGCGAGGATCAGCAGCCGCGTGTAGTGAAAGCGAATCTTGCGCGTCACCCGCCGGCGTATGCGCTGGGTTCTGGACTCCTTTTTGAAGTTCACGTCCAGGAATGAAACGTGCGCAGGCAAAATCCAGAAGGCCTCCAGCAGACTAATCAGCAGACCGAGGCAGACTACGATTGGGATCACGCGCATAAACTGGCCGACAATACCCGGCAGAAACATAAGCGGGAGGAATACGGCCACTGTCGTAAGGACCGAGGTTAAAACTGGCGCGAAAACTTCCTGTAAGGAATTGAGCACCGATTGCATAGCCTGCTGTCCTCTCTGCAGGCGGTAGTGGATGGCCTCAACTACAACCACAGCATCGTCAACCAGCATGCCGAGCGCGATGACAACGCCCAATAAAACGGGATTGCTCAACTGCATATCGAGCTGGTGCAGGATGATAAAAGTGCCCGCCAAGGTGAAAGGAATTCCAATAGACGTGAGTATTGCAATTCGCCCACCCAGAAAAAGATAGGTCACCAGTACCACCAGAAACAGACCAATCAGTGCATTGTTCTGCATCAGGCTAATCGCCTGGCGAGTGCTCAATGTCTGGTCGTCGATCAGGTGAATCGAGTAGCCGGAGTCGCCGGACAGCTGATTCTCCTGTTGGATAAGGGCCTTTAATTCGTCGAGCACTTCGATAATGTTGGCGGTATCTTTTTTGGTTACCGACAGCATGACCGCCGGAGAATCCGCGAAAGCAACCAGGGATGTAGGTTCTTTCGTTGTGCGATAAACCTCAGCCAGCTCGCCAATTTTCACCACGCCACTCGCGCTGACGATCGGGTATTCCGCAATATCATCCAGCGTTCCCGATGTGCCCTCTAGCCTGACCAGCCACTTTTCATTGCCGAACTCGAGATCGCCGATCGAAACGTCACTAAAATAGTCTCTGACAGTGTTGGCGAGGTCTGCCGGTGTGACGCCGAGACCAACCAGTCGATCTGGGTAAAAAGCGATATGCAGTTCAGGGTCTTCCACACCGTAGAGATCGGCACTATCGACGCCGCCGAGCCGCTCGATTTTGTCCTGTATGTCTTTGACATAGCGTCTAAAGAGCTCGCCGCGATCGGGACTCGCAATTGCCAGCGTGGCGGCTGGAAAACCAGAAGACGTAGTGAGCTCAAGGATGTAAGGGTCCAGTGCTTCATCCGGAAGCTCATTGGTAAACGTCGATTGAACCTCGCGCCTGAGTTCAGCGACACGTTTTTGAAAAAGCTCCTGGTCTATGTCTGTGAAGCGGACGATGATCGAGGAAAAGCCATCGCGGCTTGTGCTGGAAACAAAGCGAATATCCTTAAGTTTTTGTTCCAGCGTATTTTCTAGCGGGTCGGTGATTCGCTTT
>CAZDEW010000158.1:0-3332 GCA_964504585.1 uncultured Pseudomonadales bacterium | reverse complement strand
GGTCAGTATTAAGCCCAGGACAATCATTCGATCTAAGCCAAAAATTATTCATTTGAGTGAGCTTATGAATTGGAAAGGAGAGTTTTTTATCGGTGATAGTTGGATGGCCTATCGTGGCATCGCGGCTGACAATAGGCCGCATGCGCACGCGACGCTTCAACTAACAGTGTCGCCGAGTAAAAACATTGTTATCTCAGACCCTACGGGCATTGAGGTCTCGGGAACGGCGATTTGTGTCCGGTCTGGTAGGTTGCACACGCTCCATCCTGCACAAAAGGTCGTCCTACTTCTGGTAGAGCCTCAATCCCAACTCGCCCGCTTGATTCTAGATCATGCGGGTTTGACAGAAATCTCTCGCGTCGATGACGCCTTGATCTCGCGTGTTGACTGGACTGGCGACATTGAAACCCTTGTAGATCCACTTATTCAGAGCGCGGCCGCCCAAGACCGTGTCGGAGTCGATCCTCGGCTCCAAACGGCGCTTGAATTTCTCAGAACTGCAGAACTTCGCGGAGCCGTCTCTAAAGCAGCCGAAGTATGCGGGCTTTCAGAGCCGCGCCTTCGCGCTATTGCACAAATTGAGATGGGAGTGCCGCTTTCTAAGTGGCTGATTTGGCAGGCGCTCAAGCGAGCGACTGTGGCGGTTGCTGAAGGGGCAAGTTTAGCAGATGCTGCTTATGCCGCTGGTTTCGCCGATCAGGCACACTATACCCGAACAATGGGGCAATTGATGGGGGTCACGCCAACGCAAGCTATGAACGCGATGGAAAAATAATTCATGCGCGCAAGCGGATTGTTCAATACAAATGCTGTAACCGATACATAGACTAAGCCTATTCAGTTTTATTATTTTGAACGAGACAAAGCATTGAAACCCTCAGTAAAGCAGGCATTCGCGGCCGAAACAGATATGGCGCTTGACGCCTATAGAGACAATGATTACGACGAGGCATTTCGGCATCTTGAGCGAGCCCACATACTTGGACAGCGTTATTTTGTCGCCCACATGAGTACACACTGGTTGATGCTCAAAGTTGCCCTTAAGCGCTCTGATGCAAAGGAAATTCGTGGGCAGATCATGCGCATGATCGCGGTGATCCCCGGCTATATTTTTGGATGGGTACCGAAAGGCAATACTGGTGGGACAAATGTGTCGGCACTTAAGCCTATGCCTATACCTGAAGAGCTCGAATCAACGTTGCAAGGCTACAATGTTTGGAAGGATGTATTAACGCGAACGTTGGTGTGGTGCTTACTAGGTCTGGCTGTTTGGTTGGGACTATTTGTATCGGAGGTGCGTATTCTAGCGGGAGAAACAAGAACAATCGTATCCTCTTTTCAGGGCGCATGTGAACAAATGGCCGGTTTCAATGGCGCTGAGGATATTGTTTATGACCGAGAGCATGGTCTGGTCTATGCGGTTGGAGGTGACCGTCGGTCGTTTCGTTCTCGTGGCCCTGGCCGTGCTGAGATCTGGGTGCTACCTTTTGATTCAGACAGTTCTATAACCGCTACAGACATTTCCCCCTCAAGCCCTAAGGTTTTTCGTAGCTTCGGGATGGACCTGCACATTGATAAATTAGGGGTTCGGCGCTTACTTGTCGCAAACCGACCTGACGACGGGCACAGTGTAGAAGTATTCCAAATTGAGTCGTCGGGGAATCTGATACATGAGCGCACGTTACGTCACCCGCTACTCAAAAACCCAAATGATTTAGTTGCCATTGGACCTTCAAAAGCTCTGGTAACGCTGGACAAAGAGGCTGATTCTGGAACTCTTGGAGAGATTCTGGAGGGCGCATTGCAAAGGAAGACGGGCAAGGTTTTGTTGATTGATAATATGGGAGCTGAAATTGTTGCGGAACGATTACAGATGGCCAACGGAATCGCGCTTAGTCCCTCTGGTAGAGAATTGTATGTCGGCGAAACCATTGCGCAGCGACTCTCTGTTTTTGCTTTCGACCCTATTAAGCATTCTTTAGTGTTTGATAAACATATTCAACTAAATACCGGAGTGGATAACATTACTGTAAATCCAGACGGACGTGTATTCATAGCAGGTCATCCAAAGCTTCTAACGCTTGCCACTGGCTATCAAAAATCTGAATCTTCGCCCTCTCCCTCTGAGGTACTTGTTTATGACCCACGTTCGAATGTCGTCAAGCGCCTTTACGTCAACGATGGATTAGAGCATTCAGGTGGATCAGTCGCGGTCGTCGATGAGGGCCTAGGGCGTATGCTCCTAGGCTCGGCGTTTGGCCCGCATATTCTCAGCTGTAAATTTGATCGTTCCGATGTCAATAGCCTATAAGCGTAACCGCGAATCTCCGTTGAGATGGATGGTTCAAGATCTATAACAGCGAAATTTGATCAATCATTAACAACTATTCTTATAGATGGTCGCGTTGTGTAGCGAATGGTTTTCTTGAGGAGAAAGAATGCGCAAAAAAATTGTTGTCGCTTGCACAATACTTCTAATACTTCCTTTGCTCGTAATCTTTGTGATTGATTCGCGTCGCGCGTCCGAAGCGAAGCAAATGGAATTTGAATGGGATCGCCTAAACATAGCTAAGGTGACGGACTTTGGGGCTACCTCGACACTTGAAATTTTGCCCTTGGTAAATTGGCACTCTGCTCGCGATGATCTACGCACTGAACCAGGAGTTGCTTACCTGATACGCACTGACGATCAGACGATACTTTTTGACCTTGGCTTTAATCGATTTCAAGAATCGCCCTCTCCACTCGAATACAACATGTTGCAGCTTGGTGTTGACAAGAAAGAGATCGATACAATTTTTATCAGTCATCCTCATCGTGATCATGTCGGTGGCGTAGAATGGGCCAAGAAAATGACATTCGGGTTTGGACTTGAACAGCCGTCCCTAGACGAAGTGACAGTCTACGCGCCAGTGCCGATGACTTATCCGAATATTTCGGTACAGACTGTTAACCGCCCGAGAGCTTTATCGACTGGTGTTGCTTCTACAGGCCCAATCGCTCGGCGATTGTTTGTTGGTCGTATTGATGAGCAGGCCCTTGTCATCAATCTCAAGGGCCGAGGGTTGGTAGTGATTGTCGGCTGCGGCCACCAAACTGTTCCTAAGCTGCTCGAAAGGGTTCAGGCGGCTTTTGATGAACCGCTTTACGCAATAATTGGTGATCTTCACTATCCCGTTCCTAGAGGGAGACTGTTTATCGCCGGTGTGGACGTACAGCGGCGCTTAGCGTCAGGCGAAGGTATTTTTGCTCCGATCGAGCAAGCTACGATCAATCGAGACGTCGATTTGTTGAGTAGAGGACTCGGTTTTCTTGCACTTGGGGGGCACGAT
>CAZDEW010000157.1:0-3394 GCA_964504585.1 uncultured Pseudomonadales bacterium | reverse complement strand
ATCTGCGGACGTGGCGAAATTGGTATACGCGCTGGATTTAGGTTCCAGTGGGGCGACCCGTGAGAGTTCGAGTCTCTCCGTCCGCACCATGTTTAGACTATTTGAGGAAGATCATGCAAGTTTCGGTAGAGCAGTTGGAAGGATTGGAGCGCGTGCTTCGGTTGGGAATTCCTGCTGGCGAAATTGATAGCGAAGTGCAAAAGCGCGTAGCGGACACGGCCAAGAAGGCGCGTTTGGACGGGTTTCGTCCCGGCAAAGTGCCACGTAAAGTGATCAAGCAGCGCTTTGGTGATGCGATCCGTGGTGAGGTCGTCAGTGAGATCGCTTCGCGCTCTTTCCAGGACGCGGTGACGCAGGAATCACTGAAACCTGTTGGTGAGCCTCAAATGGATATCGTGACGAACGAGGAGGGTCAGGACCTCGAGTTCACCGCGAAGTTTGAAATCTTTCCGGAGATTGAACTGGGGTCTCCCAGCGACCTGCAGGTCGAAAGTCTCAGTGCTGAGGTGCAGGACGCCGATGTCGACCAGATGATCGATAAGCTGCGCGAGCAGCGCGCTGAGTGGAATGCGGTTGATCGTGCGGCGAAAGATGGCGATCAGGTCAATATCGACTTTAAAGGGATCAAAGATGGCGAGGCGTTCCCAGGCGGAAGCGCTGAGGGACATGACCTTAAGCTCGGTTCCGGGCAAATGATCCCGGGCTTTGAGAGCGGCTTGGTCGGTGCCAAAGCGGGTGAGGAGCGCAGCCTCGATCTGAGCTTCCCTGAAGACTATCACGCTGAAGAGCTCGCGGGTGCCGCAGTGACCTTTGAAATCACTGTCAATGAAGTCCAGGAGCAGACCCTGCCCGAGCTCGATGAGGAGTTTTTCAAAGCATTCGACTCCGAAGGTGATATCGATTCGTTCAAGGCCAGCGTGCGCGAAAACATGCAGAAGCAGCTGAAGGAAGCTGTCGACGCGCATCTGAAAAACTCGGTGCTAGAAGCCCTGCTCGAGCAAAACCCAGTACAGCTACCTGCTGCACTGGTGAGTGGAGAGATCGACGCGCTACGTCAGCAGTCTATTTCGAGGATTGGTGCCGCTGCGGAAAGTTTTGACGCTTCGTTGCTGCCCGATGAAATGTTTGAGGAGCAAGCTCGTCGTCGCGTTTCATTTGGCGTGATTCTTAATAAGTACGTCGAAGATCATGAGATCCGTCCAGAGCGAGAGCAGCTGATCGAGTTTATCGATGATGTCGCCGCTTCATACGACAACCCTGAAGAGGTCAAGAATATGTACCTCAGCAGCGAGGACCACCTGCGTCAGGTTTCGATGATCGTGACGGAGCGGCTCGTGGTCGAGAGCGTAGCAGCGGTCGCATCGGTCACCGAAAAGCAGGTTGGCTACGAAGAGGCGATGCAGAGCTACGCGCCGCAGTAACATCTCCTATGCAGAGCCTGCCCAATGCCGGGACAGGCTTTGCGTTTTCCCACTGCCAACAGCCATCCTCGGCAGTGCCAAGTGTTGCCGCGTTTCCCCCTCCCTTAAGCCTGTTTTTTTCCTCTCTATCCGGTTCTAGCGTTTAGTCGTTGTTAAGGGGCCTTGCTGGTTCGAACGTACAAGTTTCAACCACCCTCTTACTCACTGCATGCCATTTCTACTGCGATATCCTTCGTTGTAGGATTTCTGGTGCCCTAGCCTCACTGAGGTATCAAAATTCATTCAATTTGTGTGACTCGACTGCGCTTCCCTTGATGTGTTTTGCTCGTTATTGTTGAAATCTTGTGCTTTGCCACCAATATGGATTCTCAACGTAATAAACAGCGGGCAAGTCGTGCAAAGTCCGACTAAACTATTGAAGTGGTGGCAATTTTTATTGGCAAAAATAGGCTGCTTTGCCGCTACCAACTAATTTTGTTTGCGCCAATGCCGTAACTCTGAATTGGGCAAACACGTTAATTCGATGAAAGCTGTCCGGTCTCATCCAATGGCTTTCAGTTATGTGCCGCTACGATAAATACCGTGAGTAGGAAGGAGGATCCTTTGAACAACCCACTATCCCAAGACAACGCGATCAAAAACCTTGGTCTGGTACCAATGGTGGTCGAGCAGACTTCCAGAGGAGAGCGTTCGTTTGACATCTATTCCCGGTTGTTGAAGGAGAGGGTGATCTTTGCGGTTGGGCCTGTCGAAGACAATATGGCGAATCTGATCGTCGCTCAGCTGCTATTCCTGGAGTCAGAAAACCCTGACAAAGATATTAGCCTATACATCAACTCGCCCGGCGGTGCCGTGACGGCGGGACTGGCGATTTACGACACGATGCAGTTTATCAAGCCTGATGTGAGCACCATTTGCCTCGGGCAGGCCGCGAGTATGGGGGCATTCCTTTTGAGCGGCGGTGCTAAAGGCAAGCGCTATTGCCTGCCAAACAGTCGGGTCATGATCCACCAGCCTAGCGGCGGGGCACAGGGTCAGGCCACTGATATCGATATTCAGGCAAAAGAAATTTTGATTATTCGGGAAAAGCTAAACCGCCTGATGGCTGAGCACACGGGTCAGAGCATTGAGACCATCGCGTCTGACACTGAGCGTGACAACTTCATGGATGCAGAGGCGTCAAAAGCTTACGGTCTGGTAGACGAGGTGCTTTCGATCAGACCTGGCGGTGAATAACCAGACATAGCGTTTTCTGTCGCAATCCAGCGCTTCCCGGTGGTTTGTAATGCGGCTGTCCAGATGAGACGGGTGACGGGATCGGAACGTAGAATTAGAGTGCCGAAGGGAAATAAATTTGTTACCCTTTCGAGCAGAAAACTGACGATTAGCACTCGTTTTTGCTCAAAAAGTGTGCGGTTTTGGCTGCGTGACAAGGGATCTTTACACTGGCGTCTACACTTTTAATGATCGATTGGGATGTTTTGTCCGGGTTTGAGCCCTTTTCTGGGGAGCTCAAAAAGAAAGATCGAAAGTTCGAAACGGAAGTGGCGAGAGTTACGAGAGCTACGAGAGCTACGAGAGTTACGAAGGTTAAAACAGCCAAACAGCGACGAGATTGATCGGGAAGTTCGATTTGAGGTTGGAATGGCTTAATTCAACTGCAAGGTTGAATTTATTGATTCCAACGGCGTCAAATGATCAGATTGATCCACAGGGCGGTTTTGTGCAGATTGTTCGGTTAGAAGTAGAGCAAATTGGCGTCGTTGCGCCGAGTGCTAACGCTAAAGGCTAACGCTAAGGTAGGTAATGAATGAGCGACAACGGTAAAGAAGGCGATAACGGAAAGTTACTGTACTGTTCGTTTTGCGGCAAAAGCCAGCACGAAGTGCGCAAGCTGATTGCAGGCCCTTCAGTTTTTATTTGCGACGAGTGTGTTGACCTGTGTAACGATATTATTCGTGAAGAGGTTCAGG
>CAZDEW010000156.1:0-3640 GCA_964504585.1 uncultured Pseudomonadales bacterium | reverse complement strand
AGTCGATCAGCAACGTATTTCACGTACCGAAGAGTTTCCGGTTGCGCAGCGAAATGTTAACCCCATTGCCGAGTGGGACCGCACGGGACCAGGTGCCGTCGTCGGTCTTAAAGCTGGCGTAGATATCTCGCTTACCCTGGCCAGAGCGTCGCGCAGAGCTGAATAGAATGTAGCTGCCGTCGGGTGCGATGAAAGGATCGGC
Source organism: uncultured Pseudomonadales bacterium (assembly GCA_964504585.1). GTDB lineage: Bacteria > Pseudomonadota > Gammaproteobacteria > Pseudomonadales > UBA7434 > UBA7434. Next base: position 3,438 of record CAZDEW010000156.1, on the reverse strand, counting down.
TTCGTATGCACCAGTATTCGCTTGGCCTGGTAACCTGTACGGCGTGCCGAAACCTTGTGCTTCTGGTTCACTCAGATAGATATTAAAATCCCCTCTGGCAGTCGCGTCTCGGTCTGAAGCAAAAGCCAACATGCCCTCATTTGTGAATGACACATAATAGTCGTCAGATGAAGCGTTGATTGCAGCGCCTAGATTGATGGGATCGGACCAGCCTTGCCAGGTGCGTCTGGCGTACCAAAGGTCAAAATTTTTGTTCTCGACTTTCTCATCGGCTGGGGTTGTTGAAATAAAATATAGACGCGTACCATCTTTGGATAGAAAGGGATCGGCAAAACTGTGTTCGGCATCGGTGAGAACCACCTCTGGGTCGGTCCATGCGCCTTGCTCGTAGCGTGTTGCTAGAATTTCGCCACGGTGATTTTCTCTGGCCACCCCGAAGTACATCTCTCGGCCATCGGCTGAAAATGAAGTGGCATATTCAAACCGATCTGATTTTGAAATTTTATCGGGTGCAAATAGCTGCGGCTGCATTCCGGGGGTCGCCTCTCCGAGATAAGCGCCCTCGGCGATATCCGTAATGCCTGCGCTTACTGCAATACTGCGCAGAACCGCCTCGTCTTCCATATAATGCCGCAAATTTACTCTGGGCATGCCTTGGGCCTCTGCAATAGCGGCGACGCGTCCTTGGCCTAGAAACAGGGTGTCTGGCAGTTGTTCAAACAACGGATCCTCATACGCCTCAAGCGTAGAGATAACTTCCCAACCTTCGGCGTTTAGCGCCGCGACAAGGTCGTCTACAAAGAGCGCCGCCAGGTCATTTTCATGCAGGAGGAGCACGTGAGCAGGCGAGCGTCCCAGTGCGCGCATCGCTATCTCATCGTATTTTTGTATGGCCGCCATCAGTACGTCGACATAAATGTTACGCCATGCGTCAACGTCAAATTTTCTATTTCCAGCGAGGCTTTCGTCGAGTAGCGCTTGCAGATACCAATCATAGTTGTCGATCGTGACGTAGCCTTGCCGTAGGCCTTGCTGCTGCAGCCCTTGTCTTATTACGTCGCGTTTTTCTCGGGTGTCGCCTTCGTGGAGGTACGGAAAGCGCATCAGCGGATGGTAGCCTTCGAATTTGCTCAGGGTTTCGTCTGCGCGGCGAATATCTGCTAAGAACTCATCTGCGCTCAGGCGGTTGGCGGATTGGTGCGCATGGGAATGATTTCCCAGGACGTGGCCGGCTTCTACGTAGTTTTCGAGTCGCTTGTGACCTGATTCTCCCTCAGCCTCAAGATGACTGGTGGTCGCGAAGAACATAGCGCCTGTAACGTTTGCCTTAGCGAGCGCCTTGATCAACAACTGTGTCCGCTGTTCCCCGCTCATCGCCAAACTACTCGCTCTGGGTGCGTCGTCGAAAGTGATCGCTATCCTTTTTTCTGCCGAGAACCCACTCGTACTAAAAAGGACCAGAAAGACTGCAAGGGCGAGATGAACTTTACTCACATGCTGCTCAAACGAAATGACCACCAATGATCAGGGCGAGGGCTGGGCTCACGCTTTACCTTGTCAGCCCGTGTCAGCCACGCGTGATCAAGCTCAGCTGGATCGGTCACTCGCGTGAGTGAAACCGGATAGATCAGATCGCCTGCTCTGATGCGACCAACGCCGTTGTCCACAGCGGTTTGAGACCAGGATTTGTTCGCGCATTGAGAGCAGCTGATATACAGGGTGCCGTCATCGTCAGCCATACAGTTTAGCGTGATTGAATGCGGGCGCCAGGTCTGCACTTCGAGTTGACAGTATTTGACTTCATCGACGAAAGACCAATCATCTACAGGTTCCTCGCTTGTCGCACCCCACAGGTACAACCCAGGTGTTGGGCCGCACGGGCATACCGCGGAATAGGCGGCTAATCCGATTAAGAGGACAGCGATTGTGATCCAAATCCACTTAGACATGTTTTAAATTCTCCTTATATCTGTGATCGAGCGATAGGATTGGAGGTTGATCTCACTTGCGTGGTGTCAGGCCGTGAAAGCTTTGGTTGAAGTGTGCTCGACACAGCGATACATAGCGATCGTTCCCTCCAATTTCTACCTGACTGCCGTCAGTCACCGTGTTCCCATCTTCGTCCTGCCGTATCACCATGGTCGCCTTGCTACCGCAATGACAGATTGCCTTAATCTCGCTCAGATTGTCGGCCCATGCCAGTAGATACTTGCTGCCCTCGAATGGTTCGCCCTGAAAATCTGTGCGCAGCCCGTAGGCGAGTACCGGTATACCTAATTGATCGCACACGCGGCCTAACTGGAAGACCTGTTCACGCGTAAGAAACTGGGCTTCGTCGATTAGGATACAGTGCAGTTGTTCTCGTGCCTGACGTGACGCGATTGATGTGAACAGGTCATCGTCGCGCTGAAAGGTCTCTGCCGCCGCGTCGATACCGATACGTGATGTGACTTTACCTTCGCCGTAACGGTCATCGAGCTGTGGTGCCAACAGCAGGGTATTCATACCCCGTTCGATGTAGTTGTAGCTCGACTGCAGCATGGCGGTTGATTTGCCCGCGTTCATCGAGGAGTAGTAGAAATATAGCTTCGCCAATCAAACCCCCAGTGTGACGGGTGCCGACACGCTCTGCGGCACCCGCCCATGGTAGTCGATTGCTCAGCGGACGTCAGGCTACCCGCGGGTCGTGGATGCCAAGAACATCCCCATACACATTAAAACCAGCAACACGTTTGGCATCCTCTGTCAGTTCCGCTAGACGGGATTGAGGTATATCGAGGTATTGGTTTTCTTCCTGTCTGACCCAGCCTGCAGAGTAGGTCAGGATGATTCCATAGCGCCAGTCGTCGGCAGTGTTCGCGCCAGCGCCGTGGAGCAGGCCACCCAACCAGAACAGAACCGATCCGGCCGGCATCTCCGCACTGACAATCTCATCCGGAGTTGCCTTCCGGTCAGCCGGCCAGGTGTGACTGCCTGGTACCAGCAGGGTGGCGCCGTTGTCGGCTCTAAAATCGGACACGGCCCACATGCTGGCGACGATTAAATTCGGCCGTGGCACGGTGAAAAAATCGAAAGCGTCTTCCTCTCGGTGCAGTACTTGCTCACGCGCGCCAGGGCCAACCTCGAGTGCTGCGGAGACGTGCAGTTGGTAGCCATGTTTGCTGTTAGGTAGCACATGCGCTTCGCAGGCAGCCGTAGATATAGGGATGAGCAGCAAATGTTCTGCCACGCCCGGCGATCTTGCTAGAAGCGCGGTGATGCGCCTGGTTTGGCCAGGATAAAATTCCTCAGGCTGGTCCTGATCTACCGGTGTCTCGGACATGAATGGCGCAAGCTCAGTTTTGATCTGTTCACGGTGCGCTGCGTCAAAGACATCGGTGACAACTGCACAGCCGGCTTGTCCGAGTGTTGCGGTGATATCTGATAGAGCGTCAGTAG
>CAZDEW010000155.1:0-3770 GCA_964504585.1 uncultured Pseudomonadales bacterium | reverse complement strand
ATCATCTGAAAGAATGTTGTCCGGAAAGGTCAGCGTCCAGCTAACGACCGCCAACGGCCCTTTAACCGCGCCGGCCAGTCTGTTTTCAGTATTAATTCCGCTATCGTCATCATTCGTGTTGGAGCCCGATGAGCTCCCGCCCCCACAACCCGCCAGCGCGAGTGTGATTACAGACGTCAGTAAGAGTGCGGTTTTATTGAATGGAAACATCATCGAATTACCGGTTATTTTTAATCGTTATTCGCCCAGACGCAGACTTGCCCGCGCCTTGGCACTTCTTAGCTTTTTAGCCTTCAACTTACTTGTCAGCAAACCTGCACTCACAGCGCAGGTAATTCAGTTTCATGCTGCTGCGTTTTAGCGACCAGGTCTTCAGTGACTAAAACCAGCTCTCAGCTCACAATCCTGCAGCGCCAATCTATGGCCCGCTTCCGTCACGCTTCGATAGAACAGCTCGAAGCATTCGTCCACTGAAAACAAACGGCGCCTTTCACCGCTCCGATCATTAACTATTTGTTAGATTTCGTCAATGTCAACGACGCCATCTCGACCAGGAGCAGGCTTTGCCGACTTAGGTCCGAGCGCTGGAAAAACTGGCTTCAGGTCTTGTAATCGGGTGATTTTGAACGTTTTTTACCCAAATAAAAACCTAGTGCTCTCGATGATAGCAGAACTTTCTAAAAAATAATGTTCTGGTCCGTTTGTTTTTTTACAAGCTATTTTTATCGCGAGCACACAGGGAGTTGCGGCAGTGGTTTATTTGCTCGTTTTCCTTGAAGCCCTTGCGGGTACGCATCGAACACCTACTGCCAAGCGCAATTCGACTATACGTGATTGACCTCTAGCACTTCGTACTCAATATTGCCGCCAGGCGCTGCAACCACAACCACATCATCAACCTCTTTACCGATTAGGGCTCGGGCGATCGGCGATGTCACAGAAATCTTACCGGCTTTCACGTCAGCCTCGTCTTCACCAACGATTTGATACCGCTGCTCCTCTTCGGTCTCGACATTTATCAGGTCAACTGTCGCCCCAAAAATCACCTTGCCGGTTGCAGGTATTGAAGCGATATCGATCACCTGCGAGTCTGCAAGCTTGCCTTCTATCTCCGTGATTCGACCCTCGCAAAAGCTTTGCTGTTCACGCGCCGCATGGTACTCGGCATTCTCTTTGAGATCGCCGTGCTCCCGGGCTTCCGCGATCGCGGCAACAATTCGCGGGCGATCAACTTTTTTAAGCTGCTCGAGCTCCGCTCTCAGCATTGCCTCGCCCTGCTTGGTCATGGGAACACGGTTCATGATGGATACTCTTATAAAACTCTATCGTGAATAGTAAATCAGTCTCGGCACAGGCAGCGCCAGTTAGGCGACGGTTTTGTGTAGATCCTGCAAGCGATTAACCGCCAGCGAGTCACTCAATTTTAAAGCCGAGCAAAGCGCTTCTGCGCCGGCCAACGTTGTCGTGTAATAAACCTTGTTCTGCAATGCCGTTCTTCGTATGGTCGCAGAGTCTGCAATCGCCTTGGGGCCTTCAGTGGTATTCACGATTAAATCAATCTCGGCATTTTTGATGGCATCGACAATATGCGGACGACCTTCCAGCACCTTATTAATCCGCTCGGCTTCAACGCCACTTTCGGCAAGGGCACGCTGGGTACCATCCGTCGCCAGCAGCCTGTAGCCAAACTCTCGCAGCTGCGTGGCAATGGCGATCAAGCCTTCCTTATCGCGATCCTTAACACTTAAAAACGCGGTGCCAATTTCCGGCAATACAGAGCCAGCACCTACGATAGCCTTGGTAAACGCTGCGGCAAAACTATCGCCCGATCCCATTACCTCGCCCGTTGACTTCATCTCGGGGCCGAGAATTGGATCAACGCCCGGGAACTTGGCAAATGGAAAAACGGCCTCTTTGACACTGAAGAACTCAGGCACTCGCTCACTCTCAAAACTCTGCTCTGCCAGCGTTTTGCCGACCATGCAGCGAGCCGCAATTTTTGCCAGCGAGGTGCCGATACACTTGGAAACAAAAGGCACCGTTCGCGATGCGCGCGGATTTACCTCGATTACGTAGATCTGCCCGTCCTGCAGAGCAAGCTGAACGTTCATCAAGCCGACCACGCCCAACTCTACCGCCATCGCCTTGACCATTTCCCGCATACGCACCTGATCAGATTCAGCGAGACTGTAGGGAGGCAGGGAGCAGGCCGAGTCACCAGAGTGAACCCCTGCCTGTTCGATATGCTGCATCACCGCACCAATCACCACCTGCTTACCATCGCTGACGGCGTCGATATCAACCTCAATCGCGGCATCAAGAAAACGATCGAGCAGCACAGGGCTCTCGTTAGACACCTGAACCGCTTCTTTCATATATCGTATGAGCTGCTCCTCAGAGAAAACCACCTCCATCGCACGACCGCCCAACACATACGAAGGCCGGACGACCAGCGGGTATCCAATGCGCTGGGCTGCAGCAATAGCGGCCTCCGAAGACATAACCGTCTCATTTTCCGGCTGCAACAGATCGAGCTTCTGAATCATTTTCTGAAAGCGCTCGCGATCCTCCGCGCGATCGATCGCATCAGGCGTGGTTCCAATAATTGGTACACCCTGAGCTTCCAGCGCATTAGCCAACTTCAAAGGAGTCTGCCCACCGAACTGGACAATCACCCCTTTGGGCTTCTCCAACTCTACTATCGCCAGCACATCCTCCAGAGTCACAGGCTCAAAATACAGCCTGTCCGAAGTATCGTAGTCAGTTGAAACCGTCTCAGGGTTGCAGTTGACCATGATAGTCTCGTAACCATCGTCACGCATTGCCAACGCTGCGTGCACACAGCAGTAATCAAACTCTATCCCCTGCCCAATGCGATTCGGGCCTCCGCCTAACACAACTATTTTGTCGCGATCACTCGGCGATGACTCGCACTCCTCATCATAACTGGAATACATATAGGCTGTGGAGCTGGCAAACTCAGCGGCACAGGTATCAACACGCTTGTACACTGGCACAACGCCCTGCGCCTTTCTAGCCAACCGCACCTGCTCCTCACTGCAATCCAGCAAGCTTGCTAGACGCTTATCGGAAAAACCTTTGCGCTTGAGTCTGCGCATCGCATTGACATCGAGCTTTTCGATGGCACTGTCTGCAACCAGCGACTCTTCTCTGATAATGTCTTCGATCTGCACGAGATACCAGGGATCAATGCCCGACAGGCGATAAACCTCTTCGACGGAAAGCCCCGCTCGGAAGGCGTCACCAACTATCCATACGCGGTCGGGACCGGGTGTTTGCAACGCTGAGCGTATATCCGCCATCGCATCGGACTGACTCAGATCAATCAAGGGGTCAAAACCAGAGGAGCCGACCTCTAGCCCTCTAAGAGCTTTTTGCACCGACTCCTGAAAATTGCGGCCAATCGCCATGACTTCGCCGACGGATTTCATCTGGGTGCTCAGTACAGGTTCAGCACTGGGAAACTTTTCAAAGGTGAAGCGTGGAATCTTGGTAACCACGTAGTCGATCGACGGTTCAAAGGAAGCCGGCGTCGCCCCACCGGTAATATCGTTAGCCAGCTCGTCAAGGGTGTAGCCAATTGCCAGCTTGGCTGCGACCTTGGCGATCGGAAAACCAGTCGCCTTGGACGCCAGGGCCGAGGAGCGGCTCACGCGCGGATTCATCTCTATAATCACCATGCGCCCGTTTTCCGGATTGACGCCAAACTGAACGTTGGAGCCTCCAGTCTCAACCCCGATCTCGCGCAG
>CAZDEW010000154.1:0-3899 GCA_964504585.1 uncultured Pseudomonadales bacterium | reverse complement strand
GCCGAATGCGATCGAGACAATAATAGTCTTGCGTTCAAGAATGTAGTGCACCCCCTCAACAGCATCCTGCAAGATGTTTTGTTGCGCCTCGCGCACAAACGATGGTGACAGCGACGTAGGAATGGGTAGCGCGGTGACTAAAGCTAGAACGGACAGTGTGACCGCCAGCGCATAAGCCGCGTCAATTCCATAACCAGCGATGATGAGCCCGCTTGCGGCCGGCCCGATGACACGCGTGATATTCATAACCGTCATCGATAAAGCCGTGGCACTTCCCAGAAGTTTGCCGCCCACGATATTAAAGATTGTGGCGTTTCTTGCCGGAAGGACGACGGGAAAAACACTGCCACCTATCAAACCTGATACGAGCAAATGCCAAAATTGTAATTTGCCGCTGAGTAGCAACAGCCACACCACTGCCTCGTTGATAACAAGGATGACCTGACTCACCCGGAGCAGCTCTAGTCGGTTGATGCGATCGTTTAATGCGCCGCCGGGGAACGCGAGCAATATCATAGGGATCGCAAAAGCCAGATTAATCCATGCGAGTGACATTTCATCCTGAGTCAATTCCCAGGCTAGAACGCTGCGGGCAAGCATCTGCCCGTGCAGTACCATGAAGAAAGCTGCGTTGCTGAGCAAAAACCAGCGAAAGTGCGTAATGGCAAGTGCGTGTTTAATCAATGCGGAAAATCTGAACTAGTGGAAACGGGTGTCAGCGCAAAAAGCTGTAGGTCGCGGTAATCCGACCAGTGTGCTACCACAATAAGTGTTACCGCGATATCAGAGGGAATTTGGCGAAGACTGATTGGAGCGAGTGTGCGCTTAGCGCGTCAGCTCCCGAGCAGTTTGACACAGTTCAGTGTCGCTCCGCGATTTCTTTGGGGTCTATTTGCAGGTAATTTTGCAATAGATGACTGATTCCATAAAACGGCAGTGTATCTATCAGGGCTACGAGCAATTTAAAGAGATAGTTATTAAAAATAAGCACTAGAAAAGCTGCCTGACTCATATCGCCGGCTAACAAAGTTGCGCCAAATGTAACGCTAATTACAGTCACAGAGTCGATGCCCTGACTGACAACCGTGCTGCCGTTGTTGCGTAGCCAGCGATGTCTGCCACCCGTCAGTCGTTTAAGGAAGTGAAAGATTCGAACATCCGCGTATTGAGCAGCGATATAAGCCAGCATAGAGGCGAACACAGCGCCAGCTGTGCATTGATAGATGAGCTGAAAGAGTTCGATCTGGGTGCCTGAATCGATACCGGATGGGAGGGCGACGGATTCTGCAAGCTCTAACACCTGCCACGGAGGCTGGGAGTCAGTCGCGACGGAAGGCAGGGCTTGTGCAATCCACATGAAGGCAATAATAAAGCCGTTGAGCGCGAGACCAACGCTAACAACAAAGGTTGCGCGCTTGCGACCATAGAATTCGCTGATCAGGTCGGTGCAAAGGAACGTTAGCGGGTAGGGTAGTACGCCGACTGCAAGTTGCAGCGGGCCGAGCGTAATAAAGCGGGTAATACCGACAATGTTCAGCAGTGTCATGCAGCAGATAAAGAATGCGGCGAGAATAAAAAAGACGCGTTCTCTGCGCTCTTGAATAAGCTCGCTATTCTGCTGGCTGCCGGTAAGCATCTGATTCAAAGTGTTAACCCACTGCTATAACGTGAACTTGATCACGCTCTGAAATATTGCAATTCCTAATGTTCACGCGCTGATCAATCCTATGTTATTCCAAAGCCCAGCAAACTTCGAGTGCTCGGTCAGGTGTTATACTCAAAAATGATCTTACTGAAAATTTGCGTGACTCAAAATTATGATGAAGAAAGAACAAGTTGTGAGCTCTATTGGGCGTGCAGTTTCCTCGACCCTGTTGGCGATATCGCTGGCGGTTTCCGTTGGCTGCGGCGGTGAGGCAGAGACATCCGGCGATCTGGAATCTGCCGCTCGTCACATTGAAAGAGCCGAGTCCTACCGCGAAGAGGGGCAGTATCGCGCTGCGCTGATCGAAGCGCAAAATGCAGTCGAAAAATCGTCTGACAAAGCCACGGCTTATGCCACGCTCGCCGCAATTTACAATGACCTGGGTGACTATCAAGCGGCGATTGACGCCAGCGACAAGCTCGTTGGAGAAGCACAGTCAGAAGGACTGAAGCTGCAGAAGTTGGACGCTTATCTCTCGCAGGGTCGGCTGAGGTCAGCTAAGACGGTTCTTGATGAGATCGAGGCTTCGGAGAAAATCGATGATGCTCTCGAGTATGGTCTGCAAAAGGCCGTGTACCTGCGCAGCATCGGTGATGTTGAAGGTGCCGATAATTTGTATCAGACGTTGATCGCCGACAATCCCGATGACCTTGAGCTGCGCCTTGCTTCTGTAGAGTTTGATTTTTTGCGAGGTGAAGACGAAGCGGCGAATAAGGCCTTGGCCGATCTTGAAGCGCTCGCTGGGGGCTCCTCGAAATTCCTTTATCTGAAAGCGGTATCGCATGTTAAGCAGCAACAGCTCGCGCCTGCGGAGTTACGCTTGAACGAAGCGCTGGCAATTCGCAATGCCGACGACGTCAGCACGCCAGCAAGGCTGCAGATTCAGATTCAGCTGGAGCGATTGCTCGATCTTCAAGGGCGCTCGGTAGAGGCTTCGCAACTTCGCGAGCAGATGTTGCTGCGTGATGTCGATATGTCTGAGGCGCGCATCAACGAGGCTTTAAGACTTTTTGAAGCAGGGGATATAGAAGAAGCACTGGCCGCTATTAACGGAGTCATAGATAAGCAGCCCGACAGTGCCGTCGCCAACCTGCTCAAAGGAGCGATGTTGCATGAGCAGCGTCGTCATGGTGAAGCTGCCGAGCTGTTCGACGACTACCTCGATTTTGAACTGTATAACCCCGAGCTGGTTCAGGTCGGTGCCAATGCCATGCTACAGGCTGGTTATCAGGAGCAGTTGATTGAGAAACTCAACAGCTACGAGGGCTTGAACAATGATTCGCTCGCATTGAAGGTATACGCTCGCGCTCTGGTTGCCGAACAGCGTGAGCAGGAAGCGGCTGATGCCTTGCAAAAGGCGATCGCTGTTGCGCCCGCCGATACAGAGAGTTACCTTCTACTGGATTCCCTCTACCAGCAAAATGCGGCACTGGCCGAATCGAGTGGGCCAGTTAGCGACGTGATTGCAGGCGGTGTCGAGGCTTTGCGAGAGCAAACCGAGAACGCGGGCCAGGCGCCGCGAGTCGGACAGGAGTACCTTGAGATAGCGCGAGCATTGGTGATTGCCAGAATAAGGGAGGGCGATATCAAAGGAGCCCAGACCTTTGTTGACGCAGAGAGAGCCGCCACGGGGTCGAATGCAGAAACACTGCACCTCGCTGCAATACAGGCGGCGGCGCAAGGTGATGCTGAAGGTGCGAGAGACTTTGCTGCAGCATCTCTCGAGAAAGATCCATCAGATGCTGAACTTTGGTTTGCGCTTGCCAATGCAGAGCGTCAGTCCGGAGGCTCTTTTGAAGCGATTCGAAAAGCCCTGACCAGTGGTGTGGAGCAGCGTGCAGCAGACGGTGCGAGTTACTACCGGGCAATGAGCTTTGCGCAAGATGTTGATGAGCTCAATGCGCTTGCAAAGGGCTTGGAGTCAGTAACGGAGCGCTATCAACAGCCACAGGGCTTGCGTGCTATTGCGCGTGCTTATATCGATCAGGGGCAAGCGGAAACCGCAGCCAGCTATCTCGATCGTTTTCGCGAAAAAATTGATGAGCCTCTGGCTGCGCCCAGATTGGCTGGGCGAATTGCCAGCGCGAGAGTACAGGGTCTTTGGCAGTCCGGCGAGCGGGAAGCGGCATTTGCAACGCTTAACGAGGCGATAGAAAAAGCGCCAAAGTCCACAAACCTCATGTCGTTGATGGTT
>CAZDEW010000153.1:0-3947 GCA_964504585.1 uncultured Pseudomonadales bacterium | reverse complement strand
TACACGCCGCTTGCGTCGCCAGCCATAAGGACCCCGATGGGCGATCCCGTGGAGAGAAAGCTGATCGTCGGACTCTCCATCGCCAATGAAACACCAGATCTTACGCTGGCTCTTCGGCTTCAGGCCACGGTTTTCTAAGTACTTGGCGAAGCGCGCTTCATAGATCGCTGCAGGCGTTGACAAACCCATCGACGCATTAGGCATCTCCCAGAAATCAGGCATGCTGCGCGGATGTGGATAAGACGAGAGACCACCACCCGTGCCCAGCTCGCGTCGATAGTTATTGATTTGCTCGTCGGTGAGCCGCCCTTCCAACCAGGCGCGGGCGTAGATGCCAGGGGCAGCGTGCGGTTGAGGCAGAACCATGTCCGGGTCGCGACCATCGTCAAAGCCTTGAAAGATGTGGTTGAAACCCACCTCCATCATGGTGGCGCAGGAGGCATAAGTTGCAATGTGGCCGCCAACCCCGGTGCCTTCATCCTGTCCCTGCAATACCATGGCCGCCGCGTTCCAGCGAATGATGTTTTCAACACGCTTCTCAAGGTCAATGTCGCCCGGGTAAGTGGGTTCCGCTTCCGGAGAGATCGTATTGATATAGGGGGTGTTGAGGGTCGCCTCGTTGAGCGGCACATTCAACGATAATGCATGATCCTGCACGCTACGCAGAATTTCCCGCACCCCTTGATCACCAAACTCAGCGTGTATGGCCTCGATGGCCTCAGCCCATTCTTGTTTGTCTTCGGCGAGCGAACTGCTCAGATCTGACTCTTCCATGCGACGTCTACTACTGGATAAAGTGGGGATTATAAATGGGCGCGGATACGATTGGCGTGCTCTTCCAATACTCCAAAATCCGCCATATCCCGTGCGTGCAGTCGAAACTCAATACCATCGAAGCGCGGCATGATGTGAAAATGCAGGTGAAACACAGTCTGACCCGCAGCCGCCCCATTCAACTGAGCTAACATGATGCCTGGTGCATCGAAGGCAGACTTTACTGCTGCAGCGACGGTCTGCACCGTACGCGCCGTATGCCCCAAAATCTCAGGGTCTACATCATGCACATTCTCGGCTGCATCCTTGGGGATCACCAGGGTATGTCCATCGACCTGCGGCATCACATCCATGAAGGCAAGAGAATACTCGTCCTCATAGACTTTGAACGCCGGTGCCTCGCCACGCAGGATTTTGGCGAATATATTGTCGTTGTCGTAAGCCATTCGAACTACCTCTTGATATCAAAGCCTGCATAGGCGTTAGCCACCACCTCACGACATTTCTCAACATAAGGCGGTACGCCAAGATAAGGCATGAATACACGTTCTTTACCTTCTACATTGGACCCAAGATACCAGGAATTGCAATGCGGATAGACGGATGTATCTGCCACCTCGTTCACATGCGCAACCCAAGCCGCTTCGTGCTCGACATTCGCCTCTATGCTGCTGCCATGCGCACGCACGTAATCAATGCAAGCAGAGATCCATTCCACATGATGTTCAATGGACGGCAACATATTAGACAGTACCGAAGGACTGCCAGGTCCATTCACCAGAAACAGGTTGGGAAAACCAGCCGTCATTAGACCGAGGTAAGTGCTCGGCCCGACAGCCCATTTTTTGACCAGATCATTGGATCCTGCTTGTATGTCAATGTTCGTGATGGCTCCCGTCATTGCATCAAAACCTGTGGCCAGCACGATGATATCTACCGCAATGTGGCCCTCAGACGTTTCGATACCCGCAACATCCACGCGATCGATTGGCGTTTCATTCAAGTCAACCAATCGCACATGATCCTCATTGAAGGTCTCAAAGTAATTGGTATCCAGACATAGGCGTTTACAGCCCACTGGCGTATGGGGCAGCAGTTTGTCTATCAGCGCCGGATTATTCACGCGGCCCTTGATCTTCTCCTTGATAAAATCCCGTACCGTTGCATTCGCTGCATCATCGAATGCCAGATCACTGTATGCGGCAAGAAAGCCCAATCCACCTTGCGCCCAACGCCGCTCATATTCCGCCGTACGCTCCGCCTCAGAGACATCCCAAGCCGATTGCTCGTTGTCCGCAAAATCAGCGCCAAATCCGCGCTGCCAGTTTTCCGCACGGTACTCAGCATAGCGTCCCTTCAAATCGGCAACGTATGCAGGATCCAGCGGTGCGTTATGGGCGGGAATTGAATAATTCGGCGTGCGCTGGAAAACAGTAACCGCAGCAGCCTGTTGAGCGATGAGCGGTATCGACTGTATGGCAGACGACCCTGTGCCAATCACCGCCACCCGCTTATCGGTAAAATCGACCCCCTCATGAGGCCACTGGCCGGTATGAAACACCGGACCGCCAAACGCATCTAAGCCCGGGATACTGGGCACGTTGGGCACGGACAAACAGCCGCTGGCCATCACCACAAACTGAGCGCTGTATGCGGTCACACCAGCATCGTCTGCAACCTGCACCGCCCACAATGCATGATCAGCGTCATAGTCACACTGGGTCACACGGCTGTTGAAGTTGATGTCCTTGCGCAAATCAAAGCGATCTGCCACGTGATTGGCATAGCGCAAGATCTCAGGTTGGGTAGCGTACTTTTCAGACCATTCCCACTCTTGCTGCAATTCTTCCGAAAACTGATAGGAGTATTCCATGGATGGGATATCACAACGCGCCCCAGGATAGCGATTCCAGAACCAGGTACCGCCGAGGTCTGATCCGGCCTCGAAAATCTGAGCTCGCAATCCGGCCAGATGGCATCGATGCAGCATGTACAGGCCGGAAAAACCTGCGCCAACAATCAGGACATCAAGATCTGCCTGCGTATTTGCTTGCGCGTTCAGCGGTTGTGTCATCGTCTCCCCCAAAGATGCACCGGTGAAGACTGATTCTGCGGTATTTCAGTAGGTCATGCCAATCGCGATGATTGCGGTTCACACAAAGCGCTGGATGCAGGCGTTCGCTTTAGTAGAGGTCTTCAAGCAACATGAAAGACATCAAGACAAACAGGCCGCAAGTGATAAACGCCGCAATGTGTATGGGTTCAAACCCCCATGTCTGTGCTGGCGCGGCGTCCAACGCAATCGCAGAAGCTATCGACGTCGCCATACTATCCGCTGACTGACTCAGTGTTTGGAGCACGTCGGGCACACCAAGCATGACCAATAATGCACCCAGTACCGCAGCGATACACAGAATGAGGCTGCGATGAATCCTGCCCATCCGCTCGTTTGCCAACCGAAATTGCACGGCGGGAGCCAGGCTATCCTGAAATTTCATTTCAGCGCAGGGGCGAAAGGCAGTCTCAAGAAACGCGTCCAACTGCGCATCTTCTGAGCTTGTTTCATTCAAGTCTTTCATGAGGCACTCCGTATGGTTGGGCTTGGACTTACACCGACCTCAAGCGGCAGGTTCTGTTGAATTTTTTTCTTCGCGCGATGGATCAAACTTTTAACGGTCCCTTCTGCCATACCTTTGTCTTTGGCAATCTCACTGATTTTGAAACCGAAGGCATAACTCAAAACCAGTAGCTCAGCTTCTTCGGTATCGCAGAAACCAAGCACGCGCTCCAGATCTTCCGCTTCTACTGGCGCGACCATACTCTCTTCATCGCTGAGCGAAGCGACATATCGATGCTCGACCTGTTGACGGCGGTACGCGTGCAGGAACTCACGATAGGCCATGCGCTTTACCCAACCGGCAAACTTCGACGGCTCACGCAGTTGCTTAAGCGCTTGCCAGGCTTTGATAAACGTATCTTGTGCTAGATCATCCGCCTGTGCGGGAACGCGACAGAGGTTATGCAACAGCGCGCGTACCGCACGTTCGTGGCGGCGCACCAGTTGATCATAGGCACGACGAGCCACAGCCTGATCGCGGCTGCGCGCAGCTGCAACCAGGGTGGCATCGTTATCTTCCGACAAGGGGAAGGGAATCACTCTTGGTCGTTCAATC
>CAZDEW010000152.1:0-4016 GCA_964504585.1 uncultured Pseudomonadales bacterium | reverse complement strand
ATTACGATGGCTGTTCTCGGCTTTGCACCGCTTGCGGTTGTACCGATGTCATGGATAGCCAAGCACTGGGGAATCGCAACGTCAGTCAGTCTAACCTCGCTGATTCTGCTAATAAGCGCTTTATTGCTTTATGGTCTCAGCGATACGATGCGCGAGATGGACCTACATGTAGAAGCTGCGCGTCAACGACACTAGCCCTGTCCATGCCGATCAACGCAGCGGATGGATCGCAAAGCCTGCCACTTTTCTTTACGGAAGGGGTTTGCACCCAAAGGTACGATCATCGCCCCCATTTACATGGAACTGACGCGGACTCAGCCATCAGCGAATTGATCAGAGGTTCCCTAGCTCTCGCGCTGACCAAGATTAGCGTGAATCACTGAACCATTGAGCGCAGGAGACTGGCTGGCAAACTGGAGACTGGCTGCAATCTCATCGGGCGTAATCAATCGGTTAAAGGAGACATTACTCGCGATAGAGTCGAGTATGCTCTGATCATTACCCAGGTGCTCGCGCAACATTTCGGTGTCGGTGAAACCTGGGCAAATTGAAACCGTGTGAATACCGCTACCAAATAGATCCTGGCAGCTCGCCTTCATGAGTCCAAGCATTGCATGTTTTGAGACCACATAGGAGCAGGTACCTGCAACAGCTTTCTCTCCAAGGGTCGAGGCGACATAGAGAATACTGGAGCCGGGCTTCATGCTTGGCAGCAACAGTTGATTAAGCTGTGCCGCTGCCACGACATTGATCTGCAGGGCAGTGTACAGCTGCTCGGTGGATACATCAGCGATCGAGTCTTTAAACAGCACGCCGGAATTGTGAATAAGACAAACCTCATCCGCATCGTTAGCGTGCTGAAGGACTTGCTCACGGCAGGTATTTACCCAGTCCGTGTCGCTCATATCAACCGATATATTGAGCGCCTCAGGATTACTGGTGGCAGATCGAGAGAGGTTAATCGCTGAATAGCCTGCGGCTATGAAACGATCGATCGCCGCTGCACCGATGCCGCGGCTACCGCCGCTTATGACTAATAATCGTTTCTTTTTCGTGTCGCTGCTGCTGTCTAAACCACCGCCTTGTTCGCCCGCTACTGAAACCATAAACTGATCCAATCAAAAATAAAAAAACAAACTGTGTGTTCTGAGCGTATTATAACGCGCTACACACTATGATTTGTTAATACGCTGCTGACGGCGACGCCGGCCTACGATAGACTGATTCCATGACCTATAGACTCACCACCATTGACATAAGCAAAGAGAACTTCAAGTTTTCGGGTGCTCACTTCACGATATTTAATGCTCACGAGAGAGAACGTTTACACGGGCATAATTTCAAGGTCAGCGCCTCAGTGACAGCGCCCGTCGATGACAATGGACTGTGCTTTAACTATCAGGAGATCAAGGTACGTCTGCGTGCGATCTGCGATGAGCTAGACGAGTATGTCCTTTTACCTGAACTGTCACCCCATCTGGTCATCGAAACGTCAGGCGATACCATCACAGCACGCTTTAATCAGGAGCAGATGCAGTTTCTCGCCTCCGATACGCTATTGCTGCCTATCCGCAACACCACCGTCGAGGAGTTCGCCCACCTCCTGCTCACAATGCTGGTCGAAAAAGACGACTTTTTTGAGGTCAATGATGTGCGCCGCATGGTGATAAAAGTCTCCTCAGGCGATGGCCAGTGGGGTAGCAGCGTCTGGGAACCGGGTCAAAAAAGCCTTTAGAAACAACCGATAAGCATGAACGAGCGTGCTTTGATTCAATTTCCCCAATCACCAGGCAGTAATTTTACTGATTAAAATATAGGCAGCTCTTTAAGACCCCCACCCTATCAGGATCAGGCACGAACCGAGAAAGTTCGTATGTTATTGTTTTATAAGTATTATTTTAGGATGCGCCCGAAAATAAAGGGAGCTTGAGATTAAAAAATCCATAGTGAACGCCTCTAAACGATTGATTCGGGCTGAAAACTCGGTTAAGGGGTCCTGAGGTCCCGTTTTATTTTTTTTTCGCGCTGCTAATATGGACACATCTGAAAGAGAGCACTACTTTTTCCGGTTTTGCGATCACGTAGTTTTCAAGTTTTTAACCTCATATTTTTAACGCCAGCATTGCTGGCGTTTTTTCTTTCTGGGGTAGGGCTTTTTCTTGCGCCCTCAAGCTGAGGTGCTCGCTCTGTGCCGCTTTTGGCCGCTCTATCCCTGCACCCTCCAGCCAGCCATTCGATTTATTTTTTCCGCTTATTTTTGCCGGAGCGCGCTTTCTTTTTCGACCCTTTCGATTTTGACTTTTTGCCCGCTGTTTTTCGATCATCCTTGGGTTTTCGTGATCTGGCTTTTTTCCCCTTTTTATCGCGATCGCCTTTTGCATCACGAATACGTTTTTTGGCCGTATAGCCTGCCTGCCTCGGCGAGCTCTGGTCGATTAATTCAAGGTCAACCTTCCTGTTATCCAGATCAACTCTTGTGACCCGCACGGTGACACCGTCTCCCAGCGCATAGACTCGGCCGCTGCGCTCACCAATCAGAGCGTGTGCGACGGGATCAAGATCAAAGTAATCCCTGTCCAAACTCGCAACGTGAACCAGCCCCTCAACGAACAAGCCCTCGAGCTCTACAAAGAGACCGAAATTGGTAACGCCGGAGATAACGCCTGGGAAAGTTTCTCCAACGCGATCAAGCAAAAACTCACACTTAAGCCACGCCATCACATCGCGGCAGGCCTCTTCCGCTCTGCGCTCGGTCATTGAGCAGTGCTCGCCAAGCTGCACCATTGCCTGAGCATCGTAGGGATAGATCGATGCTTTGGGTATGACCCCAGCGCCTTTGACTCGTCGAACAAGCTCACTGGACTTTCTACTGCGAATCACATGCTTTAACGATCGATGGACGAGCAGGTCAGGATAGCGACGTATCGGCGAGGTGAAGTGCGCATAAGCAGCATAGGCAAGGCCAAAGTGCCCTTTGTTCTCCGCTTCGTAGACCGCCTGTCGCATCGATCGCAGTAACATGGTCTGGATGACATGACGGTCGGGGCGATCAGCAATCCGGGACATTAGCTGCTGATAGTCGCCAGGCTCCACATCGCCTCTTATTGGTAGAGAGAGCTTAAGCTCTGCAAGATATTCCTTGATAGCCATCAGCTTTTCAGGCTTCGGCCCTTCGTGGTTGCGGTAAAGGCCAGGCAGCTTCGAATCTGCGAGAAACGCCGCTGCAGCGACATTGGCGGCCAACATGCACTCTTCAATAATCTTGTGCGCTTCGTTTCTCTCGACCGGCAGGATTTCCTCAATTTTCCGATCTGCATTGAAAACGATCTGGGTCTCCTGTGATTCAAAATCAATCGCGCCTCTTGCTTCGCGACGTTGACGCAGAATCTGATAAAGCGCGTAAAGGTTTTCCAGATCCTCCATCACCGGCGCGAGCCGTTTACCAACACCACTGCTTGGCGATGGGCGTTCGCCCGAGAGCCCCAGAACTTGCGCTACTTCTTTATAGGTCAAGCGAGCCTTCGAATGCATAACCGCTTCATAGAACTCGAAGCCCGTGACCTCACCCTTGCGGCTTATCTGCATCTCACAAACCATGCACAGGCGGTCGACGTCGGGATTCAGCGAGCACAGGCCGTTACTCAGCGCTTCGGGCAACATGGGTACAACACGACCGGGAAAGTACACCGACGTACCGCGGTTCTGTGCCTCGACATCCAGCGCGGAATTAAGCTCCACATAGTGCGCGACGTCTGCAATCGCCACCCACAGCTTGTAACCACCACCCTTGCGCGTTTCACAATAAACCGCGTCGTCGAAATCACGCGCGTCCGCGCCATCAATCGTCACCAGCGCCAAATCTCTCAAATCGACCCGGTTTTGCTTATGTTCGGCGAGTGGCTCAGTCGGGAGTCCCGAAGAGGCTTTCACCACATCTGCCGGCCATTCGTGGGGCAGATCAAAGCTTCTTATGGCCAGATCAACTTCCAGTCCGGGTGAAAGGGGCGAACCGAGAT
>CAZDEW010000151.1:0-4166 GCA_964504585.1 uncultured Pseudomonadales bacterium | reverse complement strand
CACCATCGCAGTCATATAGCGCGAGTTCGTGAACGCCTGCTGCGGGAAGCGGCATCAGCCGCTCTGGATCGTAGATCCGAGCACACGCATCCTGAGGTTCACCTGAAGCTTGTACCTGACATGCGGTTGCCAAGACCATCAGGAGAAGAGATACGGTTAGTCTAGTCACCTCACCTACCTCACTAGTTGATCGGTCCGCCACAGCTCTCTCCGCTGGAACCGATCTCCCAAGTTGCGTCATATCGCAGTCCACCAGTAACTAGGGAAGGCATTACGTTTTGAACCTTAGGCTTTAGGGAACCGACTGCATTGTCCATGAATGCCTTAACCACCTCGTCGGCGTTATAGGCATAAACAGGTTTGGGAAGCGTCAAAGCGAACCCGGACCAAAGATGCGGCACGCTTGGGTTGACGCCGGTGCTGAACCAATCGGTAAGCCAACCTGCGACGCCCCATTCATAACGGCCGTTATCGTTCTCGCACGTGCCTTTCGGACCCCCGTACTGGAAACCGACACTCAGGTCTGTTGCGCCGAGAAATCTAGTGACCATGTTGGGTGTAAACCAATCGTCCATTGAGGTGTCTGCTTTGCCGAGCCCCAACCCATGTGAAAAATAGAGCGAGGTTGAACCGTTAAAATCAGTGGCGAGCTGTAGGCCCAGCGAAAGTGGAGCAGAAGTGGCAATGCCATGGCCAAATAGTTTTTCGAGTGGCAACGTTAAGGAATAGTCGAACGTTATCCGGTGGTTTTGAAGTAGCCCCTGTTTATTCGCCGCGGCCATTCGCTGTGCGTAAGGCTGTGCGTGGGACCGTGCTGCTACTGGCATGGCACGAAAAGCGCCTTGGTTGTGAAAGGCCATATTGATTCCGGTTCTTCGCTTGGGTTTCGCAATCTCGTCGAAGCCCAACTGTGAGAGTTTTGCATTCAAACGATCCATGTTTCCGGTACACACCATGTTAGGATCCAGCAGAATGCCCTGTACTTCCTGCTTCACCCGTTGGGTGTGACGGTAAACAGACGTCAGTAGTTCTACTTCTTCCTTGTTGTTCGCCAGGAATCGATTCATAGGCGCCATGGCTTGGTCCATCGGTAACTTTTCAGCAGCCTTGATCGCAATCTTCTGCATGTTCTGCGCTTGGCCAGAGAGTGACCTCAGCATGAATTTCGCCCCCGGCACTTGTTCAATTGCCTCTAAGACGTCCTCACCGGTGGCGTTGGCTTTGTCGATAACATTGGATATCGCAACGACGGTGTTGACGTAGGTCCGGCACGCACGTTGCGTGCTGACTCGGCATTGGTTGGTAGAGAAGTCTTCTACCAGCCCTTTGTCGCAAGACGGAATGCGCTCCCAAACTAGGCAGGGACGCGAACCTTCGCTACCGCAAGCTTTCGTCGCACACGCTTTGTTACCGTTTACCGGGTACAACGTGCGTACTGGGTTGCCGTTGGGGCAGGTCCAGCAGGAGCCGCCGTTAATGGGGTCAAAAAATGCGTCAGTGCCTTTGTTAGCGCAGCCCAGCTGGCTCACGCCCTTAATTACCTTGCCCGCGCTCGGGTTGTGTTTGCGAATGAACGTCGCAGATGCAAATTTTGGTTTCTGCACTTTCATACAGGCTTTGGCATCTTTTACTGAGCTAACTTGGCGGGTGTAACCGCTCGGGCAAGTCCAGCAGCTGCCGCCATCAATCGGGTCAAAAAAGCCACTTGGGCAGCTCAGTGCTATATCGTGGACCTTAGTTGCACTTGAGCGGGTAACCTTGCGCGGCTTGTAACACACGCCATTTGTGCCTGTGCGTTTGGATCGATCATGCTTCCAACCAGCAGGGCACGTATAGCAACTGCGTGAGCCGGCATTTGCAAACGTGCCCTTACGGCAACTTTTGAGGAGACTATCGACCTTATAGACATACTTTGCTTTGCGCTTTTTCTTTTTGATGATGCGTTCGCAGGCTTTATCGCCATCAACCGCGAACACCGTCCGGCGTGCTCCACTAGGACAGGTCCAACAGCTGCCCTTTCCCACATCGAAAAACGAGCCACTGGGGCAACTGGTTTTATTGGCCTCTAGCCGCGTTGCCGGTGCAAAATCCGTAAAGCCCTCGATGGTACAAGCTTTATTGCCATTGACCGGGAAT
The DNA here is from genome assembly GCA_964504585.1 of uncultured Pseudomonadales bacterium. Classification (GTDB taxonomy): domain Bacteria; phylum Pseudomonadota; class Gammaproteobacteria; order Pseudomonadales; family UBA7434; genus UBA7434. Next base: position 2,030 of record CAZDEW010000151.1, on the reverse strand, counting down.
ACAGAGCGCTTGCCGACCTCACAAGACCAGCACTCTCCACCATTTATAGGGTCCCAGAAACTCCCACTAGGGCAACCCATGATTTTTCCATCGGGTTTACCCAGTGATTGGGCCGGAGCATATTCATCCGCCCATGCAACGCTTGGAAGAAGTTGCACGAGCACAGAGATCATCATGGCCGATAGGAGTGCTGGTAATAGTTTCATATGGCGATAACAGTGCATGGTCTTTTCTCCCGATCTAAATTTTTACGCCTTGCAAGTGAGATCGACGTTGATGGGTGCTTTCCCTCATCTCTATTCAATTTTTTTCGGAGTTTTTAGCTACGCCGCAGGAGACCTGTCTTTACGTCGATTCGCTTACCGGACACCTTTGATACGCCCCGCTTGCCACCGCGTTCAGCAAACCAAACCCGTTTCTTATCCGCCGGGAGCACGGCATAGGGTTCGACAAATTTGATATCGGCGGTGCCGAGACGCGGACGCTTTACGCTGTAGGTTACGTAATAGGCATCATCAGTCTCACGCACCTGGAGACCCACGACTCGATTCGAGCCAGACGTCAGCATTACGCGTACCACGGCGACGCGTTGTGCGGCGAAATCCACTCCTTTTGGGATCTCCTTACCACTGAAGACACTATTCTCGACGCGGAAGACTTCAGCGTTAACAGCAATACTGGCCCGTTTAAACTCAGATGCGGGGAAGATCAAATTCGGTAGCGGTTTCAGCTTAATGGGTGCGGGATAGTGTGGTTTGCTCGTGGAAGACGGTAGGACCACATGCGCTTCTCCTGCCGGAAGTTGATGACAGGCAAATAAAAAAGGGGTGACGAGCAACGGCAAAGCCATGATCCAGACAAGGCGAGCGTTCAGCATAGGTTCGGTCACATAGTTGGGCTTAACCCCTAGATCGTCAGTCCCTATGCAATCCCCTCATAACATCTAGGCATCGCTTGAGGGGATTTTGTGCCGATAGCGATGTTCTAAGTTAAGACAAGCACTTGCCATCTAAGATGACGAAATATTTGTACGCACCCATCCTCGTTGCACTTTTGGCCCATGCGCCTTCGCCGGTATATGCTAACTCGGTACCCATTACCGGCATCAATCCTGGTTTCAGCCCAGTGGACCTCATGGCAGTGGATGCGCTGGTACTCGCCTGGATGCGCGAGACAGGTACGCCGGGCATCTCGATCGCGTTTAGCAGGCACGGTGCGCTTGTCCTTACCCGAGGTTACGGTTACGCAGATATCGAACGTCAAGAACCGGTGACACCAAAACACCGCTTCCGCATCGCCAGCATTTCTAAACCGATCACTGCAGTCGCGATCGCCAAGGTTATCGAACAAAAGAACTTAGCGTGGAACAGCAAGGTATTTGGTCCCCACGGCATGCTTGGCACCCGATACGGCAGCCAACCCAACAAGGCCTGGCAGCTGGAACTCACAGTGGACCATCTACTTACACATACCTCAGGCGCATGGCCTAACAACCAAGACGATCCAATGTTCAGCTACCCGTACTGGTCGATGACCCAACTCATTAACCATACGTTGGATCATGCTCAAAATACTGCGCAACCGGGCACGCAATACGCTTATTCAAATTTTGGCTACGCACTGTTGGGACGAATCATCGAGCACCGAACGGGCAAAAGCTATCAACGGTTTGTGCGCGAGCAAGTACTCGGCCCGATGGGTATACGCGACATGGTGATCGGAGGAAATACTTTGAGCGAGCGCCATCCATACGAAGTGCGCTACTACCCTGAACGGGTGAGCTATGGCATGAACATAACACGAATGGCAGCCAACGGCGGTTGGGTATCGAGTCCGCGAGACTTGCTGCGATTTATGGCAAACGTTGACGGTCGTCCCGGAGTACCCGATCAGTTGCATTCGGCTTTGTTAAACCGTTTGTACACCCCTTGGAAAACAGATGAGCAATATGCCCGAGGCTGGTCAGTAAACAAGCGGCCAAACTATTGGCATCGGGGGGCACTGCCTGGGACATTAGCCCTCTTAGTCCA
>CAZDEW010000150.1:0-4187 GCA_964504585.1 uncultured Pseudomonadales bacterium | reverse complement strand
ACACCTTTGTCGATGCCACGCTTGAGGTCCATTGGGTTCATGCCAGCGGCAACGGACTTAAGGCCTTCGTTGACGATAGATTGGGCCAGTACAGTCGCTGTTGTGGTGCCATCACCAGCAACATCAGACGCCTGTGAAGCGACTTCTTTGACCATTTGCGCGCCCATGTTTTCAAACTTGTCTTCAAGTTCGATTTCCTTCGCCACAGATACACCGTCTTTGGTGACTGTGGGGGCACCGAAAGATTTGTCGAGAACGACATTACGGCCTTTGGGGCCGAGCGTAGTTTTAACGGCATCAGCCAGGATGTTGACACCCGCGAGCATCTTCGCGCGCGCGTCATCACCGAATTTCACATCTTTTGCAGTCATGATTCTTTACCTTGTTTCTCTAAGGGTTTTGCAAACAGCTTATAAGCGTGTTGTCTATCGTCTACAGAGCGGCCGAACTAGTCGATAACCGCTTTAATGTCCGACTCAGACAGGATGACAAGTTCTTCGCCTTCTACGTCGATCGTATCGCTACCGGCATACTTGCCAAATACGACGACGTCGCCGACTTTCACGTCGAGCGCACGAACTTCGCCGCTGTCAAGTACCTTGCCATTACCAACGGCAACAACTTCACCCTGGTTGGGCTTTTCTTTGGCTGAACCGGGCAAAACGATGCCACCGGCAGAGGTTTCTTCCTCTTCTTTACGACGAACGATAACGCGATCGTGTAATGGACGGATTTTCATTACTCTCAGTCTCCTGAAGTGAAAACAAACAAAATTGATCAAGGCGGCTAATTTTTGACCGCCTAACAATGGATTAGCACTCTCCTCGGGAGAGTGCCAAGCGGCGAGCACTTTACCTGACGCAGCCGAAATTGCAAGTAGCCACACTTATCAGTCGCGTGTCAGTGGGATCGCTGGGAGCTCATTTTGGGGTGAAATCGGTAAAAACAAGACTTTTCGTGCTTTTTAGCGTCTTTTTCCGGTTATTGAATCGCTCCGGAGCGATGCTGGGATATATTCCGGCGTTTGGGGATGCTTTAGCGGTCTTCCCGGGTGTATTCGCCTTCAATGACCACGGGGTCATCACTCGATCCGCCAGAGCCTTTGGCCTGACCGGCGCCCCGAAAGCGCTCATGATTGGTTCGGGCCTCTGCTGCGTGATCCATCTCTGCGGTCTGAACACCGGGCACAACTAGAACTTTTAATTGCGCCGCGAACCAACGCCGCAGCCTTGGGACAAGCAGTGAAAAGCCGACGAAATCGGTGGCGAAACCGGGCGTTAATAGAAATGCGCCGGCAACGATCAGTAAAACGCCCTCTACGATTTCAGTGGTGGGCAGTTGCCGCTCGACAAGACGCTCCTGAAAACGCATCAGCGTCGCCAGCCCCTGCATCCGCAACCAATAGACGCCGATAATGGCTGTTGCAATAACCGCCAGCACTGTGGGCAGCAGCCCGATTTCGCGCCCAACGGCAATCAGCAGCCAAACTTCAACGATTGGCAAAATCACGAATACGGGTAGCAGAAAACGGTACATAAATGGCAATATAAGCCTCGCGCCGGATGTTTTTGTGTCGCACTCGAATAATCGACAGATTGACGCCGCGGGGCTCGTTGTGTGGAGGCATTAATGCGATACACTATAAGCTGTAACGGCAACTATTGTAAGGCTTAATCGATGAAACCCGCGGCGGTTGCCAATCGGGCGGCCAGTGTTTTCTGGCTTCCGGTATGTGCTCACTGCAGGCTCCTAAACTGAACCAAATTTCCAAAAGAATCCTCTGGGTCCAGCGAAGTACCCCTTGCCTTAAAAGCAGAGAGTTCAGAAATCGAAATTGCAGGAACCTAAAGGCCATCGCGCGATCAATAGCTCTAACGCCCTACCGCCTAATTAATTGATGTTATCCAGGACAAGCAGTCTTTTATGAAAGTCTTATTGGAAAAAAGAAACCGCCTATTGCTGATTATTGCGGTGATGCTCAGCATGACGGCATTCGCCATCGTCGACAAAGATTCTGGTAGCGCACAGACTATCGACTTCGGCGATGCGATCAACATCGATCTATCAACGCTGGATCCGGCGCTTAAACCCTCGCTCGGCCAAACCCGCGCGACGGAAGAGATACTCCATAAATTGGAGCGTCGCCACTATGCCAAGCAGCGCTTTAATGATGACATCTCATCGCGTTTGCTGGACGAATATCTGCAGAATCTGGATCCGGGCAAATACTACTTTACCCAGGCGGATGTTGATGCCTTTGAAGTGTTCCGTTTGCGTCTGGATGACGGCGCAAGGCGTGGCGAGCTAGAGCCTCCCTTCTACATATTTCAGCGTTACCGCGATATCGCCACCAAGCACCTCGACTACACGGTTAAAAACCTTTCTCGTCTTATCAACGACATCGACTTTTCGGTCGATGAGTCGATACCTGTCGACGGCGATCAGCTACAGTGGCCCCAGAATGAGCAAGAGCGCCGCGATCGCCTCAGAAAGAGTCTAAAGGCTGCGGTGCTCAGTTTACGCCTAAGCGAGAAAACTGATGAGGAAATTCAGGACACGCTTTCCAAGCGTTATGCCAATCAGCTTAGCCGCCTGCAGCAGCTCAATAGCGAAGATGTTTTCCAGCTGTACATAAACTCGCTCAACGCCTTATACGACCCTCATACCAGCTATATGTCGCCGAGGAACAGCGAGAATTTCATGATTCACATGAGCCTCTCGCTGGAAGGCATTGGCGCCGTGCTCAAACAGGACGGCGAGTATACGGTCGTTGAGGAGCTCGTCCCGGGCGGGCCTGCAGACCTACAAGGTGACCTAAACCCCAAGGATAAGATCGTCAGCGTAGCTCAGGGTCTTGAAGCTGAGCCCGAGGATATCGTCGGTATGCGACTCGAAGAGGTCGTGCAGCTAATCCGCGGCAAAAAAGGAACTCAGGTACGGCTCGAGGTGATCGCCAGCGATGCGATGCTATCGGACGCACGCGAAATCGTTATTGTGCGCAACGAGGTTAAGCTCGAGGAACAGGCAGCGCAAAGCGATGTGATCGAGATCTTCCACAATGAAGAAGTCAAAAAAGTAGGCGTTATCCAGGTACCTACGTTTTATCTAGACTATGAAGCGCAGATGCGCGGTGACAAGGACTACCGCAGCACCACTCGCGATGTTGCGCGCTTACTTGCCGAGCTCGAGGAGGAAGGCGTTGAAGGCGTGATCATTGACCTGCAGGGCAACGGCGGCGGCTATCTTGAAGAGGCCAAATCGCTGACGGGCCTCTTTGTTGAACGCGGCCCGGTGGTACAGATCAAACATGCCAACGGCAAAATCAAATCCCAGAACAACTACCCTAACCCAACCTGGTATAGCAAGCCCATGGTTGTTCTCATCGATCGACTGAGTGCATCAGCGTCGGAGATCTTTGCTGGCGCAATTCAGGATTACGAGCGAGGTTTGGTGATTGGAAGCCCCTCTTTTGGCAAAGGCACCGTTCAGGGCCTCACCCCGCTCAATCATGGCCAGCTTAAACTGACAGAGGCTAAGTACTATCGGGTTTCGGGCGAGAGCACCCAGCACCGCGGCGTCGTACCCAATATTCAGCTCCCCTCTCTCTACGACACCAGCGATATCGGCGAGGCATCTCTCGAGAATGCGTTGATATGGGATACCGTTCCCCCTCAGCCGCATCGCGATTACGGCGATCTGGAAGGGCTAACTGCAGCCGTTGTGCCGCTACATCAACGCCGCATGGTGGATGACCCCGATTATGCCTTTTTGCAGGGGCAGATTGAGCTTAACGATGAACTGCGCGCTATCACCGAGCTGTCGCTTAACGAAGATAAGCGCGTTGAGATGCGTGAGTCAGACAAGAATAAGCGCCGTGAACTGGAGAATCGACGCCGCGTTGCCAAAGGGCTAGAACCCTTGACCGACGAGGATGAAAAAGAAGAGGAAGAAAATACAGAACTCAGCGAGGCTGACCAGAGCGACGAAGAAGAACCTGACCCTCGAGCAGACTTCTTTATCACCGAGGCGGCGAATATTCTGCTCGATGTGATCGATGTTCAGCGACGTGCGGCTTCGCCCGGCGAGCGAGTTGCAACGCTTCTCAATTAAGTGGCTACCGCCACAGGCGATCTGGGGTCTCGGCCCCACGGCCGACTGACTTTTTTATTCGCGACTTCCTGTCGCTC
>CAZDEW010000149.1:0-4297 GCA_964504585.1 uncultured Pseudomonadales bacterium | reverse complement strand
TTCAACGCCTGCTACGCGCCCATTTCGATGCGGGGTATGACGTGACTGATTTCTCCAATAGTTTTTCTCTCACCAGAGATCACTTCGACTTTTTGGCCGGGAAAAACGTTATCCCGCTGCGCTGGGTATATACGAAATTCTGCCCATAGCGTGTCGAAATTAGCGATAGAAAATAGTATCTGGTCTTTAGTAACTTCACCTTTGTTCGCATGCCGCTGCACCACGGTGCCAGAAATCGGCGCTCTAACCGCATACTTTTTAAGGCTTTGGTCTGACTCAATTTGAGCAAGCAAATCGCCAGCCTGCACAACATCGCCAATACTTGCTTCTACCGAGGTTACTAATCCTGAAAATCGTGCGCGCATGTGACTTAGCTGCTCAGGCCCCGTAGCCAGTACTCCATAGCTCGTGATAGTTTTATGTAACAGTGCTGTATCAACAGATGCCGTCTTGATGCCGACTTTTTCTGCAATGTCGGCGCTAATGCGGGTTTCATTTTCGTGGTGCTCATCGTCGCCACTGGCCAGCAGCGACGGGCTGGTTAGTGTTACCACTAACGCATACACCAAGCCTAAAAGTAAATGTGTTTTCATCGGTGTTTCCTGCTCATTTTCTCGAGAAATTGACGGGAGAATCTTTTTCATTACGGGGCAGTTGTCCGCCCACTCAGAGGCTCCGCGACCAACTGTTCTATTAGCGCCTGGCTGAGCTGAGCGGCCGTCGACGCTTCAATAAGGTGCCGCTTTGCTGCTAATAAATCTTGCTGCGCCGAAATCCAGTTTTGATACGGATAGCGACCATTTTCATAGGCCTCACCCGTTAGCTCCAGCGCTTGCTGCAGAAATGGAAGGATGTTGAAACGAATCTCTTCAACCGCGTAGATATTCGCCTCCCTCTGGGCGAACGCGTCGTACAACCGGCTACGCAATTTGAGAATTGCCTCTGCCTGAAGGTACTCGACAACCTTGCGCTCTGACCTGGCGGCTGCTATCGCTGGTTGATTTCGATTGCCAGAAAAAAGCGGAATGGAAACTCCGGCTACCAGGGCGGTATCATTTGTCTCTTCAAACTGCCGAACACCCAGCCGCCAGCCAACATCCACACGACTTTGCGCTCGAGCTAGTTTGATTTCGGCATCCTTCAACCGTGCTTCACTAGCAAATACTCCAATAGACGGGGAGTTTTTCGCGCGCTGGAACAAACTCGCAAAGCTATCCGATGAATCAAATTCGGATAATGACCCACTTAATGAGGCAAAATTTGGTTTACTCTGCCCCCAAAATGATGCCAATTCGATTTTTTGCGCGCTAAGCTTTCTACGCAGCGCTTCTAGTCTAAGTTTTGCCCCGGCCAGAGCTGCTCTAGCTCTCAGGGCATCCGCCTCTGGCGCAGCACCTTTGGATGACCTCTGCGCTACCGTATTGAGCATTTCTTTAGCAAGCTTTACACCCTCTTCGGCGAGCTCTACACGTTCTTGCGTAGACAAACACTGGATAAAAAGAGCATTCAACGCACCTAGTACATCTAAAGTGGACGCTTGTCGCTCATACTCTAAGTGTTCAGATTTTGCATCAACTAACGCAACTCTGGATTTAGCTTTACCGCCAAGTTCTATTACTGAGGACAACGCCAATGTCATTTCCACGTTTTCCGCGTCTGAATATGTTCCGCTCCCAGCTATATTTTCAACGTCGAACTCCATTTGCACTGGGCGGGAAAATCCCATCGCCTGGCGCTGCGCTGCAAGACCCTGTTGTCTAAACCGGAATTGATACAGTTGCGGATTTTTCGCTAACGTTCTTGAAATCGCTTCTTCCAAAGTTAACGTTGCGGGGAGGCGAGCATACTGAGCGTTGTCTACTGTCGCCACTTCCATCGACGGTTCATCGGGCTCAGCAAAACAAGCAACGGATATGATGCCTAGCAATGACGCTATAAGTAACTTTTGGATAAACATAAATCATTTCCCGATTTTCAAATGGGGTGCGCGCATTACTAATGCTACCGACAAGATCGGCAGAACGAGTCACGCTAGAAAGTATCGGCGTAGATTTATACGTTGGGCGGGGGTGTCGGCGGTGCTAGCGCCAAGTTTTGGAAATGAGACTGGTAGGCAGCAATTCTCTGACTTGCTGCCTTGCAATTTCCAGGAGATAGATAATTGTCGATGTGCCCGGCATGACCGTGACAGCAATTGGCGCAGTGGCCCTCTTCGTGCAGTTCCGAGACTTCAGGATTATCGCTAACGACAACATGGGCGATATCGTCACTATGCGGATGCTCGCCACCAACAAGATCGACGGAACGCTCAACGCCCAGTATTAGTAGCGAGAAAACGAAAAAGTAGCAGATTATATTTCTGGTCATAATAAGTCAGCCTAAACCATTTCGGGCTGTTTTTCGCGAATCTCACTCATTGCAAGTCTAATTACGTGAAATGCGGCACTTAAGTTTAAACTGGATATAACGGCCGCCACCGCGAGATCAGGCCATCTGGTAGATGTGGCAAATACGCCTGCTGCAGCCACCAATACCGCGATATTCCCTATCGCGTCATTGCGACTACACAACCAAATAGACTGCATGTTGCTATCCCCCTGACGGTAACGGAACAACAATACTGCGACAGCTACGTTCACAAAAAGTGCAAGAATTGCTACTCCTCCCATAACCGATGCATCAGGCGCACTACCTACATATGCCCGGTAAATCGCGCTCCCAATAATCCATATCCCAAACATTGCCATTGTTGCACCCTTAACGAGCGATGCTCGCGCTCGGAGGTGCAACGCCATACCCAACACAAACAGACTAATCGCGTAGTTTGCGGCATCGCCAAAGAAATCCAGCGCATCAGCCTGAAGAGAGACAGAATCACCAAGCTGACTCGCGATAATTTCTACAACAAACATTACCGCATTAGCGATGAGCGCAATCCATAGAACACGCCGAAATATAGGGTCTATTGAATCGCTATTGAGCGCTGTATCTGAAGGACAGTCTGTACATCCAGGCATCAGTCATCGTCTCCTGTGGAGTCCGGTTCTTGAATATGGGCAAGCATGTCCTCAATAACACATTGGATGTGTTCATCGGCGGCCACATAGAAAACCTGTCTTCCTCGTCGCTCAGAGCGAACTACCCTTGCAGCGCGCAGCAGACGCAAGTGGTGACTGACCAGGGACTGCGACAGCCCTACTCTGGAAACAATATCCGAGACACTGATCGGTTCGCGCAAGCACGCAAGAATGATGCTCAGACGGCTACCGTCGCCCATCAGGCTGAACAAATCCGCAAGCTGGGAAATATCGCCTTCCGAGACGTTATCAAGAGACTCCAGATGGCCTCTACTCATGATAAATACCTAATATATGTATACTTATTCATATATTGATACATAAATACGAGTTTGTCAACCACTATCTCATTCCAAGCGTGAGCGTTATAGCAACACATGTTTTGGCGGCTTACTAACCGCTACAGCTTACGCGTAAATTGGTAAAGCGCGTGGCGTAACCATCCGCTCCTTCCTCAACTGGCGTCTGTAGGCTTGGTTGCCTTATGCAAAGAAATAGATCCAAGAACGGTATTGACATTTCGATGTGTTGAAGGAATATGAAATCCAGCCCGCTTCATCAGCGCCGGTAATTCACCCTTAACATTCGCCCGCGTATTCTCGAAGCCATCTAGCAGGCGAACAATAGTGAACAAACAACGCATGAACATGTTTGAAGGGTTACCCCAATCAGCTAGAAAAAATTCGCCACCGGGCTTTAGTACTCTGAATATTTCTGACAGCACTATCCCCTTCTGGCTATCATTGAGATGATGGAAAAATAGCGTAGAGAATACCCGATCAAACTTATGTTTCTCATAAGGCAGAGCTTCTGCCCTTCCATAGTCAAACTGAACCGCTAGCCGTTGATTTCGCCTTTTCTTCTCAGCGATATCTAGTATTTTTTTGTCACCGTCAATTCCGAACACCTCCATTTCAGGGCGATGTTTGGCTAGCATTAAAGCCAAGGTACCTGTCCCGCAGCCAACATCTAAAACTCGCATACCTCCTTCAAAAGAGGAACCTTTGATCATTGCATTTTTAATATAGCGCTCTCGGGTTGTCCATTTGACGACAGGATCATAGATCGCTGTCAAAAAAGGAAATCTCAGAGCAGTAACATACTGATTTGAGTCATCGCTGTTCATATGAGTTCCGACTAACGTTCAATTTCCATATTTAGGTAACTGTTAAGCCATACTAGTAGCGTCGTATCAACAGAAATACAACCCACTCATAGTG
>CAZDEW010000148.1:2103-4539 GCA_964504585.1 uncultured Pseudomonadales bacterium | reverse complement strand
TCGTCCCTATTTTGGAAACGAGAGTGCTACGGCATGCGACCTTCGCGACGCGCCTTGAAGCTTGCCCCGCGAGTGCAGCGAGTGCTGTGGGTACGATCATTGCCCCCATTTAGAAGGGAACGACGCAAACTCAGCCATCAGCGAATAAATCAGAGGTTCCCTAAGTATCTAGGCACGCTTTTCCTGAGTGGAGTTAATATTGAAACCCGATACCTCAGTTATTATCAGCACCTATAACAGTCCTGAGTGGCTTGAAAAGGTCTTACACAGCTATTTGATTCAATCTTATCGGGATTTTGAGATTGTCATAGCCGATGATGGATCTGGCGTAGAGACAAAGGAGCTGATCGATAAGTTTCGGATATCGTCCGATATCGAAATCCGACACGTGTGGCACGAAGATAATGGTTTTCAAAAAACCATTATTCTCAATAAAGCTATTGTCGAGTCGCAGGGCCGCTATCTCATTTTTTCTGACGGTGACTGCATTGCTCGAAAAGATTTTATTGATAAGCACATAGCGGTTAGAGAACCTGGCTACTTTCTTTCTGGCGGTTATTTCAAACTGCCCATGTCTATTAGTAATGATATATCGGTCGATGATATCCAATCCCAGACTTGCTTCGACATAGACTGGTTGAGATCGCGCGGACTAAAGTCCTCATTTAAAAACAACAAGTTGACGTCTTTCGGTGTTAAGGAAAAATTTCTCAACGCAGTAACGCCTACCTCCGCGACCTGGAATGGCCATAACGCGTCCGGATGGAGGAGCGATATTCTTGAAGCCAACGGATTTGACGAGCGTATGCAGTATGGCGGTGAAGACCGAGAGCTCGGTGAAAGACTGTTTAATGCTGGCATAAAGTCCAAGCAGATCCGCTATAGCGCGATATGTCTTCATCTTGACCATGCCCGAGGATACGTAAAGCCAGAGATGATCCAAAAGAATCGACAGATTAGAGAGAGCACAAAGAAAAATAGAATAACGAGAACGGAATACGGCATTCAGCAGCATGCCGTTGAGGATAGAGAGCTAGCCGAGCCCAGCGTATGATCTTGTTAGACGATGCGCATTACCTGAGTGAGGGGCTTGCGAGAAAGGTATTTCAGCACCCGGATCAGGCGGATCTGTGTATAAAGATTGGGAAGCCCGGTATCGAAAGAGAGCATCTTTATAAGGAGATTAAATATTACGAAAAGCTTCAGCGTAGGCGAAACGGTTTTGTTTCCCCGTTTTTTTCGACTTACTATGGCGAAGTGGAAACCAACATGGGAGAAGGGTTCGTTTATCAGCTTATCAAGGACGAGCCATCGGGAAACATTTCACAGAATCTCCGATATTATCTAGAGCTTGATCATTCGCCGTTGGACGATGATTGCATTATAAAAAACCTGCAGGCGCTAAAGCGTGAAATGATAGAAAATAAAGTGCAGGTCAGCGATTTACGTGCGAGAAATATTTGTTGTCAGTTGCTTAACGAAGATGTGCAATTTGTCGTAGTTGATGGCATAGGTCATCGAGATTTTATTCCTTTTGCGGATTGGTTTGGCTTTTTCGCTGAAAAGAAGATTGAGCGTCGTTTCCTTAAAGCCAATTTGCATTCTCTTGATGCGCAGCGAGAGCTATTAAAGCGCAAGAGAGCTGAGGGTAAGGCGATTGTGTGAGTCGTCATTTTGGAGGTTGTGATGCTCGTTTAGCTTTAGTCGCCAGGGCATGGGGGGTGAGCAGCGCCCGGAAAGAGTACTACTCTTTCAGCTGCGAAAGACCGCCGGATATCGCCGGCGGGACGGGCACGCCGCAGGCGGGGCATTTAAAGAAGATTTTATTCGCGCCATGGATGACTGCTGCGGTGCAGCTTAGTGGCAGAGTCCCGTTAGCAGGATTACTCGAAAATCCTATGGGATTTTTTATTGGATCAGCCTTAGAGCTGATCCAACCCTACGGGCTCGGCCATGGCCTCATGAAAATTGTTTGAGCACAATTTTTCGCCTTCTTCGGGCTTCGCGACTTTGTCGCTTGTGAAAAACGCGATGCGTTTTTTCGAACGGCAGGTTCTCATCCTCGGTGGACTTACCAAATAAAAAAGCCTCACGGTGTGAGGCTTTTTTATTTGGCGCGCCCAGTAGGGTCTAAAGCGTCTCGAAACGAGCATGCTCGTTTAGCTTTAGACGCCAAGGCAGGGGATGCCGCAGGCGGGGCTGATTTAGAAGTGCTTTGTTACGCCAAGGATGGCTGCTACGATCCCGCTTAGAGCCACCCCTCCGCCCACCAGGATTACTCGAAAATCCTATGGGATTTTCTCACCCTTCGGGCTTCGCGACTTTGTCGCTTGTGAAAAACGCGATGCGTTTTTTCGAACGGCAGGTTCTCATCCTCGGTGGACTTACCAAATAAAAAAGCCTCACGGTGTGAGGCTTTTTTATTTGGCGCGCCCA
>CAZDEW010000148.1:0-2003 GCA_964504585.1 uncultured Pseudomonadales bacterium | reverse complement strand
TCCTGGCGCGACGTTGTGCTTCTTAATTAGCCCCACCTTCGGCGTCGTGCCTCGGCGTTCTCGCGCTGCGAAGCGGTGCTTCGGTCGAACGAGCCTCAATCACAAACCGTTGTTGCCATCCTGGCGCGACGTTGTGCTTCTTAATTAGCCCCACCTTCGGCGTCGTGCCTCGGCGTTCTCGCGCTGCGAAGCGGTGCTTCGGTCGCTCGAACCCCACTGAGTTATGGGCGCTAAAACGATAACCGCGAAGTTTAGTGATGCGGTCTGATCGAGTCTAGCAAAGACAATCAAACTATTTACTTCATCCGGCCTCGCATCATCAAGCAACACTTCATCAAGCAACACTTCATCAAGCAATAACGCCTGCATCGAGCATATCAGCGACCTTCGCGTCGTCATAACCCATCGACGCCAGGACTTGGTGCGTATGTTCGCCATGCGCGGGGCAGGGTGATGCGGCTTCAAGTTGCTCGCCGCCAAAACGCACAGGCGGATTAACGATTCGCATAGGCCCCATGATGGGGTGTTCAATCTCCTCGATGGAATTATTTGCCAGTACCTGTTCCTGTCCGATGACCTGCTCGCGAGAGAGGCAGCTGGCACAGGGAACATCGTTTGCGCGGAGTCTTTCCAGCGCCTCTTCCGTGCTGAGCTTAAGGAAGGCTTCGGCTAGCAGAGTTCGATATTCCTTAACGTTCTGGACCAGCGCCGCGAGGGTATTAAATCGCGGGTCTTCCTGAAGATGTTCCATGCTGACGGCTTTAACCACGCCCTGTCTGTGTTCATCCGTTGCTGCGGCGAAGGTAATGGCTCCGTCACTCGTATGCGTGAGGCTGTGCAGGGCGTCGGTGAGTAGCGGGTGCAGAGGAATACTGTCAGCCAACAGCGTGTCGTTCATAAATCCGTCGGGAAAAATGAAAGCGAGACCGGACTCAAGCATGGAAATGTCGATATGCTGGCCAGCTCCGCTTCTCTCTCGCGCAAACAGGGCGGCGCTGGCAGCCTGGCAGGCTGTGTAGGCTGTGAGCTTGTCGCACATCAAGTTTCGAATGAACTGTGGTGAGTCCTTGCCCTGAGCGGCGGTCATGCCGCAATGAGCCTGTACCATAGAGTCGTAAGCGGGAGCAGAGCTAAGCGGCCCTTCAAGGCCAAAGCCCGAAATGGCGACATAGATTAACTTGCTATTAATCGCTCTCAATTGATCGCTGCCCAGATTGAGATTGTCCATGACGCCAGGTCGATAATTGTGTAGCAAAACATCGGCATCCCGAGCCAGGGCCTTGATGAGATCCTGTCCCTGCGCGGATTTGAGATTGACGCGAATGGACTCTTTGCCCCGGTTGCAGTTTGCGAAAATGCTGGAAATCCCGCTACTTGCGGTGCCCACGTAGCGCAAGGGATCCCCCATTTCTATTGGTTCAATTTTGATTACTCTGGCCCCCTGATCGGCAAGCATCATTGAAGCCAGCGAAGCGGTGACCATGGTTGACAGTTCGATTACAGTTATTCCAGCGAATGGTTTCATACAGTTAAACCCGACGATGCAATTTTGCTGTTATATAAAAAGAGTCCCCAATGTTAGTGGGGTAATTGCACCCCCAGTGTAATCGGATTGCTGCTTCCCGCCAATGACCTTGCGCAAGCTAGACACTATGTGAGCGGTTTGATTGAGCCCCGTCGTTCAAGCCAGAAGCTCGACGATTGTTGGAAGGACTATGACGGACTACGTAGGAGTATAAGGATCGAGGGGAGGGGATCGAACAGTGTCTTTAAAGACGGAAGAAAATGGGGTGGACGATGGGACTTGAACCCACGACCACCGGAATCACAATCCGGCGCTCTACCAACTGAGCTACGCCCACCATATTTTCTTGGTTCCGGGATCGTACCGAACTAGACCCCGCAGAGGAGTGATTCGATAGAGCCAGAGTGGAAAAGTGGTCGGGGATGAGGGATTTGAACCCCCGACATCCTGCTCCCAAAGCAGGCGCGCTACCAGACTG
>CAZDEW010000147.1:0-4553 GCA_964504585.1 uncultured Pseudomonadales bacterium | reverse complement strand
GTACTCACACCCATCACCAAGATCTGCTGAAAGACATTGTGCAGACGATTGGCATAACCAAAGCTCGCAACGCCACCGTCACCACTGGCCGCAGCCATAAACTGAAGGATCGAGACCGTTAGATTGGTCAGCACAATACCCAATAAGACCGGTGCTATCAGGCGGTAGACCGAATTTAGGTGCGTATTAGCACGAGGCAGCATCACCCAACGGATGTTCACCGGTATCCGCTGAGAGACCAGCACAACAAACAACAACTGTGCACACAAACCGAGTAGCAATCCACAGATCAGAGCCGCCCCGCCATAGTCTGCAGCAAACACAAGGACGCCGCCCGATATCACGGTATTGATCGCGGGACCTGCCGCTGCGGCCAAAAAGCGATGGTGTGCATTCATCACTAGAGCGAAGTAATCGATCAGCGAGTTAGCCAGGCAAACGAAAGCTAACCAGTGAAAGTATTGTCCCGCCAAAGCTTGAAGCCCCTCTGACGCACCTTGTGCCAGCGCTGGGACAATAAAGCTCGATGACAAAGACAGGAGTATGGATACTACGAGCAGCCCCCACAGCAGGCGTACGAAAATCTGTCCTGCTAAGTTGGCGGCCTCGTCTGCATCACGGGCTTGAAGCTGCATATAAACCGGGACGAAACCTGTCTGCAGCGCTCCGCCTACCAACCCTTGCAGTAGAGCCGGGATAACAAGCGCGAGATAGTAAGCATCCAGCTCAAGCGATACGCCAAACCAGTGCGCAATCAGGAGCAGCTTAAGAAAGCCTAAAAGTTGCACAAGCATCCCGCAAAGCACGACTTGCAGGCTGCCCCGACCCGCACTGACCAGTACGTTCGAGGCAGGTGGCTCTGGCTTACTCAATATGCTCTCTGTCGTTACTTAGCCAACCTTGAGGTGGTCGTTTAGTCAATCAGCGCCTGATAGGTCAGCACCTTAAAATACTCACGCAGCTGAGTACGATGCGGAATGGACTGAACCATGAAAATACCAATGATGTTTTCAACGGGATCAATCCAGAAGCGAGTGCCTGCCGCACCGCCCCAATTATATTCGCCCGCAGACCCCATTTCGCCAGCAGCCCCTGCTTCCAGGACCACACCGAAGCCAAGACCAAAGCCCCAGCCTTGGTTATTGCCCATTGATATGTCACCTAAGTGGTTGCGTGTCATCAAATCGACTGTGCGAGATCCAAGGACACGCACCCCATCTAACTCGCCACCATTCAAGAGCATCTGAGAGAAACGCAGATAATCACGCAGCGTAGATACTAAACCGGCACCACCGCTTTCAAACTTTGCACCTGGCATATACCCAGCGCTGATCATGGGCGGCGAAGGTTCCAGTTCAGTGACCCCAGGCGGCACCATAAAACTGCCGGGCTTAGTCCCTTTCGGTGAATAGAGCTGAGCCAAACGGTCAAGTTTTTCAGGAGGCACAAAGAAGAACGTGTCCGACATATCTAACGGCTCAAATATCCTTGTGCGCAGAAACTCACCAAACGTCATACCCGATACGCGTTCAACCAATGCACCTTGGACATCAACTGAAACACTGTAGTGCCAGCGAGTGCCGGGATCGTATTGCAACGGTAGCTTGCCGAGCGCCGCAACCAAATCGTTGACGGTCATTTGGGGTAGCTGCATCTGGGCTTGACGATAGAGCTGATCGACTTCCGTATTACCAAAGACGCCATAGGTAAAACCGGCGGTATGCATGAGCAGATCGCGGATCGTGGGTTGGCGTACCGGTTTACGACGCTTGCCGACCAAGTCCTCATCAGCCTCACCCGTGGTTCGACTGACAGTGCCATCAGAAGCAATACCGAGTTGACTGTCAGCGGTCGACATTGCCACTTCAAGGTCAGCCAATTCCGGCAGATATTTTGCGACCGGATCATCTAACAGAAAGAGCCCTTCTTCGTAGAGCATCATCACTGCGACCGAGGTAATCGGTTTGGTCATCGAATAGATGCGGAACAGCGTATCGTCCTGCATGGGCTTAGCGGCTTCGCGGTCGGCCATACCATAGTTGGCCTGGTAGACGATTTTACCATTGCGCGCGACAAGTCCCTGCCCGCCAACCATGATGCCCTGCTCAACCTGAGCATTCATCGCTTGGGTAATTCGTTGCAAGCGCTCACTGGAGAAGCCCTCACGTTCGGGCTTCACCGTTGGAATTTCTTTCGCCGAAGCAACAGGGTTGAATGCTGCTACAAGCAGCATCACTAAAAACAAATGGATTGAACCACGGAGCATAAATTTCCCTCCAAAAAGCAGACGCTAGGGTAAGCACCCACGATCCACATTGCTAGCGACACCGACGCAAAGTTTACCTCAACCCCATGTCTGCCTATGATGACGGGCTGACATTTTTCCTGGAGGGGTTATGACCATATCTGCATCGGTGACCGATGAACTGTTGATTGAACAAGACGACCACGTGGTGACTATTACATTGAATCGTCCCGAACGCTTAAACGCTATCAGCCGGCCCATGTTGAACGAGCTTTCGGCCAAGGTGGTTGAGGCAGACAAAGACCCAGATGTGCGCTGCATTGTATTGACCGGCGCCGGACGCGGTTTTTGCGCAGGCTTGGATTTAATCGATACCAGTGAACGTATGGAAGATGGCGGTGGCGCGAGCATGTCTCAGGGTAGCAACCGGCCGCGACAGTTATTCGACCTACGAGATGCACCGATCAATGTGATGTGGCATTGCGATACGCCAATTATCTGCGCGGTTAATGGCGCAGCCGCAGGTTACGGAATGGATCTTACGCTGCTATGCGATATGCGAATCATGAGCGAAAACGCCAAGCTCGCAGCGGTTACTGCAAAGCGCAATGTCGTACCTGAGAGTGGCGGTACCTGGTTACTGCCACGCCTGGTCGGGTGGGCAAAGGCTGCCGAGCTCTACTACAGGGGACGCACCATCGGCGCACAGGAAGCCCTGGATATCGGCATTGCGAATGCAGTAGTGCCCAACGAAGAGCTGCTGAGTACCGCGCAGAGCTGGGCACAAGAGGTCGCTGAAAATGCGCCCATGGCCGTACAAACCACCAAGCGTATGATGCGCATGGGATTGGAAGAGTCGTACGATACTGCAGTCGACCACCTGATGGTGCATCTGGCAGGTATGTTCCAGAGCGAAGACTTCCAAGAGGGCTTAGCCGCCTTCATGGAGAAGCGTAAGCCAAACTTTACCGGGCGATGAGCATGGACCCAGCGGCGGCACTCGACAAACTGCGTGCGGGCAATGCACGCTTTTTAGCGGGAGAGCGAAACGGACACGCACCAGACTTTGACCAGATGAAGGCTGGCCAGGCACCCTTCGCCGCTGTTTTAGGTTGTGCTGACTCTCGAGTACCCGCCGAAATCATTTTCAATCAATCTTTCGGCGACATCTTTACTGTTCGCGTCGCCGGCAATGTGGCCACCGCAACTCAGATCGGCAGTCTCGACTTCGCTGTCGAGCAGTTGGGTTGCTGCCTTATTGTGATTCTTGGCCACAGCCAATGCGGCGCGGTTAAAGCCTGTCTCGGCGCCAATGAAAAGCCGTCAACAGAGGCCGGCGAGCCCCACATCAACCATGTATTAGAGGCCATACTGCCTGGTATCGCCGGCACAGGTGACATCGAAAGCGCGGTGACGGCCAACGTGCACTTTCAAGTAAAGACTTTGCTGGAGGAATCTACGGTTATCGCCAAAAGGGTGGCTGAAGGCAAGATTCTTGTTGTCGGGGCGGAATTTGATCTAGCCACTGGCGAAGTAACCTTCTTTATTTGAGCGAAGGGCAGCTGTTCTCCCGGCCGACCTTCGACCGGTAACTAAACGAAACAATTTTTTTACCTTCCACCCGTTGCATCCTCACCATGGGTGAGTATTATGCGCGCCGTCTCGTCGGAGTATGTCTGTGGCGAGAACGGGCGTGGCGTGGTGTTCTCTCCCCTTCCTCCCTATACCGCGACACGCCCCCATTTATTCCCTCCGAAACTTACCCAAGCCGGGCACGCCCGGGACTGAAAACTGCCCTGTATTGCGCCCAAACCACACAACTGGACAGCCGGAAGAAAATCTATAGACTTGTACAGCTTTTGTTCGTGAACTTGGGTTTGCTGTGCAAGAAAAAGATCTCTACAGAATCGGTACGGTGGCCTCTCTGACAGGCATCTCTGTCGAGCGCCTGCGTGCATGGGAGCGACGCTACGACTTGAGCCCAGCGCATCGTGAGGGTCGCACCCGTTTCTACAGCAAAGCTCAACTTGAGCGTCTGCGATTGATCAAACACCTGATCGATCAAGGCTACCCCATTTCTTCTCTAGCAGAACTCGATCACCAGCAGCTGCTGGATCGGCTTGAAGACGAACCGGCTCACTCTGTAGCCATGACACAGCAGCCCAGAATCGGCTTGGTGGGCCCCAATCTGGTAATGCTGGAGCAACAGGCACTGCAACAAGGTAGCACTCAGCGCCTCGAAGTGATCTCCCGCTGGGCCAATATGGAAGCCTTTCAGAACGAACAAACGAATACCGACAGCCCCGCA
>CAZDEW010000146.1:0-4667 GCA_964504585.1 uncultured Pseudomonadales bacterium | reverse complement strand
GTAACCGAGATCTCATCGATTGCACCACAACCTCGCTCTTGCTGCCAAATGTGCTCGCTTGACTCACCATGAAGGATTTCGTCTATCTCCCAAATCAAACCCCGCCGCCAATCCGCCTCTCTCCTCGCCGAAAATGGTCTTATCGGCATAGTTTCAGTAAGCATGTCTTCCAATAAGAAGTTTTCTGTGGATGGAACCCCCTTGCAGAAACATATTATTTCACCGGCAAATTCCTTCCAAAAAAATTCGAGCCGCATAATATCTAACAGGACAATTAACGCCGCCAGCATGGGCGAGCACGCAGTGCGAGTCCAGCGAACGCGGCTTGGCTGGCCTTGTTATATTTTCTCATGCCAATAATAGTATCCAACATATCTTTTCTTTGTATGATCGTAATCAAGGGGGTTTTCCAAGCGCACATTCTCGGCCAAATATCTATCCAAGAGCCCCTGCTGCCCGGCTTGAAATGAGCCAATATCGTCTAGGTATTTTTTACTGTCTGCGAGTGTCGCCGCCTTATCGTCAGCCACATCCCGCACCAGTGATTCTTGATAAGATGAATCGGGATATATCAGAAAATGAGGGCTTTTGAAAGCAAAAGCAAGTTGTTTATGTTGCTGAATAATTTCATCAAAGTCTCCCCAATCTGGGTGAATTAGCTGCCCCCATTTCAAGGCACTAAAAATCTCGATGGTCTTTCCATATAAATAAATTCCGACGGGGACAGAATCATTGATGGTTTCAATATAGTAACCATCTCCGTTAATAAACCAGTCTGCGGAAGAGTATCCTAGTACATCTAGACCATCGTTTAGCAGCTCCAGCACCTCTCGTGGTTCAGTATAGATACCGACCCGTTCGAATAGCCCGACAACATTCACGCTCATTCGTCAGCCTTTGAAATATAACGCCGCTGGCACGGGCAAGCACGCAGTGCTTGTCCGGCCCAGTTTACTGGGCTCTTAGTGCCCAGCCTTGTTAAGTGTTGCGATGCTAAGCCGTCTGAATTGACCATAGATACCCAAGACCAAATGCAGGCAAGCTAAACAACGTTGTAAGGAGAAACTTATCTCTCTTGCGAATCAACTGGAACAGTAAAACGAGCACGTTCGCGCACAATACATATGGCATCACTAAGCCTAGATAATAAGGCGCTGGAAATAATTGCGCAAAAACAGACACAAACATCGCCACAATGAATACCGCTGCGAAGAGTGGCATGATCCAGGTCGATTCTAATACCGTCATGTCCTATACACTTAACGCCGCAAACACGGGCGGCCGATAGGCCGTCCGAGCGAAGCGGCAGTGTGCTTTGCCTGGTTATGTGTAATTCTCGGCTCCTTCATTGATAAAGTTTTGAACCTCTTCTTTTGTTTTGAAAAAGTAAGTAGATGGGAATTTATCAGGAAATTGGTCAATTTTTCCATGCCAAACCAAGTGCAAGCAGGCAAAACGCCCATCATTTAGAAAAACAAGCACATCATCACTTGCATCACATTTTGCAAACGCGATTGGCTGTAATTTAGATAGTGGATGCTTAGGACCAATTTCTAAATGTATCTCTTTCTGAATCCCTATCTTGGCACGTAGATTTTCTTTAAGGCTCCACCACGGCGCTGACCAATTAAACTCATGATCAGGATACTGATCTTCAAAAAGATCTACTTTTTCTTTGTTTTTAAAAAAGCTCAGGATCATCTGAGATTACTCATACACATAACGCCGCGAACACGGGCGCACGATAGTGCGTCCGAGCGAAGCGGTAGTGATTTGCCTGGTTAGTTGACGGTGCTTCATACGAATGCGTTATAAATTAGATAAGAAAGTAAGCCTAACAGAGCCACCAGTAAAGCGACGTGTCGATTTTTTGCCAAATCAATGTTAGCGGGAACCATAGGTCGAAGATGAAATTCTATAATGCTCGCCAATAGTAGGATTAGAGCGGCAGCCGCTATTGGTAGCCAAGACTGAGTGATAATGGCGATCACTATAACAATCGGAAATCCAAATAGCCCAGCCGATGCAGATAAACCCATTCCTGTCGAAATCGGCTCTCCGTAAGATTCGCCGCCGCATGCTGCACATTGAATAGGTCGAAGAGAATATGATCGAAACTTTTGCGAAACGGTTATTGTTTCTCTCGAGCAATGCGGACATCGGTACATGACAGTCAACTAACGCCGCGCATACGGGCGTGCGATAGCACGTCCTTGCGTGTACTGCGCCTTGTTATAGGTTGAATTAGTTCCGGCTCGAAAGTCGAACATGGTCAGTCTCCAAAGCCTCCTTGTCATAGTGAATCAGTCCACCGAAATCGGTGTCGATCAATACCCCCTTCTCGAGGTGTGCCCAATCTTTTGCGGGATATGCCTCAGAAAATTCCTTATCCTCTATATTGGCGACGACCACTCCTTTATGTGATGAATCAATTAGGACTTGATCTCCTAATTGAACACGCTCGCTGAGAGGATATTCCATACCATTACCTATAACAGTTAATTAATAGGCGTGGTTATATGCGCCAAAAATATCTGTATCTAGAAAATATGTCCGCATATAACCATACCTTTTCTTTGATTGAAAAAAAGTATCCAGATCCGTTTAGACGAAGTCTATATCTGGCTTTTCAAAGCCCGCAACCACCCTATCCAACAATCGCAGCGCGACCACGTCCTCGCGGCGCAGCCACCAGACTTTTTTCTCGCGATCCCAACGCGCGCCGCAGCGCTTAACTGCCGAACGAAGATCAATCTCATCAAAGTCCAATTTAATCGAAACCAGCTGTTGGCGCTGTTTGCCCAGCTCACGATTGCGATCAATACCAGGTCTGGGCGGATCACGGTCGTCAATCACCAGCTCTATGGTAGTCAGCTGGCGTTTGCGAACGTTATCGCGTCGATAGCGAACGGCAACAAGGCTCTCCCCATAATGCTGTAGAAACTTTTTGGTGCCGTTGGCGCCCGGTCGCAGCGTTTTAACCACTTCGGTTTCTCGCCAGTGTTGACCTATCTGTGCGATTTTGCGTTTGGCCTCCGCCTCTTCTTGCGCTGCGATTTCAATTTTCCGCTGCTCTCTGGCTTCGCTATGAAGCTGTGCCGCTCTCAACTCATCGTCTACCAACGAGGGTTTTGTTTCAGTGTCTTTTATAACGTCGACTTCCATGTCGTTAACTCCTTTGATCGATTAATCATTCCAATGAACGTGCTCTGCCAATATGGCTCTATTAGTCTACTGGTCAATTTTTATAATTTCTAGCAGGTCTAGACCTTCAAAGCCGATTTTTAGCCGCTATATGCTCAATCTAAACCAAAGTTATAGGCAAAAGGGCAAAAAAAAGCCCCGCTCTTAGAGCGGGGCTTTTTCTGAACGATGTGTTCGAGGGGTGAGAGGGCTTACATCATGCCGCCCATGCCACCCATGCCGCCCATATCGGGCATGCCGCCGCCAGCAGGCGCCGCTGGTTCAGGCTGCTCAGTGATCATCGCCTCAGTGGTGATCATCATGCCAGCTACCGAACCTGCAGACTGCAGTGCAGTACGAGTCACTTTTGCGGGATCCAGAATACCCATAGCGATCATATCGCCGTATTCACCGGTCGCAGCGTTGTAACCTTCGTTACCCGCCTTGCCCTTGATCTCGTTGACAACAACAGACGCTTCATCACCTGCGTTATCAACGATCTGGCGAAGCGGTGCTTCCATTGAACGACGCAGCAAATTGATGCCAACAGTCTGGTCTTCGTTGTCGCCTTCCAGTCCGTCAATGGCCTGCAGCGCGCGAATCAAGGCAACGCCACCACCCGGTACAACGCCCTCTTCAACCGCAGCGCGAGTCGAGTGCAGCGCGTCTTCTACGCGAGCTTTCTTCTCTTTCATTTCGATTTCGGTGCCTGCGCCCACTTTGATAACCGCAACACCGCCAGCCAGCTTAGCTACGCGCTCTTGCAGCTTCTCACGATCGTAGTCAGATGACGTCTCTTCGATCTGTGCGCGGATCTGGTTAACGCGTGCAGTAATGTTTGCCGCTTCGCCAACACCATCGATAATGGTCGAATTCTCTTTGCTCATAGTGACGCGCTTGGCCTGACCCAGGTGCTCGAGGCTTGCAGTCTCAAGATCAAGACCAACTTCCTCTGAAATCACGGTTCCGCCAGTCAGTATCGCGATGTCTTCCAGCATCGCTTTGCGGCGATCGCCAAAACCAGGCGCTTTACAGGCAGCCACCTTCACGATGCCGCGCATGTTGTTGACAACCAATGTTGCCAGCGCTTCGCCTTCTACGTCCTCGGCGATAATAACCAGCGGACGGCTCGCTTTAGCAACGTTTTCGAGCAGCGGAAGCAGCTCACGAATGTTAGAGATTTTCTTGTCGACCAGCAAAATAAACGGCGACTCGAGCTCTACGCTCATGTTGTCTTGG
Source organism: uncultured Pseudomonadales bacterium (assembly GCA_964504585.1). GTDB lineage: Bacteria > Pseudomonadota > Gammaproteobacteria > Pseudomonadales > UBA7434 > UBA7434. The sequence continues at coordinate 245 of CAZDEW010000146.1, read as the reverse complement.
TTATTGATGAAGTAAGGTGAAAGGTAACCGCGGTCAAACTGCATACCCTCAACCACGTCCAGCTCATTCTCAAGACCCGAACCTTCTTCAACGGTGATAACACCTTCTTTACCGACTTTTTCCATCGCTTCGGCAATGATTTCACCAACTGCAGTATCGCTGTTTGCCGAGATGGTACCAACCTGAGCGATCGCTTTGCTGTCAGCGCAAGGCGTTGCCAAAGACTGGATTTTCTCAACCGCAGC
>CAZDEW010000145.1:0-4672 GCA_964504585.1 uncultured Pseudomonadales bacterium | reverse complement strand
CCGCGGTTTCACAACCCGATTCTGATTTTGCAAAGGATTTCGAGGGCTTCGAAGACCTTCAGATTGCGTTACGCGGTGGACTCTCGGCCGAGGCGGTATCAATGATGGGCGGAAAGGTGGCGCTGGAGGGATGGTATTACCCCGATACGTACTTTTACACCAAGGGAACCGCCCTGGAGAAGGTTTTCGCGCGCGCTCACCAGAAAATGATCGACTCGCTGCAGCGAGAGTGGGTGGGCAGGCAGCCAGATTTGCCGTTGGCATCACCCTATGAAGCGCTGATTTTGGCGTCGATCGTAGAGCGTGAGTCGGGCCATGTCGACGAGCGAAAAGAAATTGCAGGTGTATTTATAAGACGCTTGCGATTGGGAATGCGACTGCAAACAGACCCAACGGTCATTTACGGCATGGGTGAGAAATATCAGGGTAATATTCGTCGCAGCGATCTGCGACGGGATACGCCGTACAACACTTATACGCGCGACGGCTTGCCGCCTACGCCGATCGCAAACCCCGGTGTTGAATCTATCCACGCAGTGCTTCACCCGGCAAAGGGCAAGGCCCTTTACTTTGTCGCAAAGGGTGATGGCAGCCATGCTTTCTCGGAGACGTTGGAAGAACACAATAAAGCGGTTAGGCGGTATCAGATTTTGCAGAGGCGGGCCGATTATCGCAGCGCGCCAAAAGAAGGTAGTTAGAGAAAAACCAAGTAATCTTATTGATGATTGATTCACAACACCATCAGAGACAGCCCGGCGCTCGATTCATTAGCTTTGAAGGCGGGGAGGGTTCTGGAAAGTCCACTAATATAGCTTATTTTTGCGAGCAGTTAGCCGATGCTGGCATCGACTATGTTCTAACACGGGAGCCGGGCGGCACTGTTATCGCCGAGGCCATCAGAGATATTTTGCTTGCGCACCACGTTGAGCCGCTTGTGGACATGGCTGAATTGCTGCTTGTTTTTGCGGCGCGAGCGCAGCATGTAAAGACGGTTATCCTGCCTGCGCTCGACCAGGGGAAGTGGGTGGTCAGCGATCGTTTTACGGACGCAAGCTATGTTTATCAGGGCGTGGCGAGGGGGCTGGGTGATGAACGCGTCAGCGTGTTGGAGGAACTGGTACTCGACCAGCTGAGACCTGACAAAACCTTTTTGCTCGACGTGCCGGTTGAGGTTGGTCAACAGCGTGCGGCCGATCGAGGTGAACTGGATCGCTTCGAATTGGAGGGCGCTGCTTTCTTTCAATCGGTTCGAGATGCCTATCTTGCCAGAGCTTCTGCAGAACCCGATCGTTTTGCTTTGATTGATGCCTCGCGACCATTGGAGCAGGTCGCTGCGCAGATTAAAGCGGAGTTGACGAGCTTGTTAAAGATTCTGCCAGAACATAACCATGGATAACTGGCAACAATCGGGTGTGCAGCCCTGGCTGCCCTGGGAGCAGGAGCGTGCTGTCAGGCTGACTACCGCATTTGCGGCTGGCGGCTTGCATAGTGGCGTTCTGCTGAAGGGAGCCAAAGATTTGGGTAAACGTGGTTTTGCCGCCAGATTCGCTGCTTTTCTGATTTGCGACAATGCTGGGTCAGAACATGGCGCATCGGGTTTGTTTGAGTCTGAACTGAATTCGGCCGCGCAAACTATGACAGCCTGCAGTCATTGCGCATCCTGTGCGTTGCTTGCTGCTGGCACCCATCCCGATTTACATGTGATGCAGCCCGAGCCAGGTAAGAAACAAATTGGCGTTGATTTGGTGAGAGCACTCAATGAAACGCTGTTAAAAACACCGCAGGTTGCTGCCCGTAGGGTGAGCGTTATCGATGCCGTTGATCAATTGAATGAACACGCCGCGAATGCCCTGCTGAAGTTGCTCGAGGAGCCGCCTGAGCATACCTATTTTATTTTGATTGCCGATCACCTCGACCGCGTTCTGCCAACGATTCGCTCGCGCTGCCAGAGTGAGAGTTTTGGTATTCCCGAGCGGGCTCCGGCAATTTCATATCTGTGCGAGCGCTATCAGCAAACAGAAGCACAGGTCGAAGAGCTTTGGCAGAAGAATCGTGGCTTTCCCGGCCGCGTCATCAGCTTGCTAGACGGTGAAGCTGTGGACGATTCACTGGCGGAAGAGTTTTTGCAGGTGCTAACAAGCCGGCAAAGCTGCTTATCACTGTCGAAACAAATCACCAGGGACAACGTTGACCTGTTCGCCGAAAACTGTCTGCGACGCCTCGCGCAGCCGGAGGGTTTTAGTCTCGGCGCGGACGTGCAAATGGCGCTGTTTGCCAGGGTGCAGAGGTTTCGAGCAGCGCTTGGGGCTAATCCCAATTTGACCGCAGCGCTACTCGCTTTTTTTGACGATTGCACTCATTTGGTGAGCGAGCAAAAGGCTCATTGAAGCCCGCTTTGGAACTGTGAGCGAGATCACGATTTTTTGCATTTTGTAAAAAACCGTTTCAATTAAGCCCCCGCCCTGAACGCGGAAGAATCTATTCTGAGATAATCAACTATTATTACTATCAGCTGTATCAGAAGATTTCTCAACGGCTTCGATCCCGTTTTGTTCCGTCGATAGAGCTGTGTTTTAAACGATCTGCGTCCTTATTCCTGTTTAGAGTAGCGAAAGATGTCCACTGCGGAGTCAGTCAGCAAAAGTAGCGGCAGCGCGAAAAGCGGTATCCTGTCTTTGTCGATCAAAGACAAGGCAGTGCTTTACGCGGCATATATGCCCTTTTTGCAGAATGGCGGCCTGTTCGTGCCGACGAATAAAAGTTACACGATTGGTGACGAGGTCTTTATGTTGCTGACCTTGATGGATGAGCCGGAGAAAATTCCTGTTGCCGGCAAAGTCGTTTGGGTTACGCCCAATAAAGCACAGGCAAACCGGGCAGCGGGTATTGGCGTGCAATTCAGTCCGCATGATGACACTGCCAATAAAAAAATTGAGACCTGTCTGGCTGGCATTATTGAGTCCGATAAGCCAACCCATACGCTTTAGTTCTGCAATAGTTCTGCAACTCGAGAGAACCTGTCCTAGCGTTCTCGCCACAATCCGTAAACTCACTCACTGATAGCTAGGCGCAAAAAGCTTGCGATCTGTCCTGCTTCGGTGTGATCTGCAGGTAGCAGTGTGTTTTTAAAAAACAAAAAAAACCCCGAACGAGTCGGGGCATAATGGACCATAGAAGTGAAACGTTGGAGGGTTTCGCCTCTGGGCTGGCAGGTGGGGTAAGACCCGCCAACCTTGTATATTATTTAAGCACGCCCCAGAAGTTTGTCTAATAAATAACCTGTTTCGGCCGCGAGTAGGCGTCAGTTGCTGGCCAAACTGTGATGCAGCGCACATTCTTATCAGACCAGAGAGAGATTGATATGCAGTTAGGAGTCATCGAAGGGTTTTACGGGCGTGTCTGGACACCCGGTGATCGTCGTATGATGACTGAATATTTGCCGCGGCTTGGCTACTCAAGCTTTATCTACGCGCCGAAGGCAGACAAAAAGCTGCGCAGTCAGTGGCGGGTTGCCTGGGATGGTTCAGAAATGGAGGCGCTTCTGCAACAGGCACAGGGATTTGCACAGTGTGAGCTGGGCTGGGGTGTCGGGCTTTCCCCGATGGGCCTCAATGAACTTACAGTGAGCGAGGTTCAGGCGCTCGAGCGTAAGTTGCAGCAAATCAGCGCACTCAGCCCTTCTTTACTTTGCTTGCTGTTTGACGATATGCCGGGTGGGCGAGACGATCTCGCAGCTACACAACTTCAAATCGTTGAGCGCGTTTCATCTTCTATCGCTAGCGAGACAAAGCTTATTGTTTGTCCGACCTACTATTCCTTCGACCCCATTTTAGAGGAGCTCTTTGCTGCTCGCCCGGAGAATTACTGGATGGAGCTGGGTCGGCAGCTCGACCCCGCGATCGATATTTTCTGGACGGGAGACAAGGTTTGCAGCGACAGCTATCCCGCCGAGGGCTTGAGTCAGATTGCTGATTTGTTTCAGCGTAAGCCTGTGCTTTGGGACAACTATCCGGTGAACGACAGCCGTTCCCTGAGCCCCTTCATCAGGGTAGAGCCGTTTACGAATCGCGAGCCCTGGTTGCGGGATTATATTGCCGCGCATTTCGTCAACCCCATGAATCAGGCCAGTCTCTCGCTGTTACCGCTCGCCACCCTATCGCCAGTTTATGCCAGAGCGACGGAAGGCTCGTCGGCTGCGTCCCTATTGTCTGCGCAGCAAAGCGCTTGGCGCGAGATGTTAGCGGAACTGGCAGTACAGCCTGATCTCTTTGAGCAGGCGCGTGAAATATTCGCCGCCGGTTTGCCGGCGATCGGCGAACTGGAGAAAGGGCGTTGGCGTGAGCGATTCCTGCAGGAGGGCAGCCCTGCGGCGGCTGAGGTTGTCGACTGGCTGGACGGGGCCTACGTGTTTGATCCAGATTGCCTGACCGACTGAGGGGGGCGGGCTTTGATGCTCGCCTTTCATCGATTGACAGGGGCAGCTCAAATCCGGCGGCAAAAGTCGTCCAAACCCTTGGCGTTAGCGGCATCTACACTGTGCTAAGTGAGTGTTGAAGCGGGCGGGGGTTTGTGGGAGAATCCGCGTCCTTTTTCACGGGGCCGGACTGGCCCCGTGCGATCTGCGGACGTGGCGAAATTGGTATACGCGCTGGATTTAGGTTCCAGTGGGGCG
>CAZDEW010000144.1:0-4820 GCA_964504585.1 uncultured Pseudomonadales bacterium | reverse complement strand
TCCGCCTGGCTTGCTAACTTGTCCAGCTTGGGGCTCGATTTGAGTAGCCACGCCATCATTTGAACTTCGCTCATGACGTCATCGTTGACAGTCAAGCCTTGAAGTAGGGGACGTACCAAGCGTTCAGTATCCACCGATACCTTGGAAACTGCACGAAACTCCGGTGGCAGCATTAGAATCATGGCCCACAGGACAGGAGCCAAAAGACACGCAAATAGAACGGCTTTGCCGCGATAACGCAGAACCCCGAAAACATGGGGAACAAACGGGGCAACCATGGGGTGTCTAAAAAGCGATTCGAGCATCTATCCAGTCTGCCTGTGGTCAATCGTCAAAGGAATGTCGGTGGCTCGTATCCTAGCGCCGCCACATCATATGTATATTTCAGGTTTGTATTGACTTGTAACTGTTGATCGTAACACAGCGATTTCGATATTGGACGAGCACAGGTCGAACACGCGAACGAACTGAGACTTTGTTCTAGAACTGTGACTTTGTTCTAGAACTGTGACTTTGTTCTAGATGACCTCGGAACAAGCGCTAGTTCTATCTCCTGTTTGAAAAATACTTACAAAGTGCAGCCCTCGTTTCACGTTTTGGTTGTCGATTTACGGGTATAGTTTGCGTCCCCCTAACAAGGAGCCTGGGCTGGTTTTGACAGTCGGGCGTAAGTTGAAGCTATGTATAGTGATATTGTCTCGCTGATCTCTGATTTGTATGCCGAACTCGCAGAAAGCGAAGGACTCGAACTCGCCGACGCAGTGAATGAAAGTACGACACTCTTTGGTGACGACGGTCAACTCGACTCTATGGCATTGGTGACACTCATTGTGGATATCGAACAGGCCATCGAAGATAAATTCTCACAGAGCGTGAGCCTCGCCGACGAAAAGGCGCTTTCTCGCTCAAGGTCTCCATACCGGAGCATCAAAACACTGGCTGAGTACGCAGCAGAACAACTGGATACCTAATCGTGTCTGAGGACAAGAAAACGGTACTGATCACCGGTGCCAGCAAGGGTATCGGCAGATATCTTGCCGAATATTATGCCAATAAAGGATGGGCAGTGATTGGTTGCAGCCGCAACCCTCTCGACCATGCCGTTGAATTTACCCATATTCCTTGTGATGTCACCGAAGAGGCATCGATAAAGGATCTTATGCGCCAGATTCGCAAGGATTTTGGTGGGCTCCACGCAGTAATAAACAACGCTGGCGCCGCATCGATGAACCATAGCTTATTGACACCAGGTAAGACGTTCCAAAACCTGTTAGAGATAAATACGCTAGGTACCTTCCTGATGAGTCGGGAGGCAGCCAAACTGATGCGCAAAAATAAGTCTGGCCGTATCATCAATTTTTCAACTGTCGCCGCGCGACTGAGTTTAGACGGTGAATGTGCTTACGTTGCTGCGAAAGCTGGTGTCGAAGCTTTAACTCGAGTGCTGTCTAAAGAACTCGCCGAATTCAACATTACAGTGAACTGCGTCGGACCCACTCCAGTGGAAACCGATCTGATACGCAATGTTCCTGCCGACAAACTCGAAGCGTTGGTTCAACGTCAGGCGATACAACGCATGGGTCGCTTTGAAGACGTCTCCAACGTTGTGGACTTTTTTATACAGGAAGGCAGCGAATTTGTGACCGGTCAAACCATCTATCTCGGAGGCGTTTAGATGAATATTGATTTTCTAAAAGCTGCATCAGCGGAGCAGCCTGATAGCGATGCGCTGGTATGGCAAGACCAAGCGTACTCCTATGCTTGGCTCTGGAATGAGGTGGATACCTGCGTCGAAGCGCTTGATGAACAAGGTATTGAAGCTGGATCGATTGTTAGCCTCGAAGCAGATTTCTCACCTCGGTCTGTGGCAATGCTGCTGGCCTTGGTCATCAAAGACTGCATTATTGTCCCGCTCACCGATTCCGTGAACCACAAAAAACCGCGCTTCAGAGAGATCGCTGAAGTGAATTGGATACTGAAGATCACGGACGAAGATCGTTGGGATGCGGAAGCCACTGGAGTAGAAACCAAGCATGAACTGCTGCTGCGTGTGGGCAGGCAAGAATCGCCAGGTCTAATTTTATTCTCCTCTGGCTCTACCGGTGAGAGTAAGGCCGCGTTGCATGACTTGGCGCCGATGCTAGAGAAGTTCCGAGTCTTGCGACACAGCCGGCGTGCAATCACGTTTCTGTTGTTCGATCATATTGGCGGCTTCAACACCTTGATGTACAACCTATCCAATGGCGGATGTACGGTGACGATCAATGACCGCTCCGCAGATGCTGTATGCGCTGCGATCGAGCGTCACAAAGTTGAGCTTCTGCCCACGTCCCCGACCTTTATCAACTTGCTTCTAGTCAGCGAGGCGTACACCAAATACGATCTCTCAAGCCTGGAATTGGTTACCTACGGCACTGAACCCATGCCGGAAAAGACGCTCAAGCGATTTAATGAGCTTTTTCCAGAGATCACTTTGCAACAGACCTATGGTTTGTCTGAAGTTGGAATCATGCGCTCCAAATCCAAGGCGTCAGACTCGTTATGGGTCAAACTCGGTGGCGAGGGCTTCGAAACTCGGGTTGTTGATGGCAAGCTCGAAATCAAAGCGAAGTCCGCCATGCTTGGATATTTGAATGCACCTAGCCCCTTTACCGATGACGGCTGGTTTATAACAGGTGATGTGGTAGAGGTAGACGGCGAATACTTCAGAATTCTCGGCCGCGAATCGGAAATCATAAACGTGGGTGGAGAAAAAGTTTATCCCGCCGAAGTCGAAGGCGTACTGGAGAGCATGGACGAGGTCGAAGCGGCGATTGTTCGTGCAGAACCCCATCCGATTACTGGCCAAATCGTTACCGCAGTCGTTAATCTGCATGATACAACCGCGGCCAACGACTTTCGAAAGGTGATGCGTGTCTACTGCAAGGATAAGTTAGAGCGCTTCAAAATTCCGCAAAAAGTCGAGATTGCAGACCGGTCCTTGCATGGTGAGCGGTTCAAGAAGATGCGCAAAGCCTAAATCAATGCTCACGGAAATTACCAAGGATGATCCGCATGGATTAGACGCCATCGCGGAAATGCACATGGAACTGCTGGAGTTCGGCCCTATGGCTGGGCTTGGAAAACGTTTCGTGCGAGAGATCTGCTATCGTGGGCTTCTCAGTACAGGCTACTTTCGAGTGGTCTCCGTGTCGATTGACCAACGCCCGGCCGGATTTGTCGCGTTTACCCACAAGTCAAAGCTCTTTCATGAAATCGGTCTTCGCCAGTCGCGCCTTGGGTTACTGAAAGAGCTTGGTCTCGCACTGCTTACCGATCCCAGACGTCTCGGTGCACTTATTGAGTCAATAAAGGTGCTACAAACAAGGAGGGCTGAACCGGAGAAGTCGAGCAGCGCCGATGGCGAGGTCATTTGCCTTGCTGTAAGACCTGAATACCTGACCGGAAAGTTCAGGCGCGAGTATAAGCGGCGTCTGAGCGAAGAGCTTGTGGTGCACGCCGCACGAGAATTAAAGCAACAAGGTGTAGAAGAAATGCGCATGATCGTCGATGACGATAACAAGGCTGTGTTGTTTCTTTATCATGCATTAGGCGCTGAGTTTGAGGCTTTTAAATTAGGCGACCGGCCGTCAGTAATAGCATCGTTCTGTATCGAAGAGTTATTGCAGCGTTTTCCTGCTGCGGAGGCTAAACCATAATGTCAAAAATATGCATTGTCGTAGGTATGCCCCGGGCCGCGACTACCTATCTCTATCAAACGCTTGCCTCGCATCCAGATGCTTTCGTGCCCGCGCGGAAAGAGCTGGAGTTTTACTCGATAAACTATGCGCGTGGAAACGCTTGGTACGAGAGTTTTTTTGCAGATTGCAGGTCCGATCAGGTCGGCTTTGATATCAGCCCTATTTACTTTTTTTCCGATGCCGCAATCGAGCGTATAGCAGAGCTCGAGACCAATCAGCGGGTCATCTTGATTGCACGTAAGCCCTCGGAGTTTGCCCTCTCATGGTACAAAAACCGCCTCGTGGGTGACCCGAATTGTCCACCCCTGGAGCAATTCTTGGAGCAGCACGTTTACGCAAAAGATGGCGCTGAACTTGAACTACGGATCGGACCCGGTGAAATTCCGCGGCGTATACGACAATACGTCGACGCGCTGGGAGATCGGCTACTCCTTTTAAACTACGAGGATATTAGCCAACACGCGCTAGAAACGATGTCTTGCGTGGAAAAATTTGCTGGTCTAAGTGCTTACTTCGACCAAGAAAATCTCAGTACAGAATTGGTAAATGCAAGCACGCAACAGCCCAACCGTGTGCTTGCTTACCTGACACATCAGAAATGGTTTGCTGACCTGGTCACCCGGGTTCTGCCTAAGAATCTGATTTTGAGTGCAAGGAAAAGAGTTCAGAGCACCAGTAAGCACAAGGCCGTACTACCTGAGGGTGTTGAGCAGGAGTATGCCGCTCGAATTGACGCCCTGTACGCGGCAGACGACCAGTTAGTCGCCGATCTGTTAAGCGCTCAATTGCCAGCAGGGCGGAGCGAGTAAGGTCGGCACGTTCCATGAACACTGCAAAGCTGCTGCTTAAGTATGCAATCGGCCTGCTGATCATTGGCTGGCTACTGTCACAGGTCGATTTTCGAAAGAGTCTGGATCTCATTCAACTGAACCAATGGCATTACTACGTTGCCGCCTTCCTATGCTTTGGTATCTCACGTCTGTTCGAAGGGGTTCGTTTCTATTGTTTAGTACCGGAGCAGAAATTGTCCGCGTGGCTGACACTCAGAATAGTTGCTATCAGTACTTTCTTTAACAACTT
>CAZDEW010000143.1:0-5000 GCA_964504585.1 uncultured Pseudomonadales bacterium | reverse complement strand
CGCCAGTTGGTGGGCCGACAAAAATGTGATGATGCGCGGCTCGCAGGTGGCGATTCTGGTTTCGGCTGGGCTGGCGAGCTACCTCGCCGCCTTGCTGTTACTCGGCGTTCGACCTCGCCAATTCCGGCAGGCTGCGTAACTGACTGGATTTTGGAGAGTAGCGGAGATGCCAGAGGGTTTGATTAGAGGTTTAGCAGGGCTGGATGATCATGATTTCCAGGGCGGCTCTATTGTCACGATTGGCGCCTTCGACGGCCTGCACCGAGGGCATCAGGCCTTACTGGAGCAAATTATTGCCGCTTCAGAGAAGTCTTCGCTGTCCACCGTTGCGGTGACCTTCGAACCGCTGCCGCGCGAGTATTTCGCGCCCGATCAGGCGCCGGCGCGTCTCATGAGTTTTCGTGAAAAATTTGAGGGCCTACGGCAACTGGGTATTGATTACGTGCTTTTGCTGCGTTTTGATGCCAACATTCAGTCCATGTCCGCCGAGGCTTTTGTCGAACAATTGTTTGTTCGGGGCTTGAACGCCCGCCATGTGGTTGTTGGAGATGATTTTCGTTTTGGCAATCAGGGTCGCGGAGACTTTGCATTGCTGAGCCAGATGATGAGCGAGGTGGGCGCTAAAGTTACGCCAACTCCCAGCGTTTTGGTTGATGGGCAGCGCGTATCTAGCTCGCTGATTCGCCAGGTCCTCGATGCCGGTGATTTTCCCGCTGCACAGCGATTGTTGGGTCGGCCTTATGCGATTGTCGGCAAGGTTTTTTACGGCAGGCAACTGGGTCGGCAGCTGGGATTTCCAACCGCCAACGTCCAGCTCAGGCGCCGCTGCACTGCGATGGCTGGCGTTTATTGCGTCGAAGTGGCACTCGATCCACCTTCGCTGGCTGTGGAATTGGCTAGTCATGATTCAGAACAGTCAGGCAGCGAGGAGCAAGGTATTACTCAATGGCTCCCTGCGGTCGCCAATGTGGGCACCAGACCAACGGTCAGTCGCAGCAAAACCGTATCGTTAGAAGTGCATTTGCTGGATTTTGCAAACAACATTTACGGGCAGCGAATTGCAGTTCGCTTCTGTAAGAAAATTCGCGAAGAGCAGCGTTTTGACGGTCTTGACGCGCTGCAAGACCAGATTGCAAAAGACAAATCCGAGGCAATAGCTTATTTTTCCTGATGCCTGGCGCCTGCTGGCATCGATGACCTGAATGTAACGATGAGTGAGAAAAACAATCAGTACAAAGATACGCTGAACCTGCCCAGTACCGGCTTTCCCATGAAAGCCAATCTGGCTCAGCGTGAACCCGCTCGCCTTAAAGGCTGGTACGACAAAAAGCTCTATCAAAAAATTAGAGAGCAGTTTGCCGGACGCGAGCAATATATTCTGCACGACGGCCCGCCATATGCCAACGGCGATATTCATATCGGTCATTCGGTCAATAAAATTCTGAAGGACATCATCGTTAAATCGAAAACCCTGCAAGGTTTCGACGCGCCCTATGTGCCCGGCTGGGATTGTCACGGCCTGCCTATTGAGCACAAGGTTGAGTCCAAAATCGGTAAGCCTGGCGTTAAGGTTGATCACAAAACCTTTCGTGGAAAATGCAGAGACTATGCGGCGCGCCAGGTTGCTGGTCAGAAAAAAGATTTTCAGCGCCTGGGTGTTCTAGGGGACTGGGACAAGCCCTACCTGACCATGGACTTTCAAACCGAGGCCAACATTGTAAGAGCGCTTGGCAAGATCGTTGAGCGTGGTCACCTCGTGCGCGGATTTAAGCCAGTCCACTGGAGCGTCGTTGGGGGCTCCGCGCTGGCAGAAGCTGAAGTCGAATATCAGGATAAGCAATCCTATTCCATTGATGTTGCCTTTGCGGTGGCAAGCCCCGATGATTTTTTTGCGCGAATCGGTATTGATGCGAGCCAATCCGGCGAGTTACCCGATGCTGTTGACGTGGCAATCTGGACTACCACGCCCTGGACCTTACCCGCTAATCAGGCTGTTTCGGTAAATCCTGCGCTCAACTATGTTTTGCTGGCGAGTGATCAGCTGCAGCAGCCAATCGTTGTTGCCGGAGATCTGGTCGATTCAGTATCGGAGCGGCTCAAGCTTGAGAGTTCCACGCGCGTTGCCGAGTTCAGCGGCGAGGCACTTGAAAATCTGGTGCTGCGACATCCGTTTTACGACAAGGATGTGCCGGTTCTTTTGGGCGGACACGTAACGACTGATGCCGGTACCGGCTGCGTGCATACCGCGCCCGATCACGGTGTCGATGACTTTAATGTCTCGCGACAATACGGTATCGAAACCTTAAACCTTTTGAGTGATAGCGGTGTTTTTTCAGAGCAAACCGAAATTTTTGCCGGGCAGCATGTTTATAAGGTCGATGATCAGGTCGTAGAACTATTAGAGCAGCGCAGTCGCCTGCTTGCATCGAGCAAGTTTACCCATAGCTATCCACACTGCTGGCGTACCAAGACGCCATTGATCTTCCGCGCAACGCCGCAGTGGTTTATCAGTATGTCGGAGCCGGGCAGTTTGACCAAGCCGCTGCTCGATGCAGTGAAAGATGCTTGCGACGATGTGCAGTGGGTGCCCGATTGGGGGCGAGCGCGGATCGACGGTATGCTCGCGAGCAGCCCTGACTGGTGTATCTCGCGACAGCGAACCTGGGGCGTTCCCATCACGCTGTTTATCCACCGCGAGACGCAGGAGTTGCATCCCGACAGCGTCAGCCTGTTCGAACAGGTAGCTCAGCGCATTGAAAAAGAGGGTATTGATGCCTGGTTTGAACTCGATGAATCAGAGCTGCTTGGTAGCGATGCTGGCGACTATCGCAAAGTTACCGATACGCTAGACGTCTGGTTTGATTCTGGCGTCACACATTACTCGGTGCTGGAGCAGTTTGCCGGGCTCAAGCAACCTGCCGATCTTTATCTCGAGGGTTCGGATCAGCATCGAGGCTGGTTTCAGTCCTCGTTAAAAACGGCGGTAGCGATCAACGGCGAGCCTCCCTATAAGACCGTTCTGACTCACGGCTTTACCGTTGATGCCGAAGGCAAAAAAATGTCCAAATCCCTGGGCAATATTGTCGCGCCACAGGCGGTGATGAATGAGATGGGTGCCGACGTCCTCAGACTCTGGGTTGCGGCGACTGATTTTAGCGGTGAGATGTCGGTATCTGACGAGATTTTGAAACGAGTTGCCGACTCCTATCGACGCATACGCAACACCGCGCGCTTCCTGCTGTCGAATTTGAGTGGCTTTGACCCAGCGACTAACCTTTTGTCCAACGATAAGCTTTTGCTGTTGGATCGATGGGCGGTGACGCGAGCCTATGAGCTGCAGCAGGAGATCGTGGCAGCTTACAACGAGTTCAACTTTCATTTGATCTACCAGAAGCTGCATAACTTCTGCGTGGTCGATATGGGTGGCATCTACCTCGATATCATTAAAGATCGACAATACACCATGCAGACAGATAGTCTGGGCCGTCGCTCCGCGCAGACTGCGCTCTATCACATCATTCAGGCGTTCTCGCGTTGGATCGCGCCGATCCTGAGTTTTACCGCCGATGAGCTTTATGAGCATATTCCGGGAACCGCTCACGAATCGATTCATCTGGAAGAGTTGTATACGGGGCTCGAGCCGATGCTGGATACAGCGGCGGGTGAAGTGGAGCTCATGCAGACCATCACGGACTGCAAGATCGCAGTTAACAAGGCGATAGAAGGAGCGCGTCAGGATGGCGTGTTAAAGGCTTCACTGGAGGCCGAGGTCACGCTATTTGCCGCTGATTCGATTAAGGCGAGTCTGGACCAGATTGGCGACGAACTGCGTTTTGCCATGATTACTTCGTCTGCCGAGGTCAAACCACTGGTGGACGCTCCATCGGATGCCGTAGAAACCGAGCTCGAGGGCCTGAAACTAACGATCAGCAAGAGCGCGCATGCCAAGTGCACGCGCTGTTGGCATTATCGGGTTGACGTTGGCAGCAGTCCTGCGCACCCGGAGCTCTGCTCGCGCTGCATCAGTAACGTCGACGGCGGTGGCGAGATTCGACTGTATGCTTAAATCGCTCGTCGTTTACTGGCGCTGGTATTTGCTCGCGCTGCTGATCGTTGTGGCCGATCAGATCACCAAGCAGTGGGCTGCGGGCAGTTTTGACTATGGCGAGCGCCTGAACGTTTTGCCCTTTTTTGATTTAACGCTGGTTCACAACTATGGAGCGGCATGGAGCTTTCTGAGTGACGCCGGTGGTTGGCAGCGCTGGTTTCTGACCACGCTTTCGGCTGTGGTGAGTGTGGTGCTGCTCGTGTGGATCGCGAGAGTGCCCAAACAGCAGAGGCTGCTGTTGTACGCCTTAACATTAATACTGGGTGGGGCAGTGGGTAACTTGATCGACCGTGCGCTGTTTGGCTATGTGATTGACTTTTTGTCAGTCTATTCCCACCCGCATTATTTCCCGGTGTTCAATATCGCTGATTCAGCGATAACAGTGGGAGCGGGCTTTATGTTGCTCGATGCCTTCAAGGGTGATAAAGACGCCGCCGACGCTTAGCGTGCAGAATCACTTTGTGATCAGAGTGGGTGCTGAAATGGCTGATTGAAACCCATTGTTGTCGCGCCGCGTAACTAAAGGTTGATATCTAGCCTCTGTTTATTGAATTAGGATATGACTTTGTTAAAAGACGGTGACGGACTAAAGCTAAACTTCTCGCTTGGCTTGAAAGACGGATCAGAGATCGATTCCAATTTTGGCGCTGACCCGGTGCCCATGGTCGTTGGCGATGGTTCGATGCTGCCCGGCTTTGAAGACGTGGTAAAGTCGCTCGCGGTGGGTGAACGGAAAACGGTGACATTGCCAGCAGCCCAGGCTTTTGGCGAACACCTCGAGGATAACGTGCAGCGTTTCAAGTCCGGCGACTTTGATAGTGAGCTGCAGCTCGAAGCCGGTCTGGTCGTGGGCTTTACCGATGCGGCGGGTGGTGAGCTACCGGGGGTTATT
>CAZDEW010000142.1:0-5098 GCA_964504585.1 uncultured Pseudomonadales bacterium | reverse complement strand
TGCCGATTGAAAATGAGATGTTTATCCCACCAAAAGAGCTCAATGAAGAACAGATCCTCGATATTATCGAGCGTTTTGGTTCTCTGGCTGAGCGCTGTGAAAAAGCTGGCTTCAGCGGTGTGCAGTTGCACGGCGCGCACGGCTACCTTATCAGCCAGTTTCTTTCGCCGCACCACAACCGCCGAACTGACCGCTGGGGTGGTTCCTTCGAAAATCGATTAAGTTTCATTGACGAAGTGTATAAAAACATTCGTAGTCGCACATCAGCAGCTTTTAATGTGGCTATCAAAATCAATTCTTCCGATTTCCAGAAGGGCGGCTTTACGGAGGAAGATTCTATTCGCACGGCAAAGACGCTCGATCACATGGGCTTTGATCTCATCGAGATTTCGGGCGGAAGTTGGGAAAACCCGGTCAATCGAACCGGCAAGGCGCCCGGTGGAGAAATTAAGGAAAGCACTCGCAAGCGTGAGGCCTACTTTCTGGAGTATGCAGAGAAAGTGCGCAAGGAAATAAATACCCCGTTGATGGTAACGGGCGGTTTCCGGTCCACCCAGGGGATGGCTGATGCGTTGAGCAGCGGTGCAATCGATATCGTCGGCCTGGCGCGTCCTTTCGCCGTCGATACCAATTTTGCCAACAATGTTCTGGCAGACAAAAACTATTGTTCATCCGTTGCGCCGATCAGTACCGGTGTGAAGAAAATAGACAACGCTGCGATCATGGAGATCAGCTGGTATACCATGCAGCTAAAACGTATCTCGCTAGGTCTCGAGCCGCGGCAGAAGGCGCGTGGGGTCATCTCAGTGGCTGAGGTGCTGTTCAACTTCTGGAAGAATGGTCGTGCTGTTCGTCGGGTCAGGGCCAGCTAAACAGTCGTCTTAACAAACAGGTGGGTCAGCCAGTGAGCAAAAGTTCAAAAGTCATGATTGTTTTAAACGTTCACGAGAGTGGCGTCTGGCTTGGTTATGTAAAATCTTTACAACAGCTAATCGAGTCTGCCTATCACACAAACGTAGATTCGTCAGCCAGTCTTGGGTTTGCCTGGTTTCAAATTCCCGCAGGGCAGGGTTGGCTTGCCGGTGCACCGTCGACCGCTTCCACATTGATCGTTCCATCACCCGACGACATTTCGCAGGAAAACCGAGTAAAACTGATGGGGCAGATTTGTGAAGGCTGGATGCAGATTACCGGTTGTTCTGTCGAAGAGATTATAGTCAACGCCATGTCAGCCTCCGAGGTCGAGCGCTACATTGAAGTTTCGCAAACCCGATTTGATCCCGCTAAAGCCACCGGCATGAAAATCAAAATGCTCGGTAGCCTGATGTTCAACAAGCTGACCAAAGGTTTTATGACAGCCAGTATTAACCGACCTTAAATGAACTTAGCGTGAGTTAACCCACAGGGGTAATAAGTAATGCCACTTTATACAGTCTCGACGCGTGAGCCTCTCGATAGCGCAACCAAGGCAAAAGTCGCCATGATGATCACCGATGTTCATTGCGGCCATACCGGCGCACCCCGGACCTTTGTGCAGGTCTATTACAAAGAGAACGTGCCTTTAAACCCTGGAACCAACTTGCATATCTATGCATCGGTTCGTGCGGGCAGGACCATGCACGTAAATGATGAAGTCGAGCATGACATGGTTGATCAGATGGCTTCGCTGACCGGCATACCGCTTGCTGAGATGGAGTATGCCATCTTTGGCGTACCGGCAAGCTGGATAATGGAGGGCGGTGTGATTTTGCCTGAGCCCGGCGAAGAGGAACAGTGGCTGAAAGACAATAACCATGCGGCGTGAAACAGCCCATTTCAATCGATAACAATCAGGAGCTAACTATGGCAATCGAAGTGATACCAACGGGAGAATCCTGTGGTGCGCATGTAACCGGTGTTGATCTCAGTTCACCGCTCAGTGGCGACGAAATCAGTAGTATCCGAAACGCCTGGCTAGAGCACCACGTTCTCGCGTTTCCAGAGCAGAAAAGCAATCACGACCAATACGAGCAGTTTGTGCAACAGTTCGGGCGGCTAGGCGAAGACCCTTTTTTCAATCCCATACCGGGGCGCACCTACATAGCCGCGGTTAAGCGAGAAGCTGAAGATACAAACCCGATTTTCGCCGAACACTGGCACTCCGACTGGAGTTTTATGGAACAGCCGCCAATCGGTACTGCGCTATATAGTCTCGATATACCTCCTACAGGTGGCGATACGCACTTTTCGAACCAGCACCTGTCTTTTGAAAAAATGC
The DNA here is from genome assembly GCA_964504585.1 of uncultured Pseudomonadales bacterium. Lineage (GTDB taxonomy): Bacteria > Pseudomonadota > Gammaproteobacteria > Pseudomonadales > UBA7434 > UBA7434. The sequence continues at coordinate 2,841 of CAZDEW010000142.1, read as the reverse complement.
CAGACGATATGCGTGCTCGATTCGAAGGTCTCAAAGCGATCCACTCACCGATCCTTGGTTATTCGAAAAAGCACGGAGTGTACGGCGATACCTCGAAGAACGGAGCGATGGATATTCGTCCCACCGATGAGGCTGAACATATTCGTTACACACATCCGCTAGCGCCGCGCCATGCCGAGACTGGAAGACAGGGTTTCCTCAGCGGAATTTCTTATATCATTGGCTTTGAAGGCGTTGACGATCAAAAGGCGCTAGAGCTGCTCCTTGAGCTCAATGAGTGGCAAACCCGGGAGGAGTTTGTTTACAAGCATAAATGGGAAGAAGACATGCTGGTGATGTGGGATAATCGCAGTGTCGTCCATAAGGCTACGGGTGGTTTCGAAGGGCATAGGCGGGAGCTGCACCGCATAACAATTTACTAGGCGGACAAACGCCTTGTTGTATAACAACGCTCAGCGCACTTCCCAGACGATCAAGGTTTTAGCATCGATTCTGTCTGAGCATGGTTGCGATGCCAGCGCATTCTTTTCCGAGTTTGCGATAGATCTCAACTCACCGCAGGTAATCAGCGACGCCTCCGAGAAAATCGCTGAAACAGAGCTCATCGATAGCGCACTAACTTTACTGCCTCGCGCTGCCGGATACGGTTTGCGAGTCGGTGAAGCAATGCCGGTTGGGATCTTCGGCATATGGGGGCTGGCGATTGTCACGAGCCCGGATATACGGTCCGCGTTTGATACGCTAGTGCGGTACGGCCAGACGAGAATGCTGCTGTCGAAAGTTCGCTTGCAGGAGAATGAAGAGAGAGCAATATTCGTGGTTGAGATGGATCACCTGCCTCGCTCCATTCGCCGCTTTGTCTTCGAGCGTTATTTTTCTGTTACCAGTCGATTTTTACTGGAAGTGATTCCAGAGCTAGACTTGACTGCTTTCGAAATACACCTTCCGTTTTCCGATGCTATTTATCAGAAGGAGCTAGAGCAACTGACGGGACTGTCAGTGGTGCCTGAGGCCCTCAACTACGGTATCGTCGCCGATCAACGATTGTTGGACTTGCCGCTGCCCGCTACCGATCCAGCACTACACGCGCATTTTTTGACACAGTGCGATGAGCTACTAAATCAGCATCACAGGCTCAGTGGCTACGCGCAGACTATTCGTGATTACATGCTGAGTTCGAAGCAGTTTTCGCCACGTTTTGAGCAGATCGCAAAGTCACTTTGCATGAGCGAGAGGACGCTTAGGCGTAGACTTTCTGAAGACGATTTAAACTTCAATCAAATTGTTCTGGAGACCAGAATGACCTTGGCGCGCGAATTACTCATTGAGTCTTCGCTACCCGTGAAAGCTGTTGCCGAGCGATTGGCATACTCAGAGCCTGCGAGTTTTGCCAGAGCATTCAAGCGGTGGTGGGGCGTATCTCCCGGTCAGGTTGCGCGAGATTGAACGCTTGTATGATCGCGTATCCTGTTGTGGTGAAGTGAAGCGAGCTCTGAATGAGATAAAATCTGGGTTTAGCTTTGATTATCCTAATCTCGGCGAACCAGCTCTAAATCTCCACATGGATTTGGAAACTGGATAATAAGTGGCGGGTCCAAGGCGTCACTTAATTTCGCGTTACTGCTATGAGATGCGAGCGAACTATAGAGGAATGAGGAACAAAGAGTTCATGAGAAAGGTAATCACAGCGCCTGCTTTTTTGCTAGTTTTTTTGATTGCGCTCCCGTACGGCCTTGCGGGCTGGGGAGAGCGGGAGCTCACAGATCAAGAGAGGGCAAGCAAGGCGCCGGGTAAAACGCTGGCCATCGAGGCAGGTACGATACATTACGTCGATCGCGGTCCCCAAGATGGACCGGCGATAGTCATGGTACACGGCTTTTCAACGCCTCATTTTATCTTCGAGCAAAACGCGCAGGCTATGGCCGAGGCCGGTTATCGCGTGATCCAGTTCGATCACTTTGGACGAGGTTGGTCCGATCGCCCCAAAGCTGATTACGATATTGAGTTCTATGATCGAGAGTTATTGCAGGTCTTTGATGCGCTTTCGTTGACAGAGCCCTTGGGCCTCATTGGTCTTTCAATGGGTGGTGTGATCAGCGCTGAATTCGCTGCCCGGCACCCGGGGCGCGTCTCCAAGCTGGCATTGCTAGTGCCAGCTGGATTGCAAACATCAACAGCCCCCGACAGCCTTGCGAACCGCCTGTTGATGACGCCAGGCGTAGGCGACTGGTTTTGGCGCGTTTTCGGTAAACGTATTCTGCTGGGACGTTCCGATGATGAATCCGTTATTCCCGCGTCGCACCGATTGCAGGGCGAACTTACCCAGCAGTACGAATACAAAGGCTATTTCGAGGCGCTGCTCTCGAGCTATCGCCACCTGCCGCTGCGGGATCGAGACGAGGCCTTTGTGCGCGCTGCACAAAATGGTATTCCCATGTTGGCAATCTTTGGTGATGCCGACGAAACCATACCGATAGCAAGTGCAGACCAGTTAGCATCTATTGTGCCTGAGGCAACAATTGAGGTTATAAAAGGCGGTACGCACGGCCTGAACTTTCAAATGTTTGATGTGGTAAATCCGTTGCTGTTGGGGTTTTTTGACCGTTAGGAGCGAAGAAGGCGTCTCTCGTCAAGCACTGCTTTACGCAAAGGTTCGCGCGAGCGCTTTGCCAGCGAGTGGATGGTCACCGACCCAGCCGCCATCGTAGATTGCGGTGCGGGAGGGATTGATTCGAAAATGCTCATGCATTTTTTATTGAAACAGGCTATGGCCTGTTTCAACCCTTCGGGCTCGCGGCTACGCTCATGAAAATTGCTCGTTCGCAATTTTTCACCCCTTGG
>CAZDEW010000141.1:0-5136 GCA_964504585.1 uncultured Pseudomonadales bacterium | reverse complement strand
TGCTCTGCACATACAAAACTTGCTGACCGTGCAGGTTAAAGCCCGCGCTACGGGCCACATCGTCGAGCACCGTGTCATGATTGACCACGCGCTGCACTCCGCGCAGGTCGCCACCCGCCAACAGCCGCTCCGCTTGCGGATGCTGAGGACTGATCACCGGCACCAGGTCGGCATTGCACAACATCTCGGCCCGAAACCCTCTGTGCGCCGGCACCGGTCCGACGGCACCCACTACTAACTCCACAGCATCACCCGCCAATGCTTCCCAGGTTCCGTTCAGCAACGTTTCTCGAATATCGATTTCGATGTCGGCGCGCTCCGCTTGAAACGCCGCCAGAACTGAAAAGAACACTTCCAGATTCAATGTCGATTCCAGAGCGATCCTGATGCGTGGCTCCCAGCCGTTGGCCAGCTCACGCGCACGGTCCGCTGCACGCTCGGTGGCAGCCAGAATGCCGCGTCCCTCAGTAAGCAGCAATTGCGCTGCCGGCGTCATCACAGAACGCCGGCCTTCGCGCACAAACAGTGTGATGCCCAACTGCTCTTCAAGCTTTTGCACTCCGTAGGACACCGCCGAAGTGGCACGATCCAGTTCTTCGGCGGCTTTGGCATAACTGCCACGCCGGGCAATGGTGTCCAGCAGTTCAAATGCTTCCGTCGATATGCGCGCACTCATGCACAAACCAAATGTTCTACTAATTAGAACATATTAGTCATTTCGAACCGCTTATTCACCGTCAATCGCGGCCATAGAATGCACCCAATTCGAAACAAACCACAGGAACTGGAAAATGAATAGCGCAATCGACAAGTTAATCAGCACACCATCCGGCGTCGACACCCTTCCTATCAGAGTCGGAGCCGGAGTAATTTTTACAGCCCACGGCGCACAAAAACTGTTCGGCTGGTTCGGCGGATACGGCCTCGAAGGCACCGCAGGCTGGATGGACTCCATCGGCTTAGGCCCCGGCTATCTGATGGCACTGCTGGCCGGCTCGGCAGAATTTTTCGGTGGCTTGCTGCTGATTTTCGGTTTGCTGGTGCGGCCCACCTCGGTGGTGCTTGCCATCACGATGCTGGTGGCGATCTTTGCCGTGCACTTCAGCAATGGCCTGTTCATGGCTAACAACGGCTACGAGTTTGCCCTGGCCTTGTTCGTGGTAAGCGCAAGCCTCGCCGTGCGCGGCGCCGGCAGCTACAGTGCCGACCAGGTTCTGGCGCAACGGCTGGCCTGATCGGCAGACATAAACTCCAATCCGTAAGGAGCAACAACCATGCGTAAACTGTTACACACCATCACCGCACAACCAGCGTCCGATGGTGCTGGGGTGAGTATCCACCGTTTGAAAGATACCGGGTTGATGAACCCGTTCCTGATGCTCGACGAAATCAATTCGGACAGTGCTGACGACTATCTGGCCGGATTCCCGGCTCACCCGCACCGCGGCTTTGAGACCATCACCTATATGAAGGTCGGGCGTATGCGCCACAAAGATCATATGGGCAACGAAGGTGTCATCGAGTCCGGTGGCGTGCAATGGATGTCCGCTGCACGAGGCGTGATTCATTCGGAGATGCCGGAACAGGACGCTGGGCGCATGCACGGTTTTCAGCTGTGGCTGAATCTACCAGCGGCAGAGAAGATGTTGCCAGCCGATTATCGGGACATCCCCAATGAGGAACTGTCGCGGGTGACGGTAGGTAATAGCCAGTTGCAGGTCATCGCCGGGACCGTCAGGGTTGCGGATGAGAGCTTAACCGGTCCTCTGCCGGAACGGTCGACACAGCCGGTGATCTTTGACGCCACGCTTGCGGCTGGTGAATCTCTCGATGCGGAGTTTGCCATCGATCAACAGGCTCTGGTCTACGTCTATGACGGTGAGGTAAGTGGCCACACGCGGCGGACGTTGGCGGTCTACTCTCCTGGAGAGTGTTTGACTCTAACCAGCGGTACCAGCGGCGGTGGTGTTTTAGTTTTGAGCGGACTGCCTTTGGCTGAACCGATTGTGCAGTACGGTCCGTTTGTTATGAATAGCGAAGCTGAGATACGCCAGGCCGTTCAAGACTACAACTTGGGGCGTTTGACGGCGTAGCATAAACACCTGGCATCAATCTCAATTGATGCCAGGGAATAATCTAACAACGGCAATCCTGAAAAAAGGGGCTAAAGATTCTCTTCTAGAACATCGTGATCTAATCGACCGGTTACCGGCGGGTCCTCGTTCTCAGATTGATCTTGTCATCTCGTATACGGCCCAATTGTGCAGGCCACTTCAGCGATTTCTCAACAGTCGTCTAAGAGTGGAGAGCAAATCGTCGGGGCTACCGGTAGTAGCTTCGGGCATAACAAGCTCGTAGATCCACATCGGGCCAGCAACGATCTCGGCATGAAATTCTCCAAAGTTGGTGTTGTCCTCGTCGAGATAGCCAAGAATTTTTGCTCGATAACAAATCTCTGATTTCGCTGTGATACAGAGGAGGAAAAACTGATACGAGTCAGCGTTACTCACAATACCGTTGTTCTCTATGTGAGAGAATGCCGCGCTATCGGAAGCAAAGTAAAGATCCACCCGTTCAGGCGCCTCATTAACACCTTGAAGCCAATCCCCGAACTCGAAACTTTCGTAGTCTGGACCAATTTCGGAAAGCACAGCAGGCCATCGACGCTGCAGTTCGGCATTCAGTGCATTGAGGAAATTCAGCGGAGGCCTATCTGAAAGTATGGTGTATTCGTAACCAGTGGGGTTCAACTTTTTCTCCCTGACCTTCAGATTAATGAATGCGCGCGCCTGAAACGTTCCTCCGAGAATCGCGGATGCGGAACACACGCTTGAAGACAAAGCGAGTTGATTCAAACTGGTTTCGCCACTCACTTGAACACTGCAACAAACCGCAAGGTTCGACGTTGTTGTGCGTGGTCAAAAGTCCAAAATGCCGATATTTGTCTACACGCATGTCCGTTCCCTATCACTCTATTCCCCGTAATCGAGAACGGATACCAAACGTATCAAGAGCCTCTTTCGCGCCAAGCAGGAGGACGCGAGACACAGACCTACAGAAAGTGCGAGATATCGTCGAGTGCCTCCCGGCGCGTTCCTACAAGCCAGGCCAAAGTACAACGTTTACTTTGCAATTCGCGGTCAAATTCGCACGTTTTCGTGTGTGTCCCCGTTAGACCCCGTTGGTAGGCCTCTATTCCGAGAGAATTCGAAATAGTTCGGCCTCCTCAACAGCTGTAAAGTCTTGCTCAACTCCCCAACGACGCCGGATAGATTTAAACTCTGACCCAGATAAAAAGTTATCTACTTCGGATCCTGTGAACTTCATCCGTGCCACCAAGAATACCCAAACCCAAAAACCCTCAAGCCAGAGGAAGAACTTGTTCTGACCAATGTACAAGTCTCGATAAAAAGTCTTCCATGAGGAAACGCCCTTAATAATTTCACAAAACCGGTCGACTCGCACTGGTTCCCCCGCGAGCCAAAGAAGATCTTTGCCATCTTCACAAGCGAACTCCACCGTGGTTATGGTTAAGTATTCGGAAGCTGCGCCACTTGTAACTCGAGGATGTCTTGCCGCAAGATAATTAGAGTTTCCGAATACAGAATGCAAAAACAATGGAAAGTCCTCAGCGACTATTTTTATCCTCAAGAAAGCGCCATCTTTCCACTCGTCTTCGCACTCTATCGACAAATAAAGTCCATCACAGAATAGGTAGACCAATTCTTCGGTACCCCGTCTTTGCAAGTCCAAGAGCGACGCAAGCTTAGGAATCGACCAACTCATACGCTAAAAAAGCCGCGTAGCCATTTCAACAACATCGTCCATCGAATTGATCGTAAAATTGACTCCAGTACCTCGGTCTCCTACCACCACCCACTGAATGCGATAAGAACCAGACTTTAGAGTAATCGAACCACCATTCAAGTACTTCCCCTTGAGCGTTAAATCTGACGTTGCTCCCAAATCGAACCGAAGCTGACTAAAAGTCCTTGCACCCCTATAAGCTCTCCAGTACGGGTGACCCCTATATCCCCTTTGTCTGAATTTAACCTCGGTTAATACCCATTGCCCGTCAGCATCTTGAGCGACCACATCAAAAACCCGGTATCCAAGATAATTATCTCCGTCATAGGACGCACCAACCTGACCACGAATAATGTTGCGGCCCTTTATTCGAGCTTGTCTTTGCGCCTCGAGTCGTTCAGCGTCCCTCCAGCTTTTCGCATGCTGCTTGTATCGTAGTCGCTCGATTTCACCATTCAGCGCTTGCCCCATCGCAGATGTTAGGGCGCCATTTGCGAATTTGCCTCCCGTGATCTGGGATACAGTACCGCCCAGCAAACCCGACACTACAATACGAGCAAACGAATAATCGTCACCAGGAATAACACTATTGACGTCTACTAGCTTGGTAAAGCCTGCAGACACAAACCCATGACCAAACTTTCCGCCCTGCAACTCACTAGAAACACCACCAACAACCCCATGCGCTAGCGCACTTGGTGAACAAAGAAACGCGCAGGAGATTCAGCTCAAACACTCCCAGAAAAAATTGAAATATTTTGTCGGGCCGACCAGGCCCCTTCACTTGCTCCTTGTGAATACCTCCTTGGAATAGACGTGACGTTATATTGCGAAGAACTACAGATCAAGCCAAACACCAAGCTTCCACTATCCTTCCACTATTCGATATCAATTTGATTTCAATTATCGGGAAGGCTGGGTATTAGTCGTTCGCTGAGGTAAAAAGTAATGAAATAGTTTGCCTAACTTCCAGCGGAGCATCTCACTGGCGAGCAAATGCTACGTCGATAGCTGTGGTGGGGAGTTCAGCAGAAACAGCAAGAATTGAAGTCTAAAGCACCTGCCCAAATTGAGCGCAGGCGCAACTGACTTAGCGCAGCCCAGCCTCGCGCAAAAACAGTTTGTTGGCCACTTCCAGGTACTCTTCATAATACTTAAGCTGCAGATCTGTCAGCACGTCAGCCATTTCTTTAACCGACTTTCTAGCTGCCCGGCGCGCAGCTTTCTTAGCTTTAACACCTTTAACCATGGTGTTGGATCTATCCTACCCCTACTTGGACGTGTAAGCGATTTAGTTGTTGAAGAAAACCATGAAGGAGTTATCCGAAG
>CAZDEW010000140.1:0-5251 GCA_964504585.1 uncultured Pseudomonadales bacterium | reverse complement strand
TTGGTCGGGATGGCCGGATTTGAACCGACGACCACCACACCCCCAGTATGGTGCGCTACCAGACTGCGCTACATCCCGATAATTTCTTAATCTAGCGTTTTAAAATAACTAGCTTCGTGCACCATCAAGTGCGCTACGCTCTTTACACAGACACCGCTATATATCCTAAAAAGCACTGTGGTGAACCGTAGTGTATTCAAAGACACTGGGCCCCGCATCTTCGTGCGGGATGACGACCGGGTGGGTCTTTGGATCCAGCATTTAAATCCGCGATGACGTCATTGGAGGTAAGAACGACGCCAGTGCTTTCAAGGGAGCGCGATTTTAAAGCAAGCCCCTCCCTTTAGCCAATAAAAAAGCCGCTTTTGCAGCGGCTTTTTTGGGAATTTCTGTTGCTGATGCTTTGTTCAGGTTTTAAGCACTTCCAGCACTTCTTCCAGCTCGACAATCATCTGCTTAACCAGCTGCTGGGACTGGGCGCCATCTTCTTTGGCCTTCTCGCCGGTCATCTGCAGACGGGCACCGCCAATGGTATAGCCTTGATCGTAGAGCAGGCTGCGAATCTGACGGATCATGAGAACGTCCTGGCGCTGGTAGTAGCGGCGGTTACCGCGTCGCTTAACAGGCTTTAGCTGTGGGAACTCCTGCTCCCAGTAGCGTAGGACGTGTGGTTTGACGGCGCAGAGGTCGCTGACCTCTCCAATGGTGAAATAACGTTTTCCGGGGATTGCGGGAAGTTCTTCGTTATTGCTCGGTTCCAGCATAGGTTTCTACTTGTTGCTTGAGTTTCTGTCCAGGCTTGAATGTTACCACGCGTCGGGCAGAAATAGGAATCTCTTCACCGGTTTTTGGATTCCTTCCAGGTCTTTGCTTCTTGTCGCGAAGATCAAAGTTGCCAAAGCCGGAAAGCTTGACATGTTCATTGGACTCAAGAGCCATGCGAATTTCTTCAAAGAATAATTCGACAATCTCTTTCGCTTCTCTTTTATTGAGACCAAGCTCGTTAAATAAACGCTCGGCCATATCGGCTTTTGTTAGCGCCATAACTCACCATCTATCGTAGACTCGCGTTAAACTGCTCACCCAGATGAGAGACGACCTTCTCAAGATCTGCATTCACTTCTTCTTCGGTCAACGTGCGTTCAGCATTTTGCCACGTCAAACCCAAAGCGATACTCTGCCGACCCGGGTCAATTCCCTCACCACTATACTGGTCGAAAACTCTGGCATCGATCATATCGCTTCCTGCACTACTGCGTGCTACGCGAAGCAATTCACCAACGCTCAAAGATCTATCGACAATCACCGCAATGTCCCTGCGAACCTCAGGAAATTTCGATAATTCTTTGAATTCTGGCACTTTTTTCTGAGAAATCAAGTTTAGATCGAGTTCAAACACCCACGCGGATGTGATCTCGTCGAGGTTTTTCTGCTGTACCGGATGGATCGCGCCACAAAAGCCAAGGTATTGATTGTTAAGAAAAATCGCTGCAGCCTGCCCGGGATGCAGCAATTGATCAAGTAAACGCCTATCATCGGTCAAAGTTTTATCAGATTGCTCAGTAAGCGCTCTAAACTCAATCGCATCACTGCTCTCTCGCCCCATACCCGCAAGTAGCGCTTGCACATCGGACTTCAAATCGTAAAAGTCGAAATTATCCGGCGTTTTTCCGCGCGACTGTACGGCCTCGGGCTTGGATAACCAGCTCTCGCTCTGACGCAGGCCGTACAATAATCCACCGATGCGGGGCTCCTGACGGAGCCCAGAGTCGTCGGGAATGAAAACCGAACCCACTTCAAACAACTTCAGGCGGTTTTGCTGGCGCTTGGTATTTTGCTGTGCAGACTTCAATAAACCGGGCACTAAACTCACCCGCATAGTCGACATATCGCGGCTAATGGGATTCGTTAGCTCTACCGCCGGCGCATCACCAAACAGCGACTCGTGCAATCCGCTATCGATAAAGCTGTAGCTGATCGCCTCACGATAGCCGCGCGCAATCAACAGCTTTCTCAGTTCGCTTTCGCTGCGGGTCGATTCGGTTTGCAGGGTAAATTCCATACGAGCAAGCGGTGGCTCGACCGGCAGGTTATCGTAGCCGTAAACCCGCGCGATCTCTTCGAGCAGATCTGCCTCAATTGCGATATCGAATCGATGCGAAGGCACACTTACAGTCCAGCCATCGCTGGAGGCTACGGGCTCGAGACCGAGCTGCTTAAAAATTCGCTCGACTTCTTCGGCGGGCATGTCGAAGCCCAAAATACGCTTGATCTGCGAGGCACGGAAATCAATGGTGTTTGCGGCTTTACCTGCACCCTCTCCCTCACCGCTTGCCTTCGCAATGCGCACCGGACCGGGTTCGCCGCCAGTAATATCGAGCAATAGTTGGGTGGCACGTTCAATCGCACGCGCCTGCCGGGCATGGTCCACCCCACGCTCAAAGCGGTGCGAGGAGTCGGTATGCATACCGTGCTCTCGTGCCTTGCCCGCATGAATGTGCGGAACAAAGAAGGCAGACTCCAACAGGATGTCTTTGGTCTCTCCACTCACAGCAGAGCTTGCCCCGCCCATAATGCCAGCCAGCGCCAGAGGCCCGGACTGATCCGCAATGTAAAGATGCTCCGTGCCTGGCTCGACGGTACTGCCATCCAGCAATTCAATCGACTCACCTGACTTCGCCCGGCGAACCACGATATCACCCTCAATTTTCGCCAGATCAAAGGCGTGCATGGGCTGGCCCAGCTCGAGCATGACGTAGTTGGTGATGTCCACCACGGGATCAATACAACGCAATCCGGCGCGTCGAAGCTTTTCGCGCATCCAGATCGGCGTTTCAGCCGCTACGTTAACGTTACGCACCACGCGCCCTGCATAGGCCGGGCAATAATCTTCGGCCTCGAGCGACACGCTTATGGAATCTTCAGTCGTCGCGGCTACCGGATCAATCGTGGGAAAGCAAAGCTCTGAACCGGTGAGCACAGCGACCTCACGAGCAACACCTAAAACCGAGAGGCAGTCGCCGCGGTTTGGTGTCAAATCCAGCTCAATAATCGTATCCTCTAGCTCGAGCAGTTCCCTGACGTCTTTTCCAACTGCCGCATCCTGCGGGAGGACCATCAAGCCATCGACGATATCCTCAAGCCCGAGCTCTGACGCGCCGCATAGCATGCCGCTAGACTCCACGCCACGCAGTTTGGCCTTTTTGATTTTAAAATCCTTGCCGTCGGCGGCAACGAGCTTGGCACCTACGGTCGCATAAGGCACCTTCATGCCCGCTGCAGCATTGGGCGCACCACAAACTACCTGATGGACCTTGCCGCCGTCATTCACACTGCAAACCCGGAGTTTTTCAGCATCCGGATGGGCTTCAACGGCAGTGATCTCTGCGACGATGACGCCCTCGAAGGCAGGTGCAGCAGGCTCAGTACCATCGACTTCAAGTCCCGCCATGGTCAGTAGACTAACCAGCTCGGCGGTATCAATCTGCGGGTTAACCCAGTCTCTTATCCAGGACTCACTAATCTTCATAAGCTTAAAACTCTTGCGTGCGAAAATCCCCAGCACTTCAAATTGGAGCTACCGCTCCTAGCTTTGCGGGGACTCGCCCCCGCGGGCGATCTACTTTTTGGCCAGAAAAAGTAGACAAAACTGGCAAGCGATACGCGCGCTTGATCGCGAAAGCAGCCGCTGTTTTTACGACAAGTACAGAAGCTCACAACAACCCCTGTATGCTGGCAGACTTAAGCTTCGCTAGTCTGAGCCGCTAGGTTTATATGCCTTCGGCAACTCCGTAGAGAATATTTTAATAACTAATAGGTAAATGTTTTTAACTGAATGAGGGCTTGTTGAAAAACCCGTTGATCGACAAGCTACCCAAACTGCGCCAGGAAGCGGCTGTCATTCTCGTAAAACAATCTTAAATCATTAACGCCGTAGCGCAGCATCGCAAGCCGCTCTACGCCCATACCAAAGGCAAAGCCACTGTACTTCTCAGTATCGATCGAGACGTAGTTGAATACATTGGGGTGCACCATTCCGCAGCCCATGACTTCCAGCCAACCTGTATGGCTGCACACGCGGCAACCCTCACCGCCGCACATGACGCATTCAATATCAACTTCAGCAGAAGGTTCGGTAAAGGGAAAATACGACGGCCGAAAACGCACAGGTAGTTTTTTTTCAAAGAACACCTGCAGAAAGGCTTCAACCACACCCTTAAGATGCGCGAAAGTCACCTGCTCATCAACCACGAGCCCCTCGACCTGATGAAACATGGGCGTATGGGTTAAATCCGAGTCGCAGCGGTAAACTCGCCCGGGGCAGACAATGCGAATAGGCGGCTCCTGCGTCTCCATTGCTCGCACCTGTACCGGTGAAGTATGCGTACGCAGCACATACTTCGATGAGCTATCACCTGCCATATACTTATTATCAACATAAAAAGTATCGTGCATTGCACGCGCAGGATGGTGCGCAGGAATGTTGAGCGCTTCAAAATTGTGGTAATCGTCTTCAATCTCAGGGCCCGTGGCGGCGCTATAGCCCACCTGTTCAAAGTAAGCCTGGATTCTTTCAATGGTGCGGCTCACCGGGTGTGCGCTGCCTGGGGTCTCGCCGCGACCATCCAGCGTGACATCGATTTTTTCTTCAGCCAGTCGTTTTGCCAGAGCTGCATTTTCAATAACGATCTTTTTCTTTTCAATTTCGGCCTGCAGTTGCTGCTTGACCTGATTGATTTCAGCACCGGCAGCTGAGCGCTCTTCGGGGGGCAGTTTACCCAAACCCTTTAACAGCGCTGTCAGGTTGCCTTTTTTCCCCAGTACCTGTACCCGAATTTCATCGAGTGCCGCGGCATCAGAGGCCGCATCGATAGCCTGTTGGGCTTCGGTCTGTAGCGTATTCAGTTCTGTATTAGACATAGCCGGGCGTATTTTTTGTTCTGTAAAAGCAGATCAAAGATCTTGGATTGGTAAAAAGCTTAATGAAAAAAAAGGGGAAAAGACTTGCGCCCTTTCCCCTCGTTTTACTGTGATACTGATCAGGCTAGCGCGGCCTTGGCAGAATCAACAATCTTGCTAAACGCAGGCTTATCGTGAACCGCTATATCAGCCAGAACGCGACGGTCCAGCTCGATGTTTGCTTTTTTCAGTCCAGCAATGAAGCGACTGTAAGACAAACCTTGCGAACGTGCCGCAGCGTTGATACGGGCAATCCAAAGCGTACGGAACTGACGCTTGCGCTGACGACGGT
>CAZDEW010000139.1:0-5374 GCA_964504585.1 uncultured Pseudomonadales bacterium | reverse complement strand
ACCCTGGGGTACAAAAGTCTCTGTCTCGGCCATCATGGAATAGATCAGAGGTTCCCTAGAGCAATCCCGAGTGAAATCAGTTGCTCGCGCAGCTTGATGAGCGGTAAGCCCTGCAGCGTGTATGGGTCGCTGCCGTGATGGCTCGCGATCAAGCGGATGCCGTAGGACTCCGTCTTGATCGCACCCGCGCAATCGTAGGGTTCGTCGAGTTCACAATACCGAACCGCCTCCGCTTCACTAAACTCGCGAAACTGCAGCCAGTAGGCGTCGCTAAAGCTGATTTCCTGCGTTGTTAGTTGCGGATTGCCGTCGGGGGTGTCGAACTGCGACACTGGATTGTGCAGAATGTGTACGCCGCATTGATAGCAAACCCGCTTTCCACTGCAGGCCATCAGGGATTCGACGGCCTGCGACAAATCGCCTGGTTTGTGAAGAAATCTGGGGGGATCTGTCGATTCTGTGCCCATTGCTGGCTCTGCGGGAAGAAAGCAGACTTGATCGCAGCCGATGATGGTCGTGCTCTGACCTGGCCGTACGGGGAATTGATCGGCGACACTTCTTGCCTTGCCTTTGGCAAGTTCGATGGCGAGCCTGACGGGGTCCTCGCTCAGCGTATGATCTTCCGTGAATTCTGGTATAACCCATTGATAATCATCGGTTATTTTACTTAACATCTGCCGGCGATAGATCGAGGACGAGGCGAGAATCAGGGTGTGCATGGCGCTAGTGTAGTGTTTCGGTCGTTCACGCAGCAGTCACAAAACTTGCGGCTCTTTGTAAATTGACCACGGCGTCAATAGCTTATAGAATCGCGCGCCTTAAATTTGAGGTAGATTGCCTGATGGCCAGTCGTTTGTTGCCCCGCCTGATTTCGGTGCGTAAGAGCTTTCAGAAGTCCGCGGTGTACAGCGGGGGTTTGCCTGAAGAGAGCTGGCAGGTTCTTGTTCCTGCGGTAGAGCGCTTAGATGACATCAGCGCGGAAATCCTATTTCGTGTCCCTGAGAACGATCATCGGGGCGAGGTGGTGGTTGAGGCGCGCGCTGTCGCGACCATGGTATGTCAGCGCTGCCTCGGTGATGTGTCGGTGGAGCTAGTTGCGAAGTCGACTCTGTCAGTGGTGCGCCATGACGAGGAAGCTCGCAGCCGCCTGCAGGACATTGACCCATTGATCGTCGAGCAAGACGAGTACGATCTGCATGCACTGGTCATTGAAGAGCTCTCGCTGCAGTTACCGGTCGTCGCCCGGCATCCTCAAAGCGAAATTGAGCTTTGTGATGAGCAGCTAAAAGAGCGGCTTGAGCACGCCGAGTCGAAAGACTATCTCAACGTTATGAGTACAGTTGATGGTAGCTCGACGAGCGCGGCCTCGGGGCGAGAGGGTCAGGCTTCGTCTGATGCGGCGAGTCGACTTGATACAACGCGACCTTTCGCGGATCTGGGGCAAATGCTGTCTGAGCAGGCTGCTGCAACAGACCCGGCGATAGAAGAGAATCAGGAAAACAAGGGCAACGGTTAAGGCGGTGTTCAGTTTATCGTTGCCCCTATTGGTCTTTGCCCCATTTTTTAGTTGCCCTTTGAGGTGATGGGGTGATGCTAGAGAGCCGGTGTCTAGCCGGTTTTTAAACAGTTTGAATATCAGTGAGTAAGTAATCATGGCAGTACAAAAAAGCAAGGTAACGCGTTCACGACGCGGCCAGCGTCGTTCACACGATAGCCTTGGCAAAGCAACACTAAGCGTCGACGAAACCAGTGGCGAGAAGCATCTGCGTCACCATGTAAGCCCAGAGGGCTTCTATCGCGGTAAGAAAGTTGTCGATACAGGATTTGGCGACTAGGCATTTACTCTTGCGCGCCTCGGCGTCCTGACGAAAGTGGCCTTAGCTTATCGCACAAAGTGCGATTGAAGAGCATGTTTGAAAACTGCTTTGAGCAAGCAAAGACAAGTCTTGGTCGGCTCCCTTCAACGGCCGTTGCGCGCATCGCTGCGTTGACTAGCAGTCAGCACTGTCTGCGTCTGGCGAACTTTCCGCCGGCAGACTCTCACGCATCTCGTGCGGGCCAAGCCTGACGCAGACACAGCCCTGACTATCAACCGACAGACGTTGCGGGCTTTCTTTATGCGTTTTCTCTCCCTCGTGCCATCTTCTTATTTAAATCCTTTTTGCAAGCTTATTGCATTGTCCAACTGCAATGTGGGTTACTCTGCATTGTCTGTCGGTAAAGTTTGAGGAACCCGTTATGAGTCAGTTAGCCTTTGTTTTTCCCGGTCAAGGCGCTCAAAAAGTTGGAATGCTCGCCGAAGCCGCGGCTGAGTTTGCTGAAATACAGGAAACCTTCCAGCAGGCTTCCGATGCTCTGGGCTACGATCTTTGGGCGCTTGCGCAAAATGGCCCGCAGGAAGAACTGAACCTGACCGAAGTTACGCAGCCATTGTTATTGACCAGCAGCATTGCTTTGTGGCGCGTATGGACTGCTCGGGGCGGGTCTTTGCCTGCGTACATGGCAGGTCATAGTCTCGGTGAATACAGCGCACTGGTCGCCTCCGATGTGGTGAGTTTCGAAGATGCGGTTGCACTGGTGCGAAATAGGGGGCGCTACATGCAGGAGGCGGTTCCCGTCGGGCACGGAGCAATGTCCGCGGTTATTGGTCTAGATGACGAAGCGATTGTGGCAACTTGTCAGGAGTTAAGCACCGAGGGCGCCGTTGTTGAGGCGGTTAACTTCAATACACCGGGTCAGGTTGTGATTGCCGGACACGAGCAGGCGGTGCAACAGGCCGGGGATGCGTTGAAATCCAGTGGTGCCAAGCGGGTTATGCCGCTGCCAGTTTCTGCGCCGTTTCACACCAGTCTCATGCAGCCAGCTGCGGAAAAACTCGCCGACGATATCGCTGCTATAGCGTTCAGTGCGCCACGGATTCCGATCGTTCACAACGTTTGCGCCTCGCCTGAGCAGGACCCTGCAAAAATTAAGTCGCTGATGATTGACCAAACGGCAAGTCCGGTACTCTGGACGGGTTGTGTAGGCTATATTTTGGCGCAGGGTGTCGCCGACTTTGTTGAGTGTGGTCCGGGTAAAGCGCTCACCGGTATGGTCAAGAAAATTGATCGCGATGCGGCTGCATCTGGTATCGAGGCACCTTCGTCACTACTGGCTAAGCTGGAAAGTTAGGCGCGCCAATCACTGTTCTCATTCTTTTTCTTTTCTAATCTCAAGGGGTGGATTTAATGTCTGCAAGTTCTGAAGCGGCACAGGTTCGAGTGGCACTTGTTACTGGTGCTAGTCGAGGAATAGGGCGCGCGATCGCACTCGCGCTAGCGGCTCAGGGGCACACGGTTGTTGGTACCGCAACTACCGCCGGCGGCGCGGAAAAGATTTCGGCTTACCTGGCGGAGCATGGCGCGAAAGGGGAAGGAATGGCGCTGGATGTGGCCAGTGACGATTCTGTTGCGGCGGTGACCGAAGCTGTCACAAGCAGCTATGAGGCGCCCACGATTTTGGTCAACAATGCTGGGATTACCCGTGACAACATTATGCTAAGAATGAAACCCGATGAATGGTCCGATGTGCTGGAGACTAACTTGTCTTCTCTCTACCGAATGACCCGGGCAAGTTTGAAGGGTATGACCCGTGCGCGCTGGGGGCGCATTATTAATATTTCATCCGTGGTCGGACGCATGGGCAATGCGGGGCAGGCAAACTACGCCGCGTCCAAAGCTGGCATCGAGGGTTTTACCCGCGCACTGGCACGGGAAATCGGTTCGCGTTCGATAACAGTTAACGCGGTCGCGCCGGGCTTTATTCAAACCGATATGACTGATGCCCTGTCAGATGAGCAAAAAGCGGCGATGTCGTCCCAGATACCTCTGGCGCGCCTGGGTACAGCCGACGAAATAGCGTCGGTTGTTGGTTTTTTATCCAGCGATGCGGCAGCTTACATCACTGGTGAGACGATCAACGTCAACGGCGGGATGTACATGGCCTAGTGCCTGTCACTACCGCACCTCGCTGGTGCCTGGGCGACACTTGTACGCAAATTGGGATGAAATTTTGAACGGTCATTCTGCGACTTTTGCAGACTTAGCATGGAACCGGTTTAATTACTTTTTTCTCTAATCCATGTAAAATGCGCCGCGTTTCGAGTGCAGGCTGACGTGTTAATGATCAGCCGCCTCGAAGGACTGCTTTTTCGAATAACTGCCTTTAATCGGCTGATTAGGGTGTTGAGGTGGAACGCCTCGTTAATTACCTACTGGAGTAGATGACTAAAATGAGTAACGTTGCTGAACGTGTTAAGAAAATTGTCGCTGAGCAATTGGGTGTTAAAGAAGATGAGATCCAGAACTCAGCCTCTTTTGTAGAAGATCTGGGCGCTGATTCGCTCGACACAGTAGAGTTGGTCATGGCGCTCGAAGAGGAGTTTGAAACAGAAATTCCCGACGAAGATGCCGAGTCGATCACGACCGTTCAGCTTGCGATCGATTACGTCGAGAAGCACCTCGACTAGAGCATAGAACCACCGGGCATTTTCTGTTGCCAGCGCATTGTCGCTGCACTCGTCGCCTTCGACGAGTGTGCTCAAAAGAGCAAGCATACAGAGCCTGAAGCCGACACGATTGAATGTATTCGGTCAAGATGCAGGAGCCGCCTTGTCAAAACGAGGCGGCTTTTTCTTTTCCTGCGCTCGAAAAACTGTTTGTTGAGATCTGCCAGTGCAGGATCAGCAACATTGCAACCAAAGGTAAATTCAAGTGGATAAAAAGCGCGTAGTCGTTACGGGGATGGGTATGGTTTCTCCCCTGGGTAACTCGCTCGGGGCTAGTTGGCAACCATTGCTAGAGGGGCAGTCCGGTATTGCTCCGATCACCAAATTTGATGTGTCTGCTTATTCCACGACCTTCGGCGGCGGGATCAAAGACTTTGACCCGACAGTCTGCATGGCGCCAAAGGACGCGCGCAAGATGGATCCCTTTATTCAATACGGCATGGTTGCCGGGGTTGAGGCAATGGAGGATGCGGGCCTTGAGGTAACCGAGGAGAATGCAGCGCGCATCGGTGCGGCGATTGGTTCAGGCATTGGTGGTATTGGCGCTATCGAAAATACCAAGGATGTGCTCGACAATCGTGGGCCGAGAAAAATATCGCCGTTCTTCGTGCCAGGCTCGATCGTAAACATGATCGCCGGCAACCTCTCTATTCGCTACGGCTTCAAAGGTCCAAATATTGCCGCCGTGACAGCCTGTACCACAGGTACGCATAACATCAGTCTCGCTGCTAGATTGATTCAGGCTGGCGACGCCGATGCGATGATTGCCGGTGGTGCCGAGATGGCGACAACGCCCGTTGGTTTGGGGGGCTTCGCAGCAGCACGCGC
>CAZDEW010000138.1:0-5471 GCA_964504585.1 uncultured Pseudomonadales bacterium | reverse complement strand
AGCGTTTCAAACTCGCTAATACCCAACTCGCCCAAACGCTCGAGCACCTCTTCAGTGATCTCGGTGTTACAGTCGATAACAACTTCACCGGTCTCTTCGTTAATCAGATCTTTCGCCAAAACCCGTCCATGGACGTACTCAGTTGGACAGGCAAGTTTGTCGAGATTACTCTCTTCAAGCTTCTTGATGTGACGCACGGTGATACGGCGGCCCTGCTCGACCACGGTTTTACCTTTCGCATCTTTAATGTCGAAGGCGGCAATCTCGCCACGCAGGCGCTCAGGCACCAACTCCATGGCATAGCTACCGTCGTCGCTACGGGAAAACGTGTTGGTATCAAAAAACAGCTCGAGGATTTGCTGCGAGCTCATACCCAGCGCTCGCAACAACACTGTTGCAGGCAGCTTGCGTCGACGATCGATACGAACGTAAACCAGATCCTTGGGATCAAATTCGAAGTCCAGCCATGAACCACGGTAGGGAATGACACGAGCAGAATAGAGCAGCTTTCCTGAGCTGTGCGTCTTGCCTTTGTCATGATCGAAAAACACGCCCGGAGAACGGTGGAGCTGGGAAACAATAACCCGCTCGGTACCATTAACCACGAAGGTGCCGTTGTCAGTCATCAATGGGATTTCACCCATGTAGACTTCCTGCTCCTTGATGTCCTTGATCGTTTTGCTGGCAGCTTCTTTATCGTAAACGATCAGGCGAACCTTAACGCGCAGTGGCGCAGCGTAGGTGACGCCTCGCGACTGACACTCTTTAACATCAAATACAGGCTCTCCAAGCTTGTAGTCAACGTACTCGAGCGCAGCATTGCCCGAATAGCTGATAATAGGAAAGACTGACTTAAATGCAGCATGCAGACCCACTTCGGCGTCGGCATTCGACTCCGAGCTGGACTGGGTAAATTTACGGTATGAATCTAACTGGATAGCCAATAAAAATGGCTCTTCCATGGTGTGTGGTAGTTTGCTGAAATCCTTGCGGATTCGCTTACGTTCGGTATACGTGTAAGGCATTCGCGCTCCCCGGCTTTAAACGACTGTATCGTGACCATCCGAATTTAAGGGGTCAAAATCCTTTGGCGACTTGCATAAGCAATTTGAGCAAACAACAAGGCTTATGCAAAAAAACCAAAAAGGTTCTGACCCCTTAAATCCAGACAATCAATATCGTGTAACCCAAAGCAATCGGAGGACAATTGCTTTGAGCAGCTAGTGCACAGGCGAGATCAATAATCGCTATCCGCTGTGCGCGTCCTTGCTAAAACCACGTCTGGAAAGACTTCATCAGACAAAGTAGTTTTGATTAGCGCTCCCGCATCAAATTCGAGAGCAGAAGCGCTAAACAAACTTACTTTGCCCGCAAGAGCCAGGCTCGCACCCGGCTCCTTTGGGTAAAGAAAGATCTTACTTGAGCTCAGCAGAGGCGCCCGCTTCTTCAAGCTGCTTAACAGCTTCTTCCGCATCACCTTTAGCCGCAGCTTCTTTAACAGTTGCAGGCGCACCGTCAACCATAGCCTTAGCTTCTTTAAGACCAAGACCTGTGATTGCACGAACGGCTTTGATGACGTTAACTTTCTTGTCACCAGCTGCCGTGAGAACCACGTCAAACTCAGTCTTCTCTTCAGCTGCACCGCCAGCATCACCGCCGCCAGCTGCAGGAGCGGCAACCGCTACTGCTGCCTGCGCAGAAACGCCGAACTTCTCTTCCATTGCTGAAACGAGTTCAACAACATCCATGACGCTCATCTCAGCGATTGCGTCGAGTATTTCATCTTTAGATAGAGCCATTACTCAAATCTCCTATCGATATTGAAAGCAAACAGAAAAACAAACCCGATCAGGATCAGGCCGCTTCCGCTTCTTTTTTGTCTTTGACTGCTGCAACAACACGTGTAACTTTGGAAGGAACTTCGTTGAAAGTGCGAGCCAGCTTGGTGACCGGTGCAATCATGACTGCAGCCAGTGAAGCCAGAGCCTGATCGCGGGTCGGCAGCTTGGCCAACACATCAATTTTGTCCGCATCCAGCATCTCGCCGCCAACCGCAAGGACTTTGATATCGAACTTGTCGTTCTCTTTAGCAAAGTCTTTAAACAGTCGCGCACAAGCGCCTGGATCTTCCATTGAAAAACCGAACAGTGAAGGACCGGTCAGAGCGCTGTTAACACACTCATACTCCGTACCGTCAAACGCGCGCTTGGCGAGCGTATTACGCACTACGCGCAGTTCGATATTTTCAGCACGTGCTTTCGCGCGGAGTTCCGTCATATCGGTTACTGTTACGCCACGCGCATCAGCAACAACCAGTGACAGTGCACCACTTGCGGTCTCATTGACTTCAGAAACAATCTGTTTCTTTCCTTCGAGTCCTAGAGCCATGTGATCGTACTCCCATGCCAGGATTAAAAATAAAGCAACTTCGAAAACCGGGGTCAGAGTGAAACCTTAAATTTAACTCCACCTCCGATGTGCGAGAACAGTTTTTACTTTGACCCCGCTTTTCGAAATCACCACCTAAAAGGTGGGTTTGAAACTCATGGAATTTGGGGTCAGAGTAAAAACTCCTCACCCTTCTTTTCGCTGGAGTCAAAGTTTTTACTCTGACCCCAATATTCCAATACGCTCTCACTCACCATCTGCGTAGGAAAAATCTGAACGATTCAATTAAGCCTGAGAGATACCTGGGAAGACTGGAGTCAGAGTAAAAACTCGATACCGAATCATCTAACCCCAGAAAAAGCGACGTCCGAGTTTTTACTCTGACCCCACTCTTCTTTCATCACTCAATAACACCTACGGTCTTTGACGGCCTGCGCATCACCGATTAACTCAGATAGCGCAGAGCGTCGAAGCTCTTGCTGCTAGAGGGGTTAGAACCCCTCTAGCAGCTCATTACATAAATAACGGGATCAAGCCTCCAGAGAAGCCTGATCAATCAGAAGTCCCGGGCCCATTGTGGTGGAGACCGAAATCTTCTTGAGATAAATCCCTTTGGCAGAAGCAGGCTTTGACTTTTTCAGATCAGCCAGAAGCGCTTCCAGGTTTTCCTTGACCGCTTTGGCATCAAAACCAACGCGACCAATCGCACCGTGGATGATGCCGTTTTTGTCAGCGCGATAACGCACCTGACCAGACTTGGCATTCTTAACCGCTGCCGCTACATCAGGTGTTACCGTGCCTGTTTTCGGGTTTGGCATCAGACCACGAGGACCTAGCACCTGACCCAGTTGGCCAACGACGCGCATGGCATCGGGTGATGCGATAACCACATCAAAATCCAGATTGCCGCCCTTAACGGAATCAGCAAGATCTTCCATGCCAACAATATCTGCACCGGCTTCTTTTGCCGCATCGGCATTGGCACCACTGGTAAATACCGCTACCCGCACATCTTTACCGGTACCGTTAGGCAAAGTTGTTGCACCGCGAACTGCCTGATCCGATTTTCTTGGGTCGATGCCAAGATTGATCGACACGTCGAAAGATTCCTTGAATTTAACCGTCGAAAGCTCTGACAGCAGATTCACGGCATCTTCGATCGGGTAGGCCTTACCAATTTCTACTTTGTCCGCGATAACCTTCGCGCGCTTTGATAACTTAGGCATGATTAACCCTCCACCTCAATACCAGCTGAACGAGCACTGCCCGCGATAATGCGAACAGCAGCATCCATGTCAGATGCATTCAGATCGGCCATTTTCATTTCAGCAATTTCTTCGAGCTGCGCACGAGTCACCTTGCCAACCTTGTTGGTGTTCGGTGTGCCAGATCCCTTTTTGATCTTGGCTGCTTTGCGCAACAGGACAGACGCTGGTGGAGTCTTCTTAATAAAGGTGAAGCTGCGATCGGCATACACGGTGATTACAACCGGCGTAGGCAGACCTGGCTCCAGGCTTTGGGTTTCTGCATTAAACGCTTTGCAGAATTCCATGATATTGACACCATGCTGACCCAATGCAGGGCCCACTGGTGGACTTGGATTGGCCTGACCGGCAGGCACTTGCAGCTTAATATAAGCTTCTACTTTCTTTGCCATAATGTTTTAAGCCTTAAAAAGGCTCTCCTGTTGTGGGTTCAACGCCTCCAGATGGGGGAGATCCCCTTCCTTCCCAGGCTGCCCGTATTTCTTTCCATTTAAAGGGGTCAGAACCCTTTAAACAGTTGCAATAAAACAACTCCAAAATGGAGCTATAAAGGGTTCTGACCCCTTTAAACCGTCCTTACAGACGAAGAATCAAGTCTTCTCGACCTGACCAAATTCCAGCTCTACCGGTGTAGAGCGACCGAAAATCAGTACCGATACCTGAATCCGGCTCTTCTCGTAATTCACTTCCTCGACCACGCCATTAAAGTCATTAAACGGCCCATCGATAACACGAACCATTTCGCCTGGCTCGAACAAAGTCTTCGGCTTTGGCGCTTCGTCGCTGTCTTCCATTCGCTGGAGGATTGCGTCTGCCTCTTTTTGCGTAATCGGCGCAGGCTTATCGGCCTTTCCGCCGATGAAACCCATGACACGAGGCGTCTCTTTCACCAAATGCCAGGTTTCGTCATCGAGCGCCATCTCAACCAGCACATAGCCGGGAAAGAACTTGCGCTCACTCTTGCGCTTCTGGCCGCTCTTCATCTCAACCACTTCTTCGGTTGGCACAAGAATTTCACCGAACCGATCCTGCATCCCGGCAAGTTCAATGCGCTCCTTCAAAGAGCCCTGAACGCGCTTCTCAAAACCGGAAAACGCATGTACAACATACCAGCGCTTGGGAATCCCCGAATCTTTAGATTCAGTAGCAGCCGGCTCACCAGCTTCACTCTGCGCCGATTGATCTAGTGTTGTTTCGTCTGTCACAGGTTAATTCCCAAACGTCACGTTAAAAAGTAAGACAGGCTACCCAATAATGGTGGAGGCGAGCCAGCCCAGGCCTGTATCAAGACCCCACAGAATCAGCCCGGCTACAACAACAACCAGCAAAACAATCATGGTCGTTTGCGTAGTCTCTTGCCGTGTCGGCCATACAACCTTACGAATCTCGGTTCTGGCACCCTTCAACAGCGCCCAAAAGTTTTTGCCCTGCGTCGTTTGCAAAGCAAACGCGATTGCAACCGCAGACACTGCGAGCAAGCCAAGCACGCGATACAAAATGGCATCGGTGCCAAAAAACTGACCGAAGTTGTTGTATCCGTAAATACCGCCAGCCACGAGAACCGCTGTGATCAACCAGAAAACAGCATTAAGTGCAGGATTTGTCGCGTCGCTACTCATTACTCAAATTCATTCCAAGCCGTTCTACCAAGCAAAAATCAGGCTTTTGATAGAAGCACTACCAAGCTCTTATTACTAAAAGAGCCAAGCAAATCACCATAAAAAGCAGAGCCTACAAAAAACATGGCAGGCCAGGAGGGAATCGAACCCCCAACCTACGGTTTTGGAGACCGTCGCTCTGCCAATTGAGCTACTGGCC
>CAZDEW010000137.1:0-5626 GCA_964504585.1 uncultured Pseudomonadales bacterium | reverse complement strand
GCACAGATGGACGGTGCGATTCTGGTTTGTGGTGCGACTGACGGCCCAATGCCTCAGACGCGTGAGCACATCCTGCTGTCACGTCAGGTTGGTGTCCCTTACATTATTGTGTTCCTGAACAAAGCTGACCTGCTGGCCGATGACTGTGGCGGTGCGGGTTCAGAAGAATACAACGAGATGCTGGAGCTGGTTGAGATGGAGCTGCGTGAGCTGCTCGATACCTACGAGTTCCCAGGCGACGACACGCCGATCATTCCAGGTTCTGCGTTGATGGCACTGGAAGGCAAAGACGACAACGAGCTGGGTACCTCTGCGGTTAAGAAACTGCTTCTGACTTTGGACGAGTACATTCCAGAGCCTGAGCGTGCCATCGATGGCGACTTTATTATGCCAATCGAAGACGTGTTCTCGATCTCGGGTCGCGGTACGGTTGTGACAGGTCGTGTTGAGCGCGGCATTATCAATACGGGCGACGAAATTGAAATCGTTGGTATTAAAGAAACGCAAACAACCACCTGTACGGGTGTTGAGATGTTCCGCAAGATGCTTGACGAAGGCCGGGCGGGCGAGAACATTGGTGCGCTGCTGCGTGGTACCAAGCGTGAAGAAGTTGAGCGTGGTCAGGTCCTGGCTAAGCCCGGTTCAATTAATCCACACACCAAGTTCGAAGCGGAAGTGTACGTGTTGAGCAAAGACGAAGGTGGTCGTCACACGCCATTCTTTAAAGGCTACCGTCCACAGTTTTACTTCCGTACAACGGATGTGACCGGTGCGTGTGAACTGCCAGAAGGCACTGAGATGGTTATGCCGGGTGACAACGTTCAGATGAAGGTTGAGCTGATTGCGCCGATTGCGATGGACGAAGGTCTTCGCTTTGCGATCCGCGAAGGCGGACGTACTGTCGGTGCGGGTGTTGTTGCCAAGATTATTGAATAAGCTGTAGGGAACAGCTTTTCATGTCGCCGCAGGCGATTACCCGTAGGACGAAGGGCAGGATAGCCCTTCGTAATGCGGACGTACCGTCGGTGCAGGCGTTGTCGCCAAAATCATCGAGTAGATGATCAATCTAAAAAAGGCCGCTCATTCGAGCGGCTTTTTTTTCGTCCTTAATTTTGTTACCTTCAAATTTTGTGCGCAACCAACGCCAATAGAGAAGCCTTATGAATCTGGCCGATACTTCGCTGATAAAAACCGGTGCCTACGTTGCAGGGCACTGGATAGCGGCAGACAGTGAAGACACCTTTGCGGTGACTAATCCGGCAAACGGCCACTTGCTTGGTTCAATCGCAAAATGCGGTACTGCCGAGACTCGCAGAGCGATCGAATCTGCGCATCAGGCACAGATCGATTGGCAAAAGAAAACCGCTAAAGAGCGTTCTGCGCTTTTGCGCAACTGGTTTGAGTTGGTTATAAAAAATCAGGGCGATCTTGCGCGTATTCTCACGGCTGAGCAGGGTAAGCCACTTGCGGAAGCGAGCGGCGAGATCAGCTATGGTGCCAGTTATATCGAGTGGTTTGCCGAGGAAGCCAAGCGCATCTATGGTGATACGATTCCTGCACCCTCGCAAGATAAACGTGTGGTTTGCGTTAAGCAGCCGGTCGGCGTTGTGGCCTGTATCACGCCGTGGAATTTTCCTAATGCGATGCTCACGCGAAAAATAGCACCCGCACTAGCCGCTGGTTGCACCGTTGTCTGTAAGCCCGCTAATGCAACGCCGCTCTCTGCGCTGGCGCTAGCCGAATTGGCAGAGCGTGCTGGTATTCCGGCAGGTGTTATCAATGTGCTGGCGGGTAATACCGCCGAAATTGGTGATGAGCTGACGTCGAATCCGCTGGTCAGGAAGTTGACCTTTACCGGTTCAACCCCCGTCGGTAAGCAGCTTATGGCAGCCTGCGCGCAAACTGTTAAGCGAACTTCGATGGAGCTTGGCGGCAATGCACCGTTTATTGTGTTTGACGATGCTGATATCGACGAAGCGGTTGCCGGAGCAATGTCCAGCAAATTTCGCAATGCGGGTCAAACCTGCGTTTGTTCAAATCGCTTATTGGTTCAGGCTGGCGTATACGATGAATTTGTCGAAAAGCTTGCCGAGAGAACCGCGCAGCTAAAACTGGGCAATGGCATGGATGAGGGTGTAACCGTCGGCCCTCTGATCAATCATGCCGCGGTAGGTGATGTGATGACGTTCATTGAGGATGCCATGCAAAAAGGCGCAAAAGTGGTTGCGGGCGGCAAGTTGAGTGACGCCGGGCAGTCGTTTGTCGAGCCAACCATACTGACTGGTGTGAATGACACCATGAAGGTTTTCCGCGAGGAGATTTTTGGCCCCGTCGCGCCGCTGGTCAAATTTGAAAGTGAAGCGGAGGCTATTCGTTTGGCCAATGACACCGAGTTTGGCTTGGCCTGTTATTTCTATTCGCGCGATATTGGCCGCGTCTGGCGGGTGTCTGAGGCGCTCGAATATGGCATTGTGGGCATTAACGAGGGCATTGTGTCCAATGAGATGGCACCTTTTGGCGGTATCAAGGAATCCGGTCAAGGGCGAGAGGGGTCCAAGTACGGACTAGACGATTATCTTGAAATTAAATATCTCTGTATGGGTGGTGTCGATAGCTAGCTCAACTTAATTGAAGTGGTGGCAGCCTTCTCGGCCGCTACCACCAGTTTAAAAGTTGTTAATATTTTATCTGCGTTTTTTTTCCGAGTGCCGCCGGTTTTTGCGCGAGGATTCGTAGCCACCATCCGAGCTGACGAAGAAGACATTGTCTGGAATTTCGGTTGTTACCTTCGTGTTGCGCCTTATGATTTTCGCCAGAGTAGTTTGTTCTACCTCGCGAAGCTCTTTTCCTTCCAGACTTCTTTGGTACCAGAAGCGATCTCCATCTCTTAGTGCTTCAAATTGCTCCTTAATCAAAATTGAGAACACCAGCCCTAAATGTGAGGTTGGAAGTGCATCTTCTGCGAGGCCACCTACCCAAAGATCAATTGCGTTTACGTCCGTATAAGCAGCCGCAAGACGTCGCTGCACATCGGGATCGGAAGAGATGTCAGCGAAGCCATTGGCGGGTTCCAGTCCAAGCTCAAGGCGCGCTTCATTGTAGGAAGGAAGCCCGTGATCTCTGCCTCGCTGTATGTTAAGCGAAACAAGATCAAAGCCGCCAGCCTGAGGTTCACCAAAGAGAAAGTTTCGGATATCGTCGACTACGAAGGCGTCGATTTTTTGACATTGCTGGGAGGCAAGGCCGCGGAGAATGGGCTCGAGGCCTCCCTCTGCAGCGAGTCGCCAGGGTGAAAAAAAGGCATTACGTAGCGGCAGATGTCCTTCTGGCACCATTTCTCCGGTCGCGTTCAGGCGCAAAATTTGCGGGCTCAACGCACTGTGTCCAAAGCGATAGGCTGCCGTTGAAAACGCATTGCTGACGTTTGGGTCAATATCAGGCTGATAGCCGGAATAGGCGCTGAGGCTATCGCCGCCAAGCAATGCAGGCAAAAATTCCTTATAGGTGATGACCTGCATTTGCGCGCCGACAATTTTCCTGGCTTTTTCATAGAGCTGATCTCCACTCCATTCAGGGTGCCGTTCTTGATAACGGTCGACCAGTCGATTGTGTTCGCGAACAAACAGGGTATGCATAACGGTCAAGCCAAGCTGTTCGTTGGCTCTTACATCTCCAGCGAGGAAAAGTGACGGGGAATCTCCGCCCGCGTTAGGAAGACCATTGATATTGAAAGGAAGCAGATTCCCTTCGCTGGTTTTGAGTTTGCCATCGCCATTTAGGGTTCGTAGTTCGAGGGCTCTTGCTTCGTCAGATCCGTAGACATTCGATGCGTCTATCCATGCTGTTATCTCGTTGATCTGCTGTCTTGGCGAGTCGATTCCCGTACTTATATCGTAGATCGACCGGTTAAATGGAATCTGCGAGGCAGGTGTGAACCACTCGTCATCGTCTGGAATTATGATATTGGCAGCTTCTTCCGGGTCTACCCCGTCCGTTAGGTCAATATCGTGATCGAGGAATTGACCCCACTGCCAAAGAAAGTCGCTGGCGCCATGGGGGTTTGGCGTATCGGAATTTGAGGCGAATATCCGGTTGGAGATAAGCCGAGGGTTGGGCCTGTCGTTGCCAGCCAGAGAGCTGATGTTATCGCTGTATCTGGCTGTGAGCAGCCGTGTCAAACGGATGTGAGCGCTGCCGAGTTCAGGCGTGGTCAGATTGTTTCCGGTACCATCAATTGCGCGTATTTGACTATCAGCAGCACTGTGTTCGCTGATAGTCGATCGACTCGTCTTTTGGCGATCCCTGTTGTGATGTATTTTTCTGGCGGGGGATATTCGTTCGGCGTGTTCATCTAATGTAAGCGCGTGAGCGATGCTGTCGCGACCCACACCATGGATTGAGATTGAAATAATGCTGCAGGAGATTAGTACATGGAAAAATTTTCTGGTCATTCTGTTTCTCCGTTTATTAGCCAAGGTAGCGTGGAGTTATAATCGAGCAGAGCTTATCGTTGAAATTCAAACGAATGGTGAAATCTTTCTGTTTTGCAGGAGTATCTTTCTCATGTATGCGCTAGCGCACGGCAACAATGTTAAGATTCGGAGTGCTTTTGCCTAACTCGTCACGCTCGCTGTGGTTATAGTTGTGGGCCTTGTAACACGCTATCGTTACTATCTATCAGGCAAGCATAATGTTTGTATTGCGCGTTAATTAGAGAGACCCAATGAGAAGAAGAGTAATTATTGTTGTGGCGCTAATAGGTCTGGCATTAACAGGCTTTTTGTACCGTGCGTCTGCTTTTGGCGCTTTAGCCTACTCTCCGCCCGCGCCCCCATCTTTGGAGCATGATTTCGCGCCCAATCAGCTATTGCTGAATGCTGAGCTATTGGCGCTCGGTGAGGTTTACGGCCCCGAAGATCTTGCGGTTGGTCCTGATGGGTTTATTTATGGCGGTACTCAGGATGGAAAAATCATCAGGATCCATACAAATGGTAGAGTGGAAGACTGGCTGGAAACAGGCGGTAGGCCGCTGGGTTTGCACTTTGATAGCACGGGTAATCTGATTGTTTGCGATGCTTATAGAGGGTTGCTTTCGATCAGCCCGCAAAAGAATATCGAGGTGCTGGTTGATGAGGTTGATGGGGTGCCTCTCGTATTTACCAACGACGTCGATATCGCTACTGACGGCAGGATCTACTTCACCGACGCTTCGAGCGTTTGGAATCAGGCAAACTACATGATGGATCTGTACGAAACCAGACCGTATGGCAGGTTTATGGTTTACGATCCCGATACAGCTTCCACGAAGGTGCTACTCGATCAGCTTTATTTTGCAAATGGGGTTGCGCTCTCGCAAGCTGAGGATTTTGTTCTGGTTAACGAAACCTGGCGCTACCGGGTATTGCGTTACTGGTTGAAGGGTGAGAAAGCAGGGTCTTATGACCTATTCGCTGATAATCTCCCGGGTTTCCCGGACGGCATATCCAGCAATCGTCAGGGCACTTTTTGGTTGGCGCTGCCGACCCCGCGCAACGCCATTATCGATCGCGTGCACCCCCACCCCTGGCTAAAAAACCTGTTCGCGACACTGCCTCAGTGGATGGCTCCGAGCCCGGTTGAGTATGGT
>CAZDEW010000136.1:0-5672 GCA_964504585.1 uncultured Pseudomonadales bacterium | reverse complement strand
TGGCCGCCTCGGTGGGGATGAGTTTGGTGTGATCCTGCGCGATTGCGAATACGATGTTGCGCTGAACGTTGCTGAAACGATTCGCAAGAACATCGAGGAGTATCGCTTGAGCTGGGAGGATACGCAGCACCGCGTAGAAGCCTGCATAGGTGTGGTGGCTATTGACCCCGACCTCGGTTCCCTGTCTGAAGTCCAGGCGCTCGCTGACGCCGCCTGCTACCGCGCCAAGCACAAAGGCCGCAATCGGGTGGAGAGTGTGCTCGATGATCAGTCCGGTTATATGATCGAGAACACCGAGAAAATTATTATTAATAAGCTCGACCTGGCATTAGAGCAAGACTTGCTTTCACTGTGGTATCAGGAAATTGTTCCGGTGCCCGGCAAGAACCTTCCTTTGCGCCGCGAGGTGCTCATACGCATGTACGATACGGTCAACGCCTCGTGGATGTCGCCGATTGAGTTCCTGCCGGTCGCTGAGCGTTACAACCGAAGCGTGGTCGTCGATAGCTGGGTCATCAATCAACTGCTGAGCAAGCTCGAGCGAGTCGAGGTGAAAAAACACCCCGAATACTGGGTTAACCTTTCTGCGCAAAGTGTTTCTGACTCTCGCTTCGCGAGTTTTCTGAAAAATAAACTTGAGAAAACCACCTTGCCGCCGGGAACGATCAACTTTGAGGTTACCGAGACCTCGGCGATCGTGAACGTGGATTCCGCAGTCAAAATGATGGGCCAAATCAAGGCTATGGGCAGCAAGTTTGCGCTGGATGACTTTGGTGTTGGTCACGCGTCCTTTGGCAATCTGCGTCGCTTGCCTGTCGATTGTGTCAAAATCGATGGTATGTTTATCAAGAATATTGTCCACGACAATGTCGACAGGATCTTTACTCGTTCAATCATTGATATTGCACACGCGTTTGAAATGAGTGTGACCGCGGAGTATGTAGAGGACCAGGCAACTTCTGACATGCTTTGTGAGATGGGTGTGGATTACCTGCAGGGCTACTTCTATGCCAAGCCCGAACCTCTGGTTGACAAGTTAAGCGAGCACAGCATCGACGGAAAGATGTTGCGCTCCGCCTAGGCTGTCAACAGCAAAAGCAAGCCTGATCCCGCGAGAAAAATTCTGCTGATCAACAAAAAGTGTTGCTCGGAAATTTGATGTTGAATCCAGTTTCCCAGTTTTACACCGAGTAAGGCGACGGGGATAAGTGCTAAGCCCACCAATAATAGTTCACTTTGCCACTGTCCCAGATAGCTATAGGGCACAACTTTCAGCAAATTCATAAAACCAAAGAACAAGCCTGCCGTTGCAAGCCACTGTGCTTTGCTCAACCGTCGCCCGATAAGGTAAATGTTGATTGGCGGCCCACCGGCATGAATCAGCGTGCTGGCTAAGCCCGAAACGCCCCCCCAGAGTAAGGCGGTGTGCCTGAGTCTGCTGAGCAGTGGCGCCAGAGCTTGCCACCCTGCGAACACGAGGCACATGATGCCAAGCAGCTGCTTGAGGGCCTGTGGTGGGACGGCGCCGAGTAGCATTCCCCCGCAAACGATGCCAAGAAAAGCTCCCGGTAATATCAATTTTAGTTCGCGCCAGTTAGCCTCACGGCGATAATAGGCGATGGTACGAATGTCCATGACCAACAGCAGAGGCAACATTAATGCAGCTGCTGCAGGTACATCAATGACCAGAGCCAGAAGCGGTACGGCGATTACGCCGGCGCCTCCTGCAAAACCTGATTTCGATATCCCTGTAAACAGCACCCCACAAACTGCGAGTAGCCAGAATAAAGGGTTGTCGACGGGCATATTCACTACTCACTCGTTGGTACAAGTGGCAAGTCAAACCACAGTGCACTTACCGCGCTGCTTTCCGCTTTCAGTGATATACCCTGACTGTATGCCGAGAAACTTATTGCATCGCCGGCGCGCAGCTGGTGGGAATCGCCACCCAGATCAAGCTTTAAGTCGCCCTCAATGACGTGTAAATAGGCTGGTCGCTGAGTTGTGTCCGGGCGGTAGCCTTCGCCTTTGCCTAACTGTAGGCGATAGATCGACGCATCCTGATTCATGCGCAGTGAGCGGTTGTTGCCGTCAGGAGTGACGAGAGGCGTCAGGGCGCCGGCCTGAGGAATTCTCGCTTGTTCATAGCCAGGCGTTAAGCCACGCTGCGCGGGCTGAATCCAGATCTGCAAGAACTTAACAGCTTGGTCGCTTGAAGCATTGTATTCCGAGTGGGTGATCCCGGTGCCGGCGCTCATGCGCTGAACTTCGCCCGCCGGCACAATAAATTGATTGCCCATACTGTCTTCGTGTTTCAGTGCTCCTTCGAGTACGTAGGAAATAATTTCCATATCGGCATGGCTATGTGTGTCAAAACCAGCGCCCCCCACAACGTGATCGTCGTTGATTACCCGCAAGGCTGACAGGCCCATATGCGCCGGATCATAGTAGCTACCAAAGGAGAAGCTGTGCTTGCTCTGCAGCCAACCCAGATTAACGCTGCCCCGTTCTTCAGATTTTCGGATGTTTGTCATTTTGCTCTCCCGCGGTAGTAGACCCTAGTTATCTGCGGCTTTGAATGCAGTCAGTCTAATCGACCTGTCAGAGTTTAGAAGCGGCTGATGCTGAATGATTTGGTCAAAAAAACTGAACGATTGACGTCAGCTATTGGATACTATTTCGTAGGCACCGGCAGCACAGGCGCAAGTACAGGCTCAGACACAGGAAAGAGCACAAGTAGTTAACTTTGCGCCTTGATAGCCGGGGATAGCTGCTATGTCAGGGACTGTTGAAATCTGAATGCAGCACCGAAAAGCGATTGAACGGGCGGTGAGGCTTTGCAGCGGCCAGTTTGGTGTTAGTACTGCACAGCTCGTTATTGTGCGGCGCGCTTTGAGTTCTATTGACGTTTCGTTTGAGGCATTAGGCTATCTTAGCTGCCGGTTGAAGGCTGTGGAGCGGTGTTTTCTTGTTCTTCCTGATCAGCACATATTTGCTCGCGGTCCGCTTTAAGCACCTCGCTAAGATCTTCTAGTCGCTGCTTAACCGCCATGCCATAGCGTTGGTCGTCGCCCCAGACATCAGCTAACAAGCGGATCGACTCCTCATCGTATTCGCTAAATATTTTTCCAGCGCGAGCTGCCTGTGCATGTGAAAGGCCAAGAACCTCCAATGCCTTCTCGCCTAAATGTATGGCGGAATCAAAGGTCTCTCGACGATGGGCATAAATATCTTCCTTAATGAGTTGATAAGCGTGTTGTCGATCGATAGCGCGAGCGACTATCTGTACATTTGGGAAATGCTTTTTGGTGTTCTCGATGATCTCGATCGATTTCGTGATGCTCGCGACTGCAACCACCATCAGTTTTGCATCCTCGGCACCCGCGGCCTTGAGTAGCTCCGGTCTCGCTGCATCGCCATAAAATACTTTATTCCCAAAGCGTCTGAGCATATCTATCTGGCCGGGGCTGTGATCCAGAATCGTGAGCTTATAGCCTTGTGCTGCAAGCAAGCGGCCGACAATCTGTCCAAATCGACCGTAGCCCGCAATGATGACTTCACCCTTATCATCGATCGTATCGGCTTCGAGGCTGGCATCCTGCGACGCTCTGCCAAAGATTGCTTCCAGAAGTATCAGTAACAGGGGAGAGATCAGCATGGATAGCGCAACGACAACGATGATGAGGCTGTTGATTCGTGTTTCTACGATGCCGAGTTGACTTGCAAGGCCCAGAAGCACAAAAGCAAACTCACCGCCCTGTGCGAGCGCAACGGTAAATATCGCGCCCTGTTTTAAGGTGAACTTGAAAGCGAATGCAAGTATTGCCAGTACCGCCGCTTTAATGGCAACCAGTGCCACCACACCGAGCACAATCGTACTGGGCTCCTGAGCGATCAAAGGCAGATCGATTCCAGCGCCGACAGTGATAAAGAAAAGACCCAGAAGCAAGCCCTTGAATGGCTCGATATCGAGTTCAACCTCGTGGCGGTATTCGTTTTCGGCAAGTACAACGCCCGCGAGGAAAGCGCCCAGCGCTGGAGACAGGCCGATCGCAGTCATAAGAACGGTAATGCCGACGACGATCAACAGGGAAAGCGCAGTAAATATTTCCTTGAGACCGGACTCCGCAACATAGCGAAATATTGGATTCGCCACCCAGTGCCCGGCAAAAATAATTGCGGCGATACTGGAAATGATAATGATGGCTTGCCAGTGCGTTGCAAGATGGCTAATCAGGCTTCCACCGTGGCCATCGTCATGAGGGGCGGCAACCCCATGAATAGCCAATAGCGGCATCAACGCGAGTATCGGGATGACCGCGATATCCTGAAAGAGCAAAACAGAGAATGCATGCTGGCCGGTCTGGGTTTTTAGAAGATTCTTTTCTTGTAGTGACTGGAGAACAATAGCGGTGGAAGAAAGCGCCAGGGAGAGGCCAACCGCAAGACTCGTTTGCCAATTAAACCCAAGCAGCAATCCCCCGGCAAACAGGAGTATGGTCGTCAGAACGACTTGTGAGCCGCCCAGACCAAGGATAGGTTTGCGCATCGCCCAGAGTTTGGCAGGTCGAAGTTCGAGTCCGATGAGAAACAACATCATCACGACACCAAACTCCGCAAAGTGCATTACCTCATATTGTTTGCCGACCAGACCAATGGCGTAGGGGCCGATCAATACACCCGCGATCAAATAGCCGAGAACTGACCCCATTCCAAGTCGCTTGGCAAGTGGGACCGAAATGACGGCGGCGAGCAGATAAATCAATGCACTCTCGAGCATTCTAGTAAGGCTCCGATCGTTGGGGGGTGCGAGAACTTATGGGTGAAAAACTGTATGGATAGTAGCTATTTATCGGTCGCTACCCCATAAATATTAGGATCAAAATGCCTTTTTTGCGAGTCCAGAGCAGCGTTTGATTGATTATCAACCACGCGCTTATCAAGCCACTTAACAGACATACAGCGCCTGCATTGAACGCGGCGTGCGAGCTAGAGGGGAATCATAAGTTCCACGCGCTGTGTTCTATTTTACCGAAGAACAGCGACAGTTTTTTGCCATATTCAAAGCGGGTTTCTGGGCATATGATGAACACATTGAAAAAATTGAGTCGCTGAATCTTATTGCCCGGTATGCGGAGGTTTTATGAAATTGAACGCTAACTTCGAAAGCCGGGTGGTCGTCAGGCCAGAGGATCACGTATGGGTTGACTCGCCGATGCCGGGTGTTCAGAGGATGATGCTGGATCGCGTAGGCGGCGAAGTGGCGCGCGCGACGAGTCTGGTGCGATATGCGCCCAACAGTGAGTTTTCGCCACATACCCATGATGGTGGGGAAGAATTTTTGGTGCTTGAGGGCGTCTTTTCCGACGAGCGTGGAAGCTATGGTGCCGGTAGTTACGTCCGCAATCCGATTGGTACTGCTCACAGGCCACAGATCGGCCCTGAGGGCGCTACGATATTCGTCAAACTGCAGCAGTTTTCTCAAGAGGATCAAAAGCAGTTCGTGACCGATACGAAAGAGTCCGCCTGGTTACCGGGTCTGGTCGATGGTCTTGAGGTAATGCCACTGCATGAGTTTGAGGCGGAGCATGTAGCACTGGTCAGATGGGCGCCGAACACTCAGTTCAATCGCCATCAGCACTGGGGTGGTGAGGAGATCTTTGTACTCGAAG
>CAZDEW010000135.1:0-5692 GCA_964504585.1 uncultured Pseudomonadales bacterium | reverse complement strand
TCGAACGACGATGGCTCGAACGACGATGGCTCGAACGACGATGGCTCGAACGACGATGGCTCGAACGATGACGGCTCGAACGATGACGGCTCGAACGACGATGGCTCGAACGACGATGGCTCGAACGACGATGGCTCGAACGACGATGGCTCGAACGACGGTGGCTCGAACGATGACGGTTCGAACGACGATGGCTCGAATGACGATCCCGACGTCAACACTCCAGTCAACGTAGAGGTAAGCTGGGTGTGGCCCACGCAGCGAGAAGACGGCTCACCCTTGCTTGCGGCTAACGTCGATGGATTTGAGCTTTACTACTACGCCGCGGGCCAGAGTGGTTCAGGTACGTCAGTGAGCCTTGATGCCACCGACAACGATGGCTTGGTCACCACGCATATTATTGAAGGTATGGAAACAGGGAGCTATGAGTTTGCGGTAGCTGCGATCGATACGGATGGCAACGTCAGTGTATTCAGCGACGCGTTCTCGCTCGTTATTCCATAGCCTGCGGGCAGCTTTCCTCCTCTTTCCCAGCCAGGTGGCAGCGTAACCAGCTCGCCTGGCCGGGATAGCGCCATTCAACGGCGTCAAATCGCGCCGGCTCTAACCACAGAATTTCATCGACTTCCAGTTTGCGGGTAACGCGTGTAAGCGCCTCGAGCGGCTGGCTATCGCTTCGCCTGGCATCACAGCTAAACATATAAAACCCGGTCGCTTCCCAAACTGTCGCCAGACCGCTCGGCGTAACCTCCAGCCCCGTTTCTTCTCGAGTCTCACGTATGGCCGTGCAGGCAGCACTTTCCTGCCTGTTGGCGCGACCTCCGGGGATGCTGAGTTGCCCGCTGGAAGATCTAACCAGTAAAAGCTTTCCGGATTCGACGACGATACAACCCGCGTTGCCCGCCACTTCGAGGTCAAGCCCGATTCGTCGTTGATCAAAATCACAGGGGCCGGTCTCGCCACAGCCGCCTAATGCTAACGCTAGTAAAAATGCGCCGCTAGCCAGCAAGAACCTGTCGTATCGAGTGCGGCAAGTCTGAATTGCTCTGCGGGATTTATTACGAGTCACAATTCCATCGCGGTGTGGGGTTTTGAGATGGGCTGATGTACTATGCATGGGCGTCAACGGGGCTGCGCCTAAACCCGTTCGGCGAATATTAGGCAATCGATGTCTAAGGTTTGTCTGACTCTATAACGAAGTCGCGGACGAGCATTTTCTATTTTTTCCAACGATTAACACCTTTTGAAGAACACCCATGAGCAACGCTAAATCCCGCATTTTAACCGGCATCACGACCACGGGGACGCCGCACCTGGGAAACTATGTGGGGGCGATTAAACCCGCTATTTTAGCCAGTGAGAGCAGTGACGAGGACTCGTTTTTGTTCCTGGCGGATTATCATGCCTTAATCAAAAGCCGTGATCCAGATGCGATCGCGAGTTCGAGCAGGGAGATTGCAGCGACCTGGCTGGCGCTGGGACTGGACCCTGAGAAGGTGACTTTTTATCGCCAATCCGACGTGCCCCAGATCACGGAGTTGGCCTGGGTGCTGACTTGCTGGACCGCAAAGGGACTGATGAACCGAGCCCACGCCTATAAGGCAGCGGTTCAGGACAACGAAGCAGCCGGTGAAGATACGGATTATGCCGTGACCATGGGTTTGTTTAGCTACCCGATTTTAATGGCGGCCGACATTTTGTTGTTTGATGGCGCCCGAATTCCGGTGGGTAAAGATCAAATTCAACACGTCGAAATGGCGCGTGATATTGCGCAGCGTTTTAACCACCACTATGGCGAAACCTTTGTCTTACCCGAGGCCGTCGTTGAGGATCAGGTCGCTGTCCTGCAGGGGCTCGATGGGCGTAAGATGAGTAAAAGCTATGGCAATACGATTCCTCTTTTCGACACTGAGAAAAAGCTTAAAAAATCGATTAACAAAATAAAAACCAATTTGCTGGAGCCGGGCGATCCGAAAGACCCTGACGATTCAACGGTTTTTCAGGTGTGGCAGGCGTTTGCGACTCAGGAGCAGACGGAGCAAATGCGTCAGGCGTTTGTTGATGGCATTGCCTGGGGTGAAGCCAAGAAGCAATTGTTTGAGCTTGTGAATCAGGAGCTGGCAGAGCCGCGTGAGCGTTACAATGAGTTGCTTGCAAATCCAGGCAGGCTCGAAGAGGTACTCAACTTCGGTGCCGAGAAAGCGAAAAACGTCGCTTCGCAAAAGATGGGTCGCGTTAAGGAGGCGGTGGGGCTGCGATCATTCGTTTAGCATTTGCTGCTTTGCGGCCGTCTTTATGAGTCGCTTATAGATCTATTTTAAACTGCATTCCGTACCGCTCGGCGTCACTAAAGCTGGCGCCAAGCGAATCTGGCTGCCCTGCGAGCGTAAAGAAACCGCGAGCGGGCTGATCGCCGAGGTTCCTCGCGTACACAGTAAGTTCCCATCGAGGGCTTTGCTTTTCAATGGGTTTGAGTGTCAGCTCAAGATCCATTTGTAGCGACGCGTCGATGCGACTGTCGCTGGCGACCGTCAGGTAATCTTCCAACTCGCGCTCCGACTCGTATCGAACAGCGGTGCTAATCCAAACCTGTTTGCCGGCAATGGTCGGGCCACTATAGCTCGTCACGAGGCTGGCCTGAGTTTCGGGGGTTTCGCCAAATCGTTTGTCGCAAAGGCTGAGCGTAGAGAAGTCGGTGTTCACGGAGCAGTTGCTTGAGCCCCGTTGGTCGATATAGCTTGCACTAACGGTGCTTCTCAGTGACTGACTCCAGTCAAACGATAGCTGGGTTTCAAAGCCCGTTAGAAGTGCCTTGTTGATGTTGAAAATTAAAGCGCGTTTGGCGAAGTCGTGACTGCCGTCAAACGGCAAGGTGGTTTGCAGGTCTTTAATTTCGTAATGAAATAGTGCGAGCTTGACCCGGAAGCGATCGCCGGGAGATTGACTTTCAAATTGGAGTAAATAGCTGGTTTGTTTCTGCTCATCGAAGGTGGTTGCCGACTCGCTCAGCGCAATCGGGTTTAGATTGACGCCCCCCGGGGTTGTCGTGCCGGCGAGCGTAAGAGACAGCTGGCTAGAGTCTCCAATCCGCAGCTCGGCATTG
Organism: uncultured Pseudomonadales bacterium; assembly: GCA_964504585.1. Taxonomy (GTDB): domain Bacteria; phylum Pseudomonadota; class Gammaproteobacteria; order Pseudomonadales; family UBA7434; genus UBA7434. The sequence goes on along the minus strand of CAZDEW010000135.1, from coordinate 2,589 downwards.
AGATGTCCGCCCCAGCTAGACGTTTTCTGCGTTGCCTCGAAGGTTTGCGCGGTTGTGTCCCCGGCGATGCCGCTCAGATTTGCGGCGCTGGCGGCCGCTGGGCAGGCCGATTCCAGAATGATTCGGTAAAGCTCGCTTTGCGGGTCCAGCGGGCCAAGATTGTCGAGCGAGTTTGCACAGGCTGTCGATTCGGCTGCGCGCTGTTCGAAAGCTCCTTCTTCAGTGCTAAGCAGTGTATCAACGCCCGCTTGAAGAGATAGGCGCTCATTCAACACCCATCGATTGTTCCAGTAGAGCCGGGTCTGCTCCTTTCTGCTGCGATAGCGGTTATTCGCAAAATCGCCTTCCCCATTGGCGGTGCCGCCAGCTAAAGTGCTGAGCACGTTGGGATCTATTGTCGGATTAATATTGGGGAAGATCGAGCCGCCAAGAGAATCGCTAACTAAGGCGGAGTAATAGCGTTGGTAATCGCTGCCCAGTCTAGTATTGATTCCTTGCTTGGCCTTTTGCAAAGAGTAGCTTGCGCCCAGTTCCCACAGAATAGATTCGTTAGAGCTATGGTTATTCCAGCTGACTTGATGGCTGATGCTACGGATATCGCCGCGCTCGCCAAAGTCATCGCGCTGGTTGCCGGAGTTTTCGCGCACCGATAAAACATCCAGTGTGCTCCCTTCGATGCTGTAGCGTTGTTTGCTGTCGAATTCCGAGTAAATGCTTGCCAGTTTGAGCTGGGTTTTCGCGAGCGTAAATTTGCTGCTGGCTGAATAGTTGGCGACCTCGTTCAGTTGAAAGCTGTCGTTGCTGTTGCTGCGACGGTCACTTAGTGCCCCTTCGCCGGTGTCGGCTAATCCACCATCGGTGGGCAAACCAAGAGCGCCAAAGAAAGCAGCCGGGTCATTGTCAGTTTCCAGGGCGGCAAAACCGCAGCAGGCGATGTCGGACTTGTCGTAGTCTGCAGCCAGCAGTAATTCGAAGCTGTCGACTGGCGCCAAACGGTACTGTCCGCGAACGCTTAGACCACGTCCGCCATTGCTGCGATTCTCATCGAACGGGGATGTATTCAGTCCCGCATCGTCACCGGTATCAACGCTACCGCCAGACTCAAAGTAACTGGTTGCCAGCCGATAGGCGGATATCCCATCATCGAAGCCATAGTTAACGGCAGCGTCGAGGCTGCGAAAGTCATTGCTCTCGACGCTTGTTACTGCTCTCGCGCTGCGCGAACTAAAAACCGGTTTACGGGTTTTAAGGTTTAGGGAGAGAAGTGCGCTGCTTGGGTTGAATGTTGTCGAGGTCTGGCTTTGCAGAGAAACTTCTTCAAGGTCAGACCAGCGCGTGGCGCTGAGGCCAGATTGCAGCCTCGGCAGGCTGTCCACCGTAACCGCGAGAGGGGAGTTTTGGTTGATGGCGTTATTCGCCGCGGAAAACCCGCGATAATTGATCTCCGCTCTGCTCGCGGCGCTGGATCCAGAGTAAAAACTTATTTGTGGTTGGTCGTGCAGCAACGATTCAAGTGTTTCGCCCGAAAACGCGTGACCGGTACTGGCTGAGCAAATAATAATCAGTGCTTTGGCAAGCAGTTTGTGCCTGTGGGGGTGGAGCATGGTCGGTTCGCTGTGTCGTTAGGTTCTTATCGCCATAGCGTCCCTGCCTTTGTCTTTAACTATAGACTCAGGCGGGCAAAATCGCCGTCACAGTGTTCATTTACCACCGTCTTGACCCCGCTTATCGCAATTGTTTCAGGGTGGTAATAAGTCCTGCCAAAACGTTTGGAGAAGGCCGGGATCTGGTGTTTAATGCGCGGCCCTTGCAGCACAAGCTGATGCGCAATTGACCGCGCTCAACTTACTGAAAGGGGAGCATTTTTTTGACGAAAAGCACAAATTTTCACCCTCATCAAAAAAATGCAAAAAAGGGCTTGCGCAGACGGATCATCGCCGTATAATGCGCCTCCCTGATCACGAGGGGGTAGCTTCTTGTGGTCGGTAAAAGACTGTTCTAGCAGCAGTTTTGCTTTTTAACAATGTAATCAAATCATGCGTGTGGGCGCTTACTGGATAGTGAGTACGACAGTGTCCAAGCTCCCGCAAGAACCATTTCGGATCTTGTGAGTTGGGTGGACGACACACACAAACTATCAGCAGTAAGTGACCTAACAATTCATATATTGAATATTTAAGTCAAAAATTCTGCTGAGCCTTAATTCGAATCTCGCGGTGCGGACCGGTTGTTGTTTAACTGGCGAGCGAAAGAGATTCAACAAACTTCAACTGAAGAGTTTGATCATGGCTCAGATTGAACGCTGGCGGCAGGCCTAACACATGCAAGTCGAGCGAGAAAGCACTTCGGTGTGAGTAGAGCGGCGGACGGGTGAGTAACGCGTAGAAATCTGCCCAGTAGTGGGGGACAACATGGTGAAAACCATGCTAATACCGCATACGCCCTACGGGGGAAAGCAGGGGATCTTCGGACCTTGCGCTATTGGATGAGTCTGCGTCGGATTAGATTGTTGGTGGGGTAACGGCCTACCAAGTCGACGATCCGTAGCTGGTCTGAGAGGACGATCAGCCACACTGGAACTGAGACACG
>CAZDEW010000134.1:0-5803 GCA_964504585.1 uncultured Pseudomonadales bacterium | reverse complement strand
GAAGGTGAATTGCGAAGCAAGAGAGACCACCCTAGGGTGCAAAAGTCTCTGTCTCGGCCATCATGGAATAAATCAGAGGTTCCCTGATGACAAATCCACCGCTGCTGGTAGACTGCGCCGCCACTCGAGGCGGATGATGACGTCTCTATTCCGGCCTCTGCGTTGGTCCGGATCCAACTAGTTGAAGAGCAGTGCGATGAGCGACAGTAGAAACAGTGACATACGAATAGTGCTTGTGAACCCCTCGCATCCCGGCAATGTTGGTGCAGCGGCACGCGCGATTAAGAATATGGGACTCAATCAGCTGGTACTGGTTGAGCCGCAGGAGTTTCCCGATCCGCGTGCACTATGGCGGGCGGCAGGCGCAAAGGATATTGTTGAGGCCGCTGTTGTCACGCAGACCCTGGATGAGGCCATCGCCGATTGCCAGCTGGTTGTGGGCACTTCTGCCCGCGAGCGCAAAATACCGTGGCCACTGGTAGATGCGCGAAGCTGCGGTGAGCGGGTGGCCGCCGAGTCTGCCGGGGGGGCTGCGGTAGCGTTGCTGTTTGGGCGTGAGGATAGCGGCTTGACCAATGAAGAGCTGCAGCGGTGCAACCTTCACGTCAACATACAGACCAGTGAACACTACCGCTCGCTCAACCTCGCCATGGCGGTGCAGATACTGTCTTATGAAATCAGGATGGCGCAGCTTGCGGACGAAGCCCGGATCACCGACATGGCCGATTGGGATGAGCCACTGGCGTCGGCAGAGGATATGGAGCGGTTTTTTGAGCATCTTGGCGAAACGCTAGAGGGGTTGGGCTTTTATAACCCGCAAAACCCCAGGCAATTGATGACCCGTCTAAGACGATTGTTTACACGCTCGAGGGTCGATCAAATGGAAATGAACATTCTTCGCGGTATTCTTGCAGATATACAGAAAGTTGTTAAAAAACAATAAGATAGAATTGTTTAAAGTGGTAAATGATTCTCATTAACAATTCCGAGTAATTTAGTTGGTTAAATTCTTGATAAGAATGGTCGGAATTAGGATAATCGTCGTAGATATCAATGAACTAGTCTGGACTCGGCGCGCGGGTGCTGGCTCCTTGGGTCGATAGCGTGAAGTTAACCACCAAAGGCCGCTATGCGGTAACAGCAATGCTCGATCTGGCTCTGCATGAAAGTACAGGGCCAGTCAGTCTGTCGGCTATATCTGAACGACAGGAGCTATCGGTGGCCTACCTCGAGCAGCTATTTGCCAAGCTGCGCAAAAAAGGCCTGGTCGTGAGCGCAAGAGGCCCCGGCGGCGGCTATACGCTCGGAGCAGAGAAGAGCGCCATTTCAATTGCCAGGATCCTTGGCGCCGTTGATGAGACCGTCGATGCGCGAAGCTGCTCGGGAATGACTAACTGCCACGAGGGCAATGAGTGTCTAACGCATCATCTATGGGATGATTTGACTGACCAGATACGCGTGTTTCTCAGCGGCATTTCGCTTGCCGACATGGTCGAGCGACAGGAAGTTAAGTCGGTACATGCACGGCAATCGGGCAATGGTCATCAGGATGGAGACCTCAGGCTTCTCAATCTATGAATCAGCGTATTAATTTTTTCAACTGAAACGACGAAAACCTATGAGCACCGTTAACACACCTATTTATCTGGATTACTCGGCAACTACTCCCGTTGATCCTCGGGTTGCATCAATGATGGCGGCGTGCCTGACCAATGAAGGGAAGTTCGGTAATCCGGCTTCTCGTTCGCATCGCTTTGGTTGGGAGGCTGAGGAAGCCATCGAAAACGCCCGCAATGAAATTGCGCGCCTTATTAACGCAGACCCGCGTGAGCTTGTATGGACCTCAGGTGCGACTGAATCCAATAATCTGGCGATAAAGGGCGCAGCACACTTTTACGCGGAGTCCAAAGGTAAGCATATCGTCACCTCAGCAATCGAGCACAAAGCGGTGCTGGACACCTGTCGTCAGCTGGAGCGCGAGGGTTTTGAAGTGACCTACATTGAGCCCGATGAGAACGGTTTAACCTCGGTAGAGAGTGTGCGTGCGGCGTTGCGCGACGATACGGTTCTGGTTTCCGTGATGCACGCCAATAACGAGATCGGCGTGATCAACGATATTGCCGCAATCGGTGAGTTAACTCGCGAGAGAAAAATAATTTTTCATGTCGATGCTGCACAGTCGGTTGGCAAGATACCGGTTGATATGGAGGCGCTCAAAGTTGATTTGCTATCGATGTCTGCGCACAAGATGTATGGCCCCAAGGGTATTGGCGCGCTGTTTGTGAGACGCAAGCCGCGCATTCGAATTGAGGCGCAAATTCACGGTGGTGGCCACGAGCGTGGCATGCGCTCTGGCACCTTGCCAACGCACCAGATTGTTGGTTTTGCCGAGGCCGCGAGAATCGCCGGGGAACAAATGGAGTCCGACAACGCAAGGATTCGTACCCTGCGGCAGCGTTTGTGGGAGGGTGTTTGCGATATGGAAGAGGTCTATCTCAATGGCGACGAGCAGTCGCGGTTGCCGGGCGCATTGAACGTTAGTTTTAATTTTGTAGAGGGCGAATCCCTGATTATGGCTTTGAAAGATCTGGCGATTTCTTCCGGTTCTGCCTGCACGTCGGCTAGCCTTGAGCCGTCGTACGTGCTGCGAGCGCTTGGTCGTAGCGACGAGCTTGCGCACAGCTCGCTGCGGTTTTCGATTGGGCGGTACACGACAGAAGCAGAAGTGGACTTTGCGATTGAGAAGCTACGCGGCGCTGTCGAAAAACTCAGAGAGCTGTCACCGCTGTGGGATATGTATAAGGATGGCGTCGATCTTGACTCTGTACAGTGGGCGGCGCATTAAATCGAACCTGTATTTGGGTTCCCGATATTTGGAAATTTGTTTAACCAGTTTGAGGTCATAGAGCGATGGCTTACGGCGAAAAAGTTTTAGATCACTACGAAAACCCCCGCAACGTGGGAAAACTCGATGTCAGCGACGATTCGGTCGGTACCGGCATGGTTGGAGCGCCGGCCTGTGGCGACGTGATGCGGCTGCAGATTCGAGTCAACGATGATGGTGTTATCGAAGATGCGAAGTTCAAAACCTATGGCTGCGGCTCTGCCATTGCCTCCAGCTCACTCCTTACCGAGTGGGTTAAGGGCAAGACGCTGGCGCAGGCGCAGGAAATAAAGAATACGGACATTGCTGAAGAGCTGGCTTTACCACCGGTCAAGATTCACTGTTCCGTTCTGGCGGAGGATGCGATCAAGGCGGCGATCGATGACCTTAAGTCGAAGGCAGAGAACAAAACCGAACCAGCAGTAGAACAAAGCGCTTAATTTATTTTTGTCAGAAGGATAAAGCCGGTATGGCCATTACCATTACAGAAACCGCCGCTAATCATGTGCGCTCGCAGTTATTGCAGCGTGGCAGTGGCCTGGGAATTCGAGTCGGTGTAAAAACCACGGGCTGTTCCGGGATGGCTTATGTGCTGGAGTTTGTCGATGCCGTGGAGGAGGAGGATCAGTCCTTTGAGCAGCATGGCGTCACGGTTTTTGTAGACCCCAAGAGTCTGGCTTACATTGACGGCACAGAGATGGACTTCGTCAAAGAAGGCTTGAACGAGGGGTTTGAGTTCAGGAACCCCAATGCGGCCGGCGAGTGCGGTTGTGGAGAGAGCTTTACCGTTTAGCGCACGATGCGATCATACGATTGCTGCAATGTGTGCTGAGCTGATCTAAGTTAGAGGTCTCTTGTTTCGTGGAACTTGAACAGGATTTTTTCGCTCTTCTGGGTCTGCCCAGATCTTTTGCTGTCGACAGTTCCAGCTTAAAAAAAGCCGCGCGAAGTCTGTTGTTACAGTACCACCCCGACAAGCTCGTCAATGCCACTCCGCAGGAGCAGCGACTGGCCGCGCAATTTACAGCGCATATCAATCACGCCAAAACCGTGCTTGCAGACCCTGTGGCACGCGCTTCTCATCTTCTGACGCTGATCGGCTTGCAATCCAATTTTGACAATAAAACAATCCGCGATAGAGAGTTTCTCATGCAGCAGATGATGTTGCGAGAAGCCTTTGAGGAAGCAGAGCAGCCGCAGGAGCTGGAAGATTTGAGCAATGAGCTTGAGGATGCCCTGAGTGACATTCATAAACAGTTCACTGCCGTCGATTTTCAGCAGGAAGCTGATTCCGCAGTGGCGCAATCGCTGGAAGACGCCCTCGCTAAGATGCACTTTTATGAAAAGCTGGCCGATGATGTTCGCCTTAAGCGACGATCCATGCAGTCGAAGAGTTCCTGACTATGGCTCTGCTACAAATTTCTGAACCCGGACAATCGCCTAGTCCCCACCAGTTCAAGCGTGCGGCAGGTATTGATTTGGGTACCACCAATTCGCTGGTGGCGACGGTAAAAAATAAGTCGCTTAGCGTTATCACCGATGAAAACGGCGAGGCGATTTTACCGTCGGTCGTTTGCTATCGGGAGGGATCCGAGCCCGTGGTTGGAGACGAAGCCGTAAAGCTGCGTAGCACGTTTCCAGCTAGCACGTTGTCATCATTCAAACGCTGGATGGGTCGTACCCTGGAAGACTTAAGCCACGACGAGCGCTTTCATTTTGTCGACGGTGAATCGCTGCCCGCGGTAATGACCGATGCCGGCGCAGTTAATGCGGTGAGGGCATCATCCGATGTTTTAAGACAGCTTGCACGCCGCGCTGAAAGCTATCTGGGTGGCCCGCTGGCTGGCGCAGTGATTACGGTGCCAGCCTATTTTGATGACGCGCAAAGGCAGGCAACCAAGGATGCGGCGAGACTCGCCGGACTTGAAGTTCTGCGCTTGATTAATGAGCCGACAGCGGCGGCCGTCGCCTATGGCATAGACAAGCAGGATGATCGTTTTGTTGCAATCTACGATCTCGGCGGCGGTACCTTCGATATCTCTATTCTGCAACTCAGCGCGGGTGTTTTTGAAGTGCTCGCGACTGGGGGTGATGCGGCGCTGGGTGGCGATGATTTTGATCTGGCGATTGTTAACTGGGTTTTGCAACAATCCGATACGAATGTTGATGAACTCACGGACGCTGCCAAAAGCAAACTGTTTGATGATGCCAGAAGCGCGAAGCATTCTCTCAGCGGCGGTGCGAGCAGCGTTGAGCTCGAGCTGGAAACAGCCAAGAGTAGCTGGCGAGGAGCGCTTAGCGGGCGGCAATTTACCCCTCTCGCTATGCCGCTGATCGAAAAGACCTTGCAGGCCTGTCGTCGTTGTTTGAACGAAGCTGATCTGGAAATCGAGGATATCGCAGATGTTGTGATGGTTGGCGGTTCGACGCGACTACCTCTGGTCCGCTCGGAGGTGGAGGGGCTGTTTGGGTCGAAATTACGCACTGATGTAGATCCGGACCAGGTTGTCGCGCTCGGAGCCGCGATGCAGGCCGATGCGCTCGTGGGCAATCAGCAAGACAAAGATCTGCTGTTGCTGGATGTGCTGCCGCTCTCTCTGGGTATCGAGACTGCCGGTGAGCTCGTTGAGAAGATCATTCCGCGCAATACGGCGATTCCGACGACAATGGCGCAGGAATTTACAACACAAAGAGATGGGCAAACAGCGCTTGCCATCCACGTGCTGCAGGGCGAGCGCGAGAAAGTCTCCGATTGCCGTTCGCTCGCGCGTTTCGAGCTGCGTGGCATTCCGCCCATGGTGGCGGGGGCTGCGAGAATTCGCGTTACCTTCGACGTTGATGCCAACGGTATGCTCGCCGTGAGCGCGGAGGAAACAACGCAAGGGGTAAGCGCGCACATCACCGTTCAGCCTTCATCAG
>CAZDEW010000133.1:0-6151 GCA_964504585.1 uncultured Pseudomonadales bacterium | reverse complement strand
TGGAGCTAAAAGGCCAGATTTCAGATAGTGTTTCGATTGCGGCTGGATATACGTTTCTGGATGGTACAACCGCAGATGGCGACCGCCCTCAAGAACTCCCCGAGAACATGGCGTCATTATGGGCCACCTATCAGGCGACAGATGTGCTTGGCTTTGGCTTGGGTGCGACGTATCAAGATAAATCTTTGATAGACGATGGTGATCCATTCACTCTACCGAGCTACGTTAGGTTCGATGCGGCCGCATACTACCAGGTGTCCGATGATCTGCGTTTGCAGTTGAACCTTGAAAACTTGACGGATGAGCTTTACTTCCCCAACGCGCATTCTGATCATCAAGTCACGGTTGGTGCGCCATTTAACGCCAGCTTTACCATTAGCGGGCGTATTTAATTTACAGGCTGTCAGCTCAAAGCGATAAACAGGGGTTGCGGTTGGTTGCCCCGATCCCTTTCTTGGAGGTTCAAATTGATCCACTTTAAAAAGCCATTTCGCATGGTTGCTTTTTCATTTGTGATGTTGCTTGTCGCATGCGGCGTTGAAGAAAGCAAAGTCCAGGAATCTGAAATGGCTCAAGCTGTGAATGAGCCTGATCCCAAGCTTGTAGTCTACTCCTCGCGTAAAGAGCATCTTATTAAGCCGGTATTCGAACTCTATACCGCTACAACCGGCACCGAAATCGAATACCTGACTGATAAGGCCGGCGTGCTCGTCGAAAGACTAAAAGCAGAGGGCGAATCAACGCAGGCCGACCTGCTGATTACCGTCGATGCGGGCATGCTCGGATACGCTGCTAGTGAGGGCGTGCTCCAGCCGTTGGCTTCTGATATTGTCAAAGCTCGCGTCGCAGAGAATCTGCGCGACCCGCAGGATGCTTGGACGGGCCTGTCCAAGCGCGCACGAACTATCGTTTACAGTACGGAGCGTGTTGACCCTGCGCAGTTGAGCAGTTACGCCGCGCTCGGTGAAGACGACTGGCGCGGTAAGCTTTGTTTGCGCACATCTAAAAAAGTTTACAACCAGTCTCTGGTTGCCATGTTGATTGGTGAGCTCGGTGAACAGCAAACAGAGGCCATCGTCAGCTCATGGGTGGCAAATTTAGCGATACCGCCTACCAGTAATGACACGAAGCTCATGCAAGCTATTCTTTCAGGGCAGTGTGATTTAGGCGTTGTAAACAGTTACTACTTTGGTCGCCTGCAGGCTGAAGACAGCGACATCCCGCTGGCGCTTTTCTGGCCCGGTCAGGGCGAGGGTGAACGAGGAGTTCACGTTAACGTCGCCGGTGCTGGTATTACGCGGCACAGTGACAGCCCGGATGCCGCACGAGCTTTTGTTGAATGGCTAGTGAGTGATGAGGCGCAGGCAATTTTCGCAGGCGTTAACAAGGAGTATCCGGTAGTGGAGGGAGCGGAAGTCGATCCGCAGGTCGCTGCCTGGGGGCAGTTTTCTGACAATACACAGCCGCTGGGTAATGCCTATAAACTACAGCCCGATGCCGTCAAGCTGATGGATCGTGTCGATTATCGGTAGCTATCTGTCCTGGCCCGCAACCATCATGATAGTTGCTTGCTTTGATGTTGAAAAAAGATAAGGGAGCCCTATAGTGGGCTCTTTTGTTTTGCGGCGAGCAAACCATTTGGAACACTAGCGCACCGATGTATAAGCACTCCATCAGTTTTCAGTTACCCAATGCGCTCCTACTGGGTGCGATTGCGCTGCCCACGATAGTCGTGATTGCTGTGGTGTTAGCCGCATGGACTCAGTTTAGTAACCCGCATCTTTCCCATCTGTTAGAGTATGTGCTTCCACGGACAAGCTTCAACACACTGCGCTTGGCGCTGGCGGTGCTGGGTTTTTCCGCCGCCTTTGGTACCGTTAGCGCCTGGCTGACGACGCGCTATCGCTTTCCTGGCCAGCGATTTTTTGTCTGGGCGCTCTTTTTGCCGATGGCAGTGCCTGCCTACGTGATGGCTTTTTCTTTCAGTGGGCTGCGCGAGGCACTCATCGCAGATCTACACGCGAGTGGTTTCTCAAACCAGTGGGTGCCCCATGCCAATAATTTTCTGTTTGTGGCGCTGGCTCTGTCGCTGGTGCTTTACCCCTATGTTTATCTGATGGCGCGTGGCGCATTCGCCACGCAGGCCAGGAAACATATCGAAGTTGCGGAATCGCTGGGCTGTACAGAGCGAGAGTTATTCTGGCGGGTAGCGTTACCCGTTGCACGGCCCTGGCTTTTTGCCGGTTTGCTATTGGTATTAATGGAGACGCTGGCCGATTTTGGGGCGGTCGCGATTTTTAACTACGATACGTTTACGACTGCGATTTACAAGAGCTGGTTCGATCTCTACTCAGTGACGACGGGTCTGCAGCTTTCGACAGTGCTTCTCGTGGTGGTTGCTGCTGTGATTTTTCTGGAAGGGCGTGCGAGTGCTGCACAGCGATACAGCGTGAAACCCTCGCAGCACAATGTCAGAGGTGCCGTGAAAATTCTGCCCGTAGCGAAAGGGGTTCTGGCTGCGCTCTACTGTGGAATCCTGTTTACCCTGTCTTTTCTGCTACCTGTGGCGCAATTGATTATTTGGTCAAGTGATGGCGTTTCAGGTGCCTTGTTGCTGACGTTGAGTGACAGTTTCTGGATGTCGATGCGGCTGGGGCTCACTGCATCCATCGTCATCGCCGGGCTCGCGCTGGTACTGGCCTTTATCGATCGCTTCGCTCGCTTTCCGTTAAAGCGCGCAATTATGAAACTTGCCTTGCTCGGTTACGCATTGCCCGGTACGGTATTAGCGATCGCGCTCTTTTCAGCCTTTGCGGGAGCGATGGCCCTAATGCAGGAGTTAGGGTATGACAGTCGTTGGCTACAGGGGTCCATTCTAATAATGATGGTTGCCTATGTCGCTCGATTTATGGCGGTGGCTGTACAACCATTGCAGGCCAATATGCAACAGATCAATACGAGCATTGACAGAGCAGCGACTAGCCTCGGAGCCAGTCAATTAACGGCGTTTTGTAAGTTGCACTTACCCTTGCTGAGAACAGGCCTTTTAACCGCGATGCTGTTAGTGTTTGTCGATGTTGTCAAAGAGCTGCCGATTACCCTGATGACGAGACCTTACGAGGCAAATACATTGGCGATAAAAATCTATGAATACAGTGCAGAGGGCCTTTGGCAGCAAGCCGCGCTGCCAGCACTTGCGATCATAGTGCTTGGTCTACTACCGGTATACCTGCTGATTCGTAGCGTTGGTAACAGTCACTGATAAGATGGTCTCGGATGAATAAGCACTTTTCAGAAAGCAAAGGCTCGGGGCTTGAGGTCAGGCAGTTAGCTATTTCTTATGCGTCGCAGCCGGTATTGAGCGATGTAAGCTTTTCGCTGTCGCGCGGACAGATAGGTTGTTTGTTGGGGCCCAGTGGTTCTGGCAAGTCGAGTTTGCTGCGCGGAATAGCCGGTTTTGAAAGGCTCGGGGCGGGGCGCGTGTTTGTAGCTGGCAAGGAGGTTACCACATTACCTGTAAACGTAAGAAAAATAGGTTTTGTGTTTCAGGACAGCGCTTTGTTTCCCAATCTGAACGTGCAGCAAAATATAGTGTTTGGTTTGCGCGAAAGACCCAAAAAGGAGAGGCTTGCACTAGCGCAGGAGTGGCTGGATCGCGTTGGTCTTGCGCAGTATGAGTCTGCGATGCCACATGAGCTATCTGGCGGTGAGCAGCAACGCGTTGCGCTTGCCCGCGCCCTTGCTCCATCGCCAGAGCTGGTGCTGCTCGATGAGCCGTTTGCCAGTCTGGATCTCAAGCTGCGTCGCAGCCTTGCGCGGGTTATCAAGGATGTCTTTGCGCAGAACGAAACAACCGCGCTGTTTGTCACCCACGATCAGGAGGAAGCTTTTTTATTGGCTGACTCGGTTGGTTTGCTCGAGAGTGGACGTCTGCGCCAGTGGGGCAGTGCGCATGAGCTTTTTGATGAGCCAGCTAGTCAGGAAGTCGCGAGCTTTATCGGCGAGAGTTTCTTTATCAATGGGGTGCTACTCGAAGGTAAAAGGGTTTCGACCACCGTGGGTGAGCTGGCTATCAGGCCAGCTCCGCAATATGAAAGGCTAGCTTCTGGTAGTCGGGTGAAGGTTTTGTTGAGACATAGCGATCTGCATTTAGATACCGCTGGCCAAAACAGCGCTGAGGTCACAGCTATTGAGGACCACGGCGGCAGTTATTTTTGTTCTGTTCGTTTTCAGAGCGGTGAAGAGGGCGCAATACGCCTGCAGCAGTCCGTTGCGGCTGGCGAACGGCTAACGCTATCGTTGAGCGGTCGCCCCGTTAGCGTGTTTCCTGTGCAAAGTGATTGTTAGTTGCGCGACAAAACTCTGTCAAAGCCAGTGCAAAAATAAATCACTTTGATTATTCGTCAATTAGCCATCGAAAAATGTAAATAAAACCGTTATTTGCGCCTGTTTTCTCATCACTTTGTTTATCTACGCAGCTTTTCTAAATTACACGTAACGCATTGATATTACCGTAGGCGTAGAATCACCTCACGTTTCGAAATGGGGTGGATGCCCATCGAGGTGTTATCGTGAAAGATGCTGTAAAAGAAATCAATTTCGTTTCAGTAAGGCCTTCACGGATGCTACTGGTGCTGGCAGCGCAGAGCGTTGTTGTTGTGAGCACCATAGCACTGCTTTCAATGTTTACGTGAAGGATGTTTGCGTGAAGACTGTCCAGGCAAGGCTGTACCGCCTCGCCCTCCGGGCAGCTTAGCGGCGCGGCGTAGATCGCGCAGCAGCTACGCCAGTTGTTTGGGTTTGGCCAGTTGCGACAATAATAACGTTGTGAATAACGTTTTGAATAACGTTGTGGCGCGTTAAAGCCCGACCAGCTTTTCTTCGAGCCTTATTTGATTCAGCTTTTCCCACTTGTTCTTGCTCTACGGCGCGTTCAGCCAGAGGCACTGGCAGTTTTGAGCGCTTTCATCGCGAGCAAGCCTGAAACTATCTCAATCAGAAAATAACCCACGAACAGCGGATGTGGCTGCCCATCGATGATGAGGCTAAGGCCACGACCAGCCGCAATACCAAACATAAACACCACCAGGCTGATGAGTGCGCTCCTTTCAAGCCCGGCTGCAGGCTTAAGTGCTGCGGTTAGCCAAAGTGCACAAAACCCTAGGTAAAGCCCCATGATTCCGCGGTAGATATGCGTTTGGTCGGTACCCGAGACCGACAAACCGTAGAGTACGTCCAACGTAAGAGACGGATCAACGCCATAGGAGAGGCCAACGGGCGTAACACCGCCGGCCGCGAGTAAAAGAATCTTTTGACTAAAAGTCATAGCCGCTTCCCCCAGAATAAAAACTTGTTCTTAAGTCATTTTACTTGATTACACCTGTCGGCCGTGGCTTTCTTGGGGGTCAACATCAGTAAAGCAGGAGGAAAGCGCATGTTCATTTATTGTGGGGGGACAGACCCCTTTATTAACCTGCAGCATCATATAGTCAGGCTTGCGTCCTATTTCGCATAAGAAAGTCTTTTTTTTTCGAGAGTTCGCTGGTGATTCACTGGCTAACTTCCAAGCCAGCCGATAAAGCTAAGCACGCAAAAATTCGTGGCTATTCATAGGCATCTACAGTCTGAGGGGGTCAGACCCCTTGAAAATAAATTTTTGCGCTGGGTTCTGGTCGCCTCAAAAAGCGCAGCTTTGTGCTCAGGTTCACGCGAGCGCTTTATCAGCGAGTGGGGTCCAAGCGACCGAAACATTGTTTCGCAGCGCGCGGACGCCAAAGCACGGATGCTGCAGGCGGGGTCGATTAAGAAGTTCGGGGTCGCGACAGGATGTCTGCTTCGGCATATCTTAGTGGCAATAAGATATTGGTGCCGGGGGACGGTGTTAATTGCAAAAGCCTCAGGGCATTTGCAACCCTGCGGGCTTCGCGGCAAGCCGCTCGTTGCCAACTGCTATGCAGTTGGTGAACCCGGACTCTGTTGCCAGAACCGCGAACTTTACTCTCTATGAGGGGAAGGTGAATCCGGCGCTTTATGCGACGGATGTAAGAACTAGAACATGGTGCCGGGGCGGGGTGGTTCTGAGCGTCTACAAAGCGGAGCTTTGTGCTCAGGTTCACGCGAGCGCTTTATCAGCGAGTGGGGTCCAAGCGAC
>CAZDEW010000132.1:0-6319 GCA_964504585.1 uncultured Pseudomonadales bacterium | reverse complement strand
CTCGGCAAGATCGACACTTAGCGAGTAACCTTCATTCGACTCGACAGCTTCAAATAGACTCTGGATAGTCGCCTCGTCGAGCTCGATTGGAAGAATGCCATTTTTAAAACAGTTGTTAAAAAAGATATCCGCAAAGCTCGGCGCGAGAATCACGCGAATGCCAAAGTCATCCAGTGCCCACGGCGCGTGCTCGCGACTCGATCCGCAGCCAAAATTTCTTCGTGCGAGCAAAACACTGGCATCCTGGTACCTCGGCAAATTAAGCACGAAATCTTTGTTTAGCGGTCGATTGCTGCAGTCCATGTCGGGCTGCCCCTGATCTAAGTAACGCATCTCGTCAAACAAATAAGGTCCGAAACCGGATCGCTTGATGGACTTGAGAAACTGCTTGGGGATGATCATGTCGGTATCGACGTTAGCGATATCCAATGGCGCGACGAGACCGCTGTGTTGTGTAAAAGCTTTCATTTACTGTTCCCCCATTTCACGAACGTCGACAAAGCGGCCTGCAATCGCTGCCGCAGCGGCCATCGCCGGACTAACCAGATGCGAACGCCCACCAAAGCCCTGGCGTCCCTCAAAATTTCTGTTTGAAGTAGACGCACAATGCTCGCCTGGCTCAAGCCTGTCCGCATTCATCGCCAGACACATTGAACAGCCTGGCTCGCGCCACTCAAATCCTGCGTCTTTGAATATCTTGTCGAGACCCTCTTCCTCAGCCTGCTTCTGCACAAGACCCGAGCCAGGCACTACCATCGCCAGCGTGATGGAGTCCGATACCTTATGCCCATTGGCTACCTCAGCCGCCGCACGCAAATCTTCGATTCGAGAATTCGTGCAGGAGCCGATAAAGACTTTATTGACCGGTATATTCTTGATGGGCATACCACCCTCGAGCCCCATATATTCGAGTGCGCGCTCCAGTGATTTGCGCTTTGTCTCATCGGGCTCGCTTTGCGGTTCGGGGATACGATCGGTAATTGCGCCCACGAGTTCCGGTGAGGAGCCCCATGTCACTTGTGGAGCTATGTCTTCGGCCTTTAGAACGACAACGTGATCAAATACGGCATCATCATCGCTCACCAGATCGCGCCACTGCTCGACTGCTTGATCCCAGGCGGCTCCGCTGGGCGCCATTGGACGCCCCTTACAGTAATCGATAGTCTTTTGGTCTACCGCGATCATCCCGGCTCGCGCTCCGGCTTCAATGGCCATATTGCAAACCGTCATTCGCCCCTCTATCGAGAGCGCGCGGACAGCCTCGCCACCGAACTCAATGGCGTAACCCGTGCCGCCAGCGGTACCAATTTCTCCGATGATGGCCAGCACCATATCTTTTGCCGTCACACCGCGTCGAAGCTGCCCGTCAACCCGGACCAGCATGTTCTTCATCTTTTTCTGCATCAGGCATTGAGTTGCCAGCACATGTTCGACTTCCGAGGTCCCGATGCCGTGCGCCAATGCTCCCAGTGCACCATGGGTGGAGGTGTGGGAATCACCGCAAACGACGGTCATGCCGGGCAAGGTTGCTCCCTGCTCAGGGCCAACCACGTGAACGATGCCCTGGCGCTCATCGCTAATCTTGAACTCGGTTATCCCGAGCTCGTCACAGTTGTCATCGAGTGTCTTGATCTGGATGCGTGCGATATCGTCTTCAATGCCCGCCAGACCCGATGAACGCTCGGCTGTCGTCGTCGGTACGTTGTGGTCTGGGGTGGCGATATTAGCGCTAACACGCCAGGGCTTACGCCCCGCCTGACGAAGACCCTCGAAGGCCTGAGGAGAGGTCACCTCGTGAATCAGCTGCCTGTCGATATAGATCAGAGCCGTCCCGTCCTCCTGAAGATCAACCAGATGAGAATCCCAAAGTTTGTCATAGAGTGTTTTTCCGGCCATATAGCCTCCCGTACCTGACTCTAAATCGAGCCGCCTAACCTATAAATAACACGAGAATAAATATTTATCTCTTTGTTATTTATCAATTTATCTGCTTTTCCGAATAATTAGAGCAACATCCCATAAAACGGTCTGCTGACGACAGGGTGAAGAATAATTCAGCTTCATTGATTAGTAAAATTCATTATAATAATATTTTTCATGACTTTTTATTATGAAAGAGTAAACCGCCATGAAGCCATTAGACTCCGCCAGTCTTCGCGTATTCGCTAGCGTGGCTCGCCTGCTCTCATTCTCTGGCGCCGCTGAGGAACTGCACCTGACCCAGCCCGCGGTCAGCAAGCGGATCGCTGAGCTAGAGAGCACTCTAGGGCAGCGCCTTTTCGAGCGCTTCAAACGACGCGTAAAACTCACTCCCGCGGGCGAGGAGTTGCTACCTCTGGCCGAAGACATCCTGGACAGGATTAACAACGCACAGAAACAGCTCAATGATATGAGCGGCCCGATCTCCGGGAGGCTCGCATTGGCATTCAGCCACCACGTTGGACTTCACCGACTTCCCCCCTACCTGAAAAAATTCAGACAAAAGCACCCTCAGGTAAAGCTTGATATCGAGTTCGTCGATTCAGATACCGGCTATCAGCGAGTACTTGACGGCAACGTTGAACTTGCGGTTATTACACTCAAAACATCGTCACCGCAGGAAATCGAAGCCTCGATTCTGTGGCGAGATCCACTCGCCTTCGTTTGCTCACCCGAGCATCACCTGCACCTTAGAGATAATCTAAGCCTGGAAGAACTAAGCGAGCACGAAGCCATCCTGCCGTCACAGGGCACTGAAACACGGGAAATCGTCGATGAGCTCTTTACTCGCGTCTCGACACAACCAAGCGTAGGCATGGATACCAACTACCTCGAGACCATAAAGACCATGGTTTCGATCGGACTTGGATGGTCTGTACTACCCAAGACCATGACGGACGGACTCGAGATCATGCACCTGCCAGATACTTACCTTGAACGAAACCTTGGAATGATCACCCACCGCACGCGCACCCCTTCACGAGCAGCCAAAGCATTCTCGGAAATGCTTTCCCAAACCAACAGCACAGCTTAACGCAACAACGGGCATAGCAATTTATGAGGGCAAACAGCCTGCCGGCTGATTATTATCCCGAATCCCGCCCTAGCAAGTCACACGCTAAACTACTTAAGACTAAAAACGGAGCAAAAAAAAAGCCGCCTGATCAAGGCGGCTTTTTTCAGAGAACAGTGACTATTTGTTCAATGCATCTCGAATCTCGATCAATAATTTAACCTCATCAGAAGGACCTGGCGGTGGCGCTGCAGCCTCCTCTTCCTCCATACGCTTCTTGGCTTCATTCATCCCCTTAATCACGATAAATAACGCGAAAGCAACAATCAAAAAAGTGATCACAGCATTGACGAACACGCCATAATTGATTGTGACAGCTCCAGCTTCTTTAGCCGCATCAAGCGTTGCATAGCTCGCACCCTCTACCGGGTTTTTTATCACCGCGAAAAGGTTGGTAAAGTCCACACCACCGGTCAACAGCCCCACAACCGGCATAATTATATCGTCGACAAAAGACTTTACGATCGTACTAAAGGCAGCACCAATCACGATACCGACCGCCATATCGACGAAGTTTCCCTTCATCGCAAACTTTTTAAATTCAGCTAACATTGATAACCCCTGAGTAGGAAATTGATAATAAGGTTCGGCGAGACTTTACCCCCGAACGAATGCGAGAGCACCTGAACCCTCGATAATTTTACAGTTCAGATTGAGAAGTGAGCGATCGGGAATTCAAATCGACTAATTTTTGTTTCGACTGATCGTAATGTGCTTGGTGCCACCGGTGTGCGTGATACCACTGACCCCTACCGGAATCTGCTTGATCTTTTTGCCCTGAGAAAGAAACACCTCAACCTGATCGGCGATGCCCTGACTGCTATTCTCATCTGAGTTGGCTGCTTCGATATCAGCCTGCTTCTTGGCTAAATCGACACCGGCCTCCTGTGCAGGATTGCTGCGCGCTTTAACCTTACCTGCAACTTCACTAATATCTTCGATGTTGATTGCAGGACGCTTTTTCGCCGACTTAGCGCTCTTGCGCTTTGGCTTTACAGCCGCCTTCGCCTTTTCTTTCGCCTTGGGTACCGCTGCGGGTTTTTTCTCAGCGACCGCTTTCGTCGCCGCTGCTTTCGCCTTAGGTTTTACAACCGCCTTCTTGGCAGTTTTAGGCGCCGACTTTTTATCAGCCACGGCCTTCTTGGTAGCCGCCGGGGCCTTTGCAGCTTTCTTTTTGACCGCTTTCTTGGCAGGTGCCTTTACGGCCTTTTTCTTGGTGCCAGCCTTTGTCGCCTTTGCAGCTTTTTTGATAGCCGCTTTCTTAGCTCCGCCAGTGCTAGCCTTGGCTGTAGCTTTGGTTTTCGCTTTCGATTTTGCAGGTGCTTTTTTAGCCGCAGCTTTGGCCTTCACCGACGACTTTTTGACAACAGCTTTCTTCTTAGCCTTGGCTTTGGCTTTAGTCTTTTCTTTGGTGGCAGCAGACTTTTTCGATGATTTCGCTTTCGCCTTAGCTTTGCTGGCTGGCAACTTCTTCGATTTTGCCTTGGTTTTCGCAGCAGTTTTGGCCTTTTTCGCGGCAACTTTAGCCATTATTCTGATCCTACAACCCTACACGTGCTATTTAGAAACTACTTTAAGCGCAAGTCTAAATGAATTGATTCGATGATTCTATAACCCCATCTAGCAAATATACTGCCATAGTGCTCTATATCGCCGCTGAAAAAGGCGATGGACAAGCCATAAAACCATGAAAATAGCGAATTGAGAGGCTTAGCGCAGCTACCATGCTACGATCGAGCCCAGGCAGCGGGAACCACGGCCGGCGGGTTGCCCAGCTTGACGACGCCGCACCCAACGCCAGGGTCGCATTCAGGTAGATACATCTCAAACGCGCCGCTATAAGCCACGCTGCGCTGTACTTGAGGCACTTATAGAATCATGCACTCAAAGAAACTTCAGCCGGCGATCGCTCACCGAGAGAAATCCTGAAAAATCTATAATCTACATGCAAATAGATCTACAAATAATTGTTTTTATTATAATTATGCGCTCAATAGCTGATTGATATCCTCAGTATAAAAGCCTTTATACCTAAGAAAACGCGTGAGCGCGGCCCGCTCCTTCAAATCAAGCTTACTGAGGTTTCCACACTTTTTTCTCGCGACGTTTTCAAGCACCTCGAGCCAATTTTTGCTGAAGTCTGCGCAGCTATCAATATCGACCCCCTTACTCCGCAACTCTAACTTAATGCGATGCGGGCCGAAGCCTGCTCTGGCTCGCCTATCCACGTAGGCTGAAGCAAATCGCTGATCGCATTGCAGCCCCTCATCAACCAGCGTGTCTAGCACGTTATGCAAGACTCGGTTAAAGCCCTGCTCTGCCCAGGCGCTCCATGTAGATCGATCAATGCTAGCAAACTGATCAAAATCTATCGAAACGACGGTACTATCAATTAAGCGACTGGATCGCCGCTGCAGCTTATCAAGCAGCTCGTGCCGCCCATGCTCCCTTCTTGCGAGAAGATTCAGCGCCGAGAGCCTGATCGATCGCCGCATCTTTTTCTCCAGATAATCTGCAGCCTCCTGTTGCGAAAACCCCGGGGCATGCAGCTGTTCTTGGTCAATATGTTCGACGTCGCACTCTTGCATTGTAACCACCTATCACGCGCAACCTGCTCAGGCTGCACAGCCTCAACCACTGCCACAACTACCGGCAGTGGCGAGACTGGTAAAATGCGCAGCTAGCTAATGGTCTCTAACTCTCCCTCGTCTTCCGTTTCAGCAACAGGCTCAACCTTATCGAGCAGCCGCGTGCGAATTTGCGACTCAATTTCATTACTGATATCGAGGTTTTCGGCAAGGAAATTCGCTGCATTCGACTTACCCTGTCCGATACGGTCACCCTTGTAGCTGTACCACGCGCCGGCTTTATCGACCAGCCCCTCCTTGACACCAATATCAAGAATCTCGGCTTTCTGATAGATACCCTTACCGTATAGAATCTGGAATTCGGTTTGTTTGAACGGCGGCGCCACCTTGTTTTTAACGATCTTGACTCTTGTATCGTTACCGATTACTTCGTCACCATCCTTTACTGCGCCAATGCGACGAATATCCAATCTGACGGAAGAGTAGAACTTAAGCGCATTACCGCCAGTCGTGGTTTCGGGATTGCCGAACATGACCCCGATCTTCATCCGTATCTGGTTGATAAAAATAACGAGGCAATTAGAGCGTTTGATATTACCTGTAATCTTTCGCAGCGCCTGTGACATTAATCGAGCCTGCAAACCAACGTGATGGTCGCCCATCTCACCCTCAATCTCAG
>CAZDEW010000131.1:0-6386 GCA_964504585.1 uncultured Pseudomonadales bacterium | reverse complement strand
AACCTTCGCTAAAGTTCTGTGCGAACCAACTGGCTCTTACAACGTTCCAGCTCAAACCGCTGTTGATCAGAACCTGCTCTGCTTTTTGCGCGCCTTCTTCGCCGCGACCCGAGAGCATCACGATTTTTTGCAGACCAAGTGATTTAGCGAGATCACAAAAGGCCTGAACGATGTCATCAGCGCCCGGTACTGCCAGGTCGGGCTGGAATGACACGTAGGCTGATTCCGTGCCCTCAAGTGCCGCAGCCCAGGTGCTCTGGTCGTACCAGTCGAACGGAATCTCAGTTGATCGCGATACTCCTCGCGTCGCAACGCCCATCGCCTTGAGCTGTTGCTCGACACGGCGGCCGGTTTTGCCAGAGTTGCCAATAACTAATGTGGTTGGGTTATTCATGATAATCGCCTCCAAATGGGTTAAATGAATCTGACTCAGGATTGCTGTGCCGGTCAGGAGGTGACACTATCAATGATTCGAATTAGATAATTAATGCCTGATCAGCTATTTATGATTGCAGATCGTCTAAATAAATGGATTTCGACTGATTTTTATGGGAATCTTTGGAAATGACTGATTACGAACGAGATTTTCCAGAGCTGGCCGATCCGCTGGGCGAGACGCTCTATCAACTGCGTCTGGATGGCAGCCTCTATGCGCTGTCGGAGCTACGCGCGCCCTGGGGCATTGATATGCCCGCGCTGCCCGGCAAGATGATGTTCCACATAGTGACTTCCGGCAGTTGCTGGCTAAAGAGTGGTGATGAGCCAGCGATCGAACTGCAGCAGGGCAGCCTTGTATTGCTGCCAAGAGGAGAGGGGCATTTGATTCTTGATGAGCCGGAAGCTCATGCTGAGCCTTTTTTCGATTTACCTGTCGTTCAGGTCAACGAGCGCTTTGAGACACTAAGCTATGGCGGAAACGGTAAGCTCACCCGTCTAACCTGCTGTGTGATGGACTTTGATTATGTGGCCGGGACGCAGTTGATTAATCACCTGCCTCAAGTGCTGCATATCAATAGTCTCGATACCGACGTCGATGGTTGGCTCGAACATTCACTGCGCTTTTTAGCGCGAGAAGCGCGTGATCAGCGACCCGGTGGGCAAACCATTATGGCGAATCTGGCGGATATACTCGTCATTCAGGCGATTCGCACATGGCTCGAAACATCAGAGCACGCCAATGGCGGCTGGTTAGCCGCGTTAAAAGATAAACACATTGGCAATGCGCTGGTCGCTATCCACCGCGCACCCGAGAAAAACTGGAGCGTTGAACTGCTCGCCAAAACCGTTGGCTTATCCCGCTCAGGATTCTCGGCGAGGTTCACCTCGCTGGTCGGTGAGTCAGTGATGCAATATGTCACCCGCTGGCGAATGCTGGTTGCGAGAGGTAAGTTGCTTGAAAGCAGGATAGGGCTCGGAGAATTGTCTGAGCAGTTGGGGTATCAGTCGGAGGCGGCGTTTTCGCGGGCGTTTAAGAGGGTTTTTGGGGTGTCGCCTGGGAGTGTTCGTAGTGGGGGTCTTTGAGTCTGAATGACGAGCGGCCAAATCTGCGGCGATTCGCGTGCTGTGTATTGTGGGTTTGATAGGTAAAAGTTGGGTTGGTGCCAGAGGAGGTATCGCAACCGTCAATAAAACAACTGCTTTTATAGAGTAAATAAAAAGCCGAAGGAAAAGAGAAAACCAAAATCTTAAGCGGTGGCTGGCGCTAATTCGATGTTGAAGGCTCTATCCAATAATCAGTCGGGGAAGCGGGCAAAGGTCAAATCTTGAGTTTCAACGGTGAAGTATCCCTGAATATTAGGGCGCTGATCCCTAAAGCTAATAAACGGTGAAGCAAGGTTTGGCCCCGAAACTCGGAGGTATACACCGCCATTAAATTGACGAAATACGATCTGCTATATTTATTAATTTCTGCTTGACAAATAGTTAATCAAGCGTAGAATGCGCGGTAGAAATTTATCAATGCGGACTCAAGCCGATGCACGAAGAACCCTGGAAGTTAGCTCCTCAGCTTAAGAAAGAATACATTCAGCAGTTGGCACTTCTCATAACTCACGTAAGAGGTGAGGTTATAGACAGGCACGAGCCAGAGCTAGGGGATACCCGATTATCTCTAGGAATGCGGGCTTACGAATGTTGTCGATCAAGGATTAAGTTTAAAGATGCTAACGGTGATTGGCCTTGGTTATCTATCGTGACCGATGAAGGACGGTTCACATTTGCTATCGAAAATATTCCAGTACGCTTTTCACGTAACGATCCGAAGCATTTGCCAGATCGTAAGCTCATCCCCTCTCAAGAAGGCTACGAGCAAATGTGTTTGTTTGAGCGGGTAAGTGAATTCGCTCACATTCGGTGGTTTTTAATTATTGATACCCCATATGATACGCCTGTTGAACACGCTTATTTTGTCGGCTACAACGAATGTAAAGATATTATTTGTAAATGGGAGATACCCTTAAGTGACCAGGTCCCGGTTATTAGCGGTGTTGAAAACGACAAACCTCAGGCAGTTGAAGTCCCACCTGCCAAAGCAAAACTAAAAACGGTGACCAAGAAAGAAGATCAAAATGAGAACGGAAAATAGGTTTTACGGAGAGAAGTTACGATTGGCGCGTTTACTTAACGGATTTACATTAAAAGAATTAGGAGAGGCCGTTAGCGCGTCACGACAATTTATTCATCAACTGGAGGGGGATACTCGTCAACCACCAGATGACATGCTCTATGCTCTCTGTGAAACACTTTTAGTTAAAAGAGAGTTTTTCTACGAGCCACTCGACAACGATGTGAAGTTCGAGCAATGCCACTTTAGGAAACGAAAAACAACACCTGTTGGGTTAGCAAATCGAGTATGCTCGTATAGCAGTATTTTCGAAGCTCTTGTAGAGTTTCTTTCTGAGTATATTGAATTCCCCGCTCCCAATGTGCCCAACTATGCCAATGAGGCTGATTGTTATAGCAATATCGAAATTGAAAGTGCTGCTGAAAATTGTCGTAATCATTGGGGGCTAGGCTTAGATACGCCTATTGAAAGCGTCGTAAATGTTCTCGAACAAGCAGGTGTTGTAATTACGACCTTTACTGGCGTCTCTGAAAAAGTTGATGCCCTCTCTCTGAATAGAAAAAGACCCATAATTATTCGAAATAACGCGAAGGAAAGTCCGTGTAGGCTTCGATTCGATCTTGCGCATGAATGTGGACACTTTGTATTGCACAATGGCATTGAAACTGGTGACAGTACGACCGAGTCGGAAGCTGATAGATTTGCTAGCGCCTTTATTTTTCCAAGATTGGCATTTTTAAACGAATTTCCAAAAAATTTCTCACCAAATAGGGAGGCATCCTGGATGCCGCTCTATAAACTTAAAGTAAGGTGGGGGATGAGCTTGAGAGCGATTATTTACCGCGCTCATTTTCTAAAAATAATCTCCTCACAGGATTACAGAG
The DNA here is from genome assembly GCA_964504585.1 of uncultured Pseudomonadales bacterium. Lineage (GTDB taxonomy): Bacteria > Pseudomonadota > Gammaproteobacteria > Pseudomonadales > UBA7434 > UBA7434. The sequence goes on along the minus strand of CAZDEW010000131.1, from coordinate 2,939 downwards.
CAGCTAATGTTCGGCTCAGCAAAACGGGGCAAACCAAAGTTGAACGCTATGACGAGCAGGTGGCTATGGAGCAACCAGAGCTTTTGAAGAGCTCCATAGAATTGATGAATGCAGAGCTGGGAATACGCTTCTCAAAAATTGCTGATAAGCTACATATTGAGTCCACGATGTTATCAACAATTACGGGTATTGTTTCACCCAATAACGAGGCCGTAAGTAATATTGAACCGATATTTAGAAGGTGAAATTATGGCTAGAAAACGCATCACTGATTTCAAGGGGGCACGCCCCTTGAAATAGAATTGCTAGGTGGTCTAGTCGATAGTGGTACTTGATAGTATTGCCCTTTGAACTTCTGTTACTGAAGAACCTTTCGCAACTCACTGATAAATATAATAAAAAGCTTGAGGCTCAATGCTGTTTCTATTATCCTCCGGGGCAAGCTAAGAACACTCGTCATCGGCAAGATATTTAGATAAAGCGCCGAGGCATACAACGAGCAATAACAGGGCCGGGAACGACGGAATGACTTCTCCACCCACAGATAAACTCGAAGCAGAAATTCTTGAATAGATCGACGCCATGCTCGAGGCCGCTTGTTGCATAGTTCTCGAGCGCTAGATTTCATTAAACCATGGCTGCCTAGCTCGCCCGATGAAAAATCAAAAATTAACTCTAAACAAACTTGAATCCCTACTCTTTAAAGCCTGCGATATCCTTCGTGGGAAGATGGATGCCTCCGAATACAAGGAATACATCTTTGGTATGTTGTTCCTTAAAAGGATGTCCGACCAGTTTGACGCCGATCGGGAAATCAAGCGCCAGAAAATGGTAGAAGAGGGTCGAGATGCCAAAGCTATTGACCTACTGCTGAACAGTAAAAAGCAATACGACTACTTTGTGCCTGAGCGCGCCCATTGGTCCAATATCCAGCACATCAAAGAAAACGTTGGCACCGAGTTAAACAAAGCCCTGGCCGCTCTGGAAGACGACAATACCGACAAAGGCTTACAGGATGTGCTCAAGCACATTAACTTCAACCGTAAGGTGGGTCAAAAGCCGATGTCGGACGAAGTACTGGTGTCGTTTATTCAGCATTTTAACGGCATCCCGCTGGCTAATGACCATTTCGAATTCCCTGATTTGCTCGGTGCCGCCTACGAATACCTAATTAAATACTTCGCCGACAGCGCAGGTAAAAAAGGTGGCGAATTCTACACTCCTGCCGAAGTTGTGCGATTGTTGGTAGAGCTGATCGAACCCGCCGAAGGTCACGAGGTATACGACCCCACCTGTGGCTCAGGAGGTATGCTGATTCAAAGCAAGCGCTATGTCGAAGAAACCGGTGGCGATACACGTAACGTGCATCTGTTTGGTCAAGAGAGTAACGACGGCACATGGTCTATATGCAAGATGAATATGATTCTGCACGCCGCTGGCGGTGCCGATATTCAAAACGACGACACACTGGCTGCGCCGCAGCACATCACCAAAGACGGCGAAATTCGGGCATTTGATCGCGTCATAGCCAATCCACCTTTCTCACAAAACTATCAAAAGAGCGGTATGACACATACCAGCCGCTTTCATACCTGGTTGCCGGAGGGCGGTAAAAAAGCCGACCTGATGTTTGTGCAACACATGGTGGCTAGCCTCAAACATAATGGCCGTATGGCAGTGGTGATGCCGCACGGCGTTTTATTCCGTGGTGGTGAAGAAAAGCTCTGCCGTCAAAAGATGATTGAAGACGGCATACTCGAAGCGGTTATTGGTTTGCCGCAAGGCTTGTTTTACGGCACAGGTATTCCCGCCTGTGTACTGGTGGTTAACAAGAATCAAGCAGCCGAACGCAAGCAAGTTATTTTTATCAATGCCGACCGTGAATACAAAGAGGGTAAAAATCAGAATAGCTTGCGGCCAGAAGATATCGAAAAAATCACTCATGTGTATCAATCGCTAGCGAATGGTGGCGATGAAGTTACGAAATATGCGCGAGCAGTTAGCCTCGATGAGCTATCCGCTGAAGACTTTAACCTCAATATCCGCCGCTACGTCGATAACAGTCCCCCTCCCGAGCCGCACGATGTGCGCGCTCACCTGAATGGCGGCGTGCCCAATGCTGAAATCAACACGTTAGCACAGCATTGGCAAAACTACCCCGGTTTAAAGGAGGCCTTGTTTGTGGCCTGTAGCCGCGAAAGGTATGGCGGCGGCGATTCCACCAAAGACTACAGTGACTTTAGTGAGGCGGTCGCCGACAAAGCAGCGCTTAAGACATTGATAGAAAATCACCCAGAGCTACAAGCCAAGCATCAGGCGTTTACTCAAGGCTTGGAACAGTGGTGGCAGCAGCTATTTCTGCCAGAGTTTTATCGCCTGGGGGATAAGTTGGCCGGTTCCAAAGGGGTGTTTGCATTAAGGCGCGATGCACTCAACAGCATTGTCGATGCGTTGTTGCCCGAGCAGTTGTTAAGTGTTTATCAAATCCGTGGGGCCATGGCGAACAACTTTAAAAAGCAGGAGGCCGATCTTAAGTCTATTGCTAATAGCGGTTGGAATGCGGAGTTAATTCCCGACCAGGAGATTTTGCAATCGCAGTTTCCCGAGGTGTTGGCGAGCTTAAAGCAGGATCAGGCACGCATTAACGAACTAGAGGCGTTGTTTGCTGCGGCTAATGAAAGTGGTGATGAGGGTGAAGGTGAAGCGCCCGAGGGCGAGGAATCTGGTGCGTTGCCCAAAGAGCGGGTTAAGCAATTAAAGGCAGATAAAAAAGAGCATAACGGTCAGCTGCGCGATCTTAAAAAGCAGTTGAAATACGCGAAGAAAGAAGACGCGGATAGTGTTGCTGGACTGGAAGCTCAGATCGAGCAGGTTACGCTGCTAATGACCTTTCCCCCAAGTTAGTACCATTTGTTGGATGAGAAATTCATTCTATGCGG
>CAZDEW010000130.1:0-6473 GCA_964504585.1 uncultured Pseudomonadales bacterium | reverse complement strand
AGGATACTTCCAATCCCAGCGACAGCAACCCGCTGGGTCGCGTTTTGGCGATTCTGGGCAACGACAGTGGTGATAACACCGACGCTCTGGAGATGAAACTCTCCGAGTCTATTATGGCCGAGACACCAAAACTGAACTCCGGACTTATGTTTCTCAAGATCGTATCCGTAGTGGCCCCGCTGGCAGGTCTGCTCGGTACTGTACTTGGGATGATTCAGACGTTCCAGGCGATTACGCTATTCGGTGCCGGCGATCCGAAACTGATGGCCGGTGGTATTTCGCAGGCGCTCGTAACAACCGTCTGCGGTCTTGTCGTGGCCATCCCCGTCGTACTTCTACATACCGCTGCGGCCAGTCGTGCCAAGCGAATCGAAGAGGTGTTAGAAGAACAGGCCACTGGCATGGTTGCCCGTCGGCTCGAGGCAAAGAACTAGTCGGCCTGCCAAGGCGAGATATAAACACGTAGCTAAAGGTATCTAGAGTGCCCGATTTTATTAGCATTTCTCTCGAGTCGATCAGATCTTTTATGGATCTTGGTGGCCCGGTGCTCTATCTCATTGCCGCTTTGCTGCTGGCAATGTGGTTCATGATTATCGACCGTATCCTCTATTTCCAGATGAGCCATAGGCAGCAAATGCAGAATGCGCTGGACGAGTGGGAAGCGCGTTCAGACAAACAGTCGTGGACGGCGCACCGCATTAGGGAGCAATTAATATCAAACGTTTCTATCACCATGCGTAGAAACCTGCCAATGATTCAGGCCTGCGTGGCGCTCGCTCCGCTGTTTGGATTGCTCGGTACCGTGACTGGCATGATTGAAGTCTTTCAGGTTATGGCCATCACTGGAAGTAGTAATGCTCGTGCTATGGCTGGCGGCGTATCTCGAGCCACCGTGCCGACTATGGCGGGAATGGTAGCCGCGCTCTCGGGTCTCTTTTTAAGCTTTTGGCTTCAACGCAAATGCGACGCCGAACGAGACAGGCTGAGCGAAGCCCTGGAACTCAAACACAGTTAAACCAGGCAGCGAGCACAAGAGTGAGTATTTAAATGACACAGCGCCCGCTTTAACAACCGAATTTTTGTAAAGCATTTTTTGATTTCGCCCGAGCAACATACGCCTGAGTAACATCCGCCCGAGTAACTATGAAGCGTCTTAACCACCGACAACAAGAAGAGTCTAAAATCGACATCACGCCTATGCTCGACGTGGTGTTCATTATGCTCATCTTTTTTATCGTCACCGCGACTTTTGTCAAAGAGTCCGGCGTCGATGTCACCAAGCCTGAAGCCAACACTGCGACCCAGCGCCCGAACGCGTCCATATTATTGGCCATCAATGAAAACGACGAAGTTTGGTTAGATCGGAAACAAATCGACCCCAGAGCGATCAAAGTCAACATAAACCGTTTGCGCGCCGAAAATCCGGAAGGCGAAGTCATTGTGCAGGCGGACGAAAACGCAACCGCTGAAATCCTGTTCAAGGTTGTCGACGCGCTCAAGGAAGCCGGGATACCGGTCCCACCTGTCGCGACGCTCAACAACTAACCCAATTTTTGATGTAACAGCAACGTTAAGTTATGAACAGTATACGCGCCATTCCCTCCTTGCTGATTGCAGCCATCGTGACGCTGGGATTACTTCTAGCGATGGATGGGCTGATCGGCCTCGCCGAACCAGAGCTCGGCGAGCGCGATCAATTTAAACTGCCGGACTTCGTCCACATTCCCAAAAACGAAGATGTCAAAACGATCACTCCGAAACCGGCGAGACCTGAAGATATTCAGGAACAGCCCGATGTCCCTGATCTCAAGGTGATACCCGACAACGTCGACATCAATTCAAACATCAGTGTCGGTAGCGTCAAGGTAGGCATCAACAAAGATCTAAAGGGCTTTAACTCCAACGATGGCGAGTATCTACCTATCTTTCGCGCGCCACCCATCTATCCGAGGCGCGCTCAAGAGCGTGGTATTTGTGGCTATGTTGACCTCAAGTACACGGTGACGGCAGCGGGCGGTGTGCGTGATCCTGAGGTGACCTACAGCAGCTCAAGAATGTTTGAGAGCGCGGCTAAAAAGGCGGCTCTCAAATACAAATACAAACCAAGGCAGGTCGCCGGAAAACCTGTTGATGTACCCGGCGTTGAAATTCGCGTTAAGTTTGAAATCGAGGGAGGCTGCCGATGATGTCCGTACAAGCACAGCGTTTTTGCTACCTTTTTAGCGTCCTCAAGGTTGCGCTTCTCACCGTCTTGTTGGGCTCATTACTGGTTGCTAACCCAGCGCTCTCCAAAGAAGATCCCCCAGAGCGGAAGACCAAGCGCGTTGAATCCATACCCCAGTCACTGACCAAGGATTTCCAAAAGCTCAGTGAGGCTTTCGATGCAGAAAACATTCCCGAAGCGCAGCGACTAATCGCGAAGCTGGAAAGCAAGAAGACGCTAAACAATATTTCCAAAGCTTATATTGCCAACTTTAAGGGTAATATCTATTTTAGCGAGGACAACCTCCAGGGCGCGCTGACCGAATTCAAAAAGATTCTCGCTCTACCCGAAGGAGTGCCCGATGCCTTCACCGGGCAGATTCGCTACGTTATAGCGCAAGTCTACTTTTCAATGGAGAACTACAGCGAAGCGCTCAAGTACGCTCAGGGTTGGTTTTCTTCTCAGGAAGACCCCTCGGCCGATGCCTATATGCTAGTTGGACAGGCGCAGTACATGCTAAAGCGCTACGATGATGCACTCCCCAACGTGCAAAAAGGTATCGATAAATACACCGCGCTTGGGGCCAAGCCCAAAGAAAGCTGGCTCAACTTGCTTGCAGGTATTTATCGCGAGAAGAAGGACTTCAAGAGCATGCTTCCGGTGCTCAAGCAGCTCGTCGAGTACTACCCGAAAAAGACCTACGCTGTCACGCTGGGTGGTGTCTACAACGAGCTCGGTGACATTAAGCGTATGAGCGCGATATACATGGCGCTTTACGAGCAGGGCCTAATGGACAAAGAGAGCGAACTCATCACCCTCGCCTCGCTCCTGATGTCACAGGAAAATCCGTACAAGGCTGTCAGCGTGATCGAGTACGGTAAGGAAAAGGGACTGGTTAAAGATACCTTGAAGAACAACCGCCTCTACTCTCAAGCGCTTTATATCTCGCGAGAATATGAGCGCGCGCTCGCGCCGTTGGAGAGTGCAGCAAAACAGTCCGAGGATGGCAAACTCTACAATCAACTCGGGCAATCCTACCTGTCTCTGAGCCGTTACAAAGAGGCTGAGCAAGCTTTTGCCAAGGCGCTGAACAAAGGCAAACTTCGCAATACCGGGCAGACGCTGATTTCTCAAGGCATGGCGCGCTTCGAACAGAAAAAATTCGAGAGTGCTAAGGCCGCCTTTTCCAAGGCAAGAAAATATGAAAAATCGAGCAAGGTTGCTAATCGCTGGATCAATTATGTCGATTCCGAGGTTAGACGGTTAGCAGAGCTCGCCAAGCCCATCGAAATCAATACTGACGTTGAAGTTTAAGATGCAGAGTTTCTATTCTTTTCGTGTGAGCCCGACTTTGAATTGGCAGCCCGTTCGCTGTGCGATTGCGCCTTTCACTGTCTGGCTATCCCTAATGCTTATCTTTTTCGCATCTTCAAATGCGACAGCCAGTGTCGACGGGATAATCTCCAAAGGCCTTTCTACGGCGAAATCAGGTGCGGCTTCGCAGAAGAAGATCGACGAGATTTCAGAACAAATCGACCAGCTCACCAATAAATACAAGCGGGAAGCAAAATCGGTAGAGAGCCTCAAGGTATACAACGATCGCATGCGCCGCACGATTGAAGCACAAAATCTGGCGATGCAGCGCCTCGAGCGCTCTATAGAAGAAGCATCCCTGATTGAACGCCAGATCGTTCCTCTTATGCTTCGCATGATCGCCGGGCTTGAACGTTTTGTCGAAGCGGACATACCGTTCAAAAAACAGGAGCGCTTCGCACGTATTGAGCGCATAAAAAGTTATCTGAACAACGCGAATATTTCGGCTGCGGAGCGTTTCCGTCAGGTACTTGATGCTTACACCATCGAAAGCGACTACGGCGATTCCATCGACGTGTACCGAGAAACCCTTTCCATCGATGGCGAGTCAATCACAGCCAACATACTGCAGGTTGGCCGTGCAGGACTTTATTATCAAACGCTCGATGGCGCTCGATCAGGCTACTGGGACAAGGCAAGCAAACAGTGGATGAGCCTCGAAGCCTCGCATAACGAAGGTATCAGCCACGCCATTCGAATGACGCAGGGTAAGGAAAGTAAAGGTCTAATGACGCTGCCTCTCGTGGCGCCGGAGGCATCCTGATTATGTGGGCTGCGAAATCAATAGCAGTAGAAGTTCTGCTTCCGAAAACCGTCGGTGAGAGATTTATGAAGCCAGCTTTGCAGCTTTTTTTGCCATTATGCATGCTTGTTCTGCTGCTCCTGTCACCACCGGCTTTATCGCAGTCTTTCGATCTGGACGCACTGAAGCGCTCTGTCGATCAGGCAGCTTCTAAAGACCGCGCCATCAACAAAAAGCGAGAGAGCGAGTTTCGTGCGAAACAAAAAGCGGAACAGACCAGGCTCAATAATATGATTGCGGAGCGCAAGCGCCAGGAAGCAATCAGTACTCGCCTTGAAAACACCTTTAATCAGAATGAAGAGCTGATCCTGTCTCTGCAGGAAGACCTCAAACGCGAGCTCGGCGACCTCAAAGAGCTATTTGGGGTCATTCAGCAAACAGCTTCTGAAGCACAGGAAGAGTATAAAACCTCAATCATCTCGGCGCAGTACCCAACCCGCTCTGAAGAGCTGCAAAAGATGGTCGCGAAAATGGCGGAATTGACCCAGCTTGTATCGATCGACGAAATCGAAAATCTCTGGTTTCATCTGCAAAACGAGATGACCGAACAGGGCAAAATTCTTCGCTATGACACCAAGGTACTGGTGCCCTCCCCCGACCCCGAAGATCCAGATAAAACAGTATTCAACGAGGAGCAGCGCACGGTAACCCGCGTGGGCGTGTTCAATGCTCTGGCCGGTGATGATATTGCGCGCTATGAGCATGAACGCGGTTTCATCCTGTTTGACCGGCAAATGAATGCACAATACCGTCAAGCTTCGAAAGCGCTACAGAGCGCGTCAACGGGCGTCACCAGCTTCCAGCTCGACCCAACCAAAGGCGCACTGTTATCCGCGCTGGTGCGAGAGCCCACCCTGGGAGAAAAAGTACAGGAAGGAAAAATTATTGGTTACGTCATTCTTGGGCTGGGAGCAATCGGCGTCGCCATTGCGCTTATTCGACTGGCAATGCTGCAAATGACTGCTGGAGCTGTTAAAAGGCAGGCGGCGGAAAAAACAGCTTCGACCTCCAACCCGCTCGGGCGCGTGATGGCGGCCTTCGAGGAAAACCCAGCGCTAACCGTGGAATCTATGGAGCTGGTGGCGTTGGAAGCAATCCAGAAAGAATCGCCAAAGCTAAACCGCGGCGTCATGGTGATTAAGATTATCGCGGTTGTTGCTCCACTGCTCGGGCTGCTGGGTACTGTCACCGGGATGATTCAAACCTTCCAGGCCATCACCCTGTTTGGCGCCGGCGATCCGCAGATGATGGCCGGAGGTATTTCCCAGGCGCTTGTCACAACTGTGTTGGGTCTCGTGGTCGCAATTCCGACCGTCTTCCTGCACTGGCTTGCTTCTAGTCGGGCACAGGGCATAGAGGATCAGCTAGAGGCCTATAGCGCTGGCATGCTCGCCGAGCGAGGCGCGTAAACGCCCCTGAAGAGATTTCGATAAGAGTAAGCAGATAAGCAACATGAAACGATTGGGACAAGGTAAAAACGAAGAAGAAACTGATATCGACATCACGCCGATGCTGGATGTCGTCTTCATCATGCTCATTTTCTTCATCGTCACGGCCAGCTTCGTCAAGGAAACCGCATTAGACGTCAACAAGCCGCCGGCCTCGAATGAGCCACCGCCGCCGGACGCCCCCAAGCCAATCGTGGTTGAGATTAATGAAGTGAATGAGATCCGTATAGACGATCGCATTGTCGACGTTCGAGCGGTAAAACCGACGATAACGCGAATGAAAGCGGAGAGTCCGGAATCGTCCGTCATTGTCAAAGCAGCCAAGAAAAGCAAAACTCGAACCGTGGTACAGGCCATTGACGGGATTCGGGAGGCGAATGTACCTGCGCCTACAGTTTCTCTCGCGGAGTAGCTCAGAACACTCAATCAGCCGCGAAACCTTTCTAGATAGGCGGAAAAAAATCAACCACTTAGCGCAAATCTGAGTGAAGGGTAAACACGGTATAAGATTTACGTCTTTATTCCCGTTTTTGCTAAACTGACATTTGACGGTTCAATTCTGACTCTATAGAATCGCCACCCTCAATTACTCGGGGATTAGCGCAGTCTGGTAGCGCGCCTGCTTTGGGAGCAGGATGTCGGGGGT
>CAZDEW010000129.1:0-6669 GCA_964504585.1 uncultured Pseudomonadales bacterium | reverse complement strand
GGCTACGACGCCGGACGGACGGCCACCTTCTACCAAGAGTTGAGGGAACGTCTCGGGCTATCCGCCGGTCAACCAAGCCAACACACAGTCAATGAGCTGGGTAAGGGAGCGATCGTGCCGACAGCTCGACGCCGTTCAACTGGCTTTTCTTGCAGATATGTATGCGCCAAGGGTTTGGTTCACTAAAAGCGCGCCCTGCCGTATGGCCACAGTCACGCTGACCGCTTATTTTTTTGCAACCGCAAGCGAGCTAACATCCGTTGCCGATGACTACATTCTTATTGAGGCGATAGGTACGAGGGGTAACAACTCTGCCTATGGGGCAAAGGCCAATCTTTGGAGTCGAGCAGGCGCCCTGCTTGCCACCACTGAACAGCTGGCGTGGTTCGCCGACTAGCCAACACACCCATCTACTTGAGATTTTTAAGCACTCGCTGTCTAAATTCGTCTGTGATCTTGACATCGGGGTTGTCAGGTATCAGGAAAACACCGGAGAAAGTTGCTGCAGGTTTCTGCTCTGCAAGCACTTCGCCATTAATAAAAGCCGCTGTTCTTTTGAGCGTAATGCTGGAAGCAACTGCTTCAATCCAGGTGCCTTTTTTTATCGCACGGATAAAATTGTAATTCAGTGACACAGTAACGAGCGGTCGAGTATCTTTCATTCTGAGCCAGATACAGCGCGCACTAAGCACGTCAGCGATTGTCATCAGCGCACCGCCGTGCACCATACCCATTCCATTGATATGCTGTTCCGTAGCGACGAAGCCTAGCGCGAGTTCATCGTCAATCACGCGCGAGTACAGCGGTTGCAGGCTCCTTGAAAAGCCCTCAATAGCAGGCAGCTCTTCAAAGCCATCCGGAATAGCAAAACCTGTACTCATCTACTTTTTTTATCCTTCCAAACGCACCAACCCAGCTAGATTCGCCCGCCCTATTGTGCGCCAACTTCATTATCGTAGCTCTCCATTGGCGGGCAGGAACAAACCAGATTGCGGTCGCCAAAAGCATTGTCGATTCGAGCAACCGGCGGAAAGTATTTGGACTGTCGCAGTGAGTTTACCGGATAAGCGGCGGTGGAGCGCGAATAGGCGTGCCCCCAATCATCTTTTAGACAGTCTTCCGCCGTGTGCGGTGCGCGAACCAGCGGGTTATCTTCAAGCGGCCATTCCCCGCTTTCCACTTTCGCAATCTCATCCGCAATCGCCAGCATCGCCTCGCAAAATCGATCCAGTTCAGCTAATGACTCACTCTCAGTCGGCTCAATCATCAAGGTTCCAGCCACTGGAAACGACATGGTTGGCGCGTGGAAGCCATAGTCGATCAGACGCTTGGCTATGTCATCGACGGATATTCCAACCCTCTCTTTGATATCGCGTAAATCAATAATACACTCATGCGCGACCAATCCATTGCTTCCTTTATATAACACTGGAAACGCGTGCTCGAGTCTGGCTGCAATATAGTTGGCGCTCAGAATCGCTGACTTGGTTGCTCGTCTTAGCCCCTCCTCTCCCATCATTAGGATATACATATAGCTAATGGGCAAAATACTGGCTGATCCAAAAGGGGCTGCCGATATAGTGGGTCTGGTATCGAGAAGCGTATCACCCTGAGCAGCCAGCTCGGCGGTCGCCATGCGCGGAAGAAATGGTGCGAGGTGCGCTTTAGCCGCGACCGGCCCAACGCCGGGGCCTCCCCCTCCATGTGGAATACAGAAAGTCTTGTGCAGGTTGAGATGGGATACGTCGCCGCCAAAAAGGCCGGGGCCACTCAAACCAACCATAGCATTCAGGTTTGCCCCATCTACATAGACCTGCCCGCCGTGCCGGTGGACAATCTCGGTTACCTCACCAATCTGTGCTTCGAACACGCCGTGGGTAGATGGGTAGGTAATCATGATGGCCGCGAGATTTTCTTGGTGCGCCGCGGCTTTCTCCTTGAGATCGACAAGGTCGATATTGCCATCGTTATCGCACTTCACCACAACAACTTTGAGGCTACACATCTGGGCCGACGCGGGATTTGTTCCATGCGCCGAAGAGGGAATCAGACAAACATCGCGGTGCCCTTCGCCACGACTCTGGTGGTAAGCGGTAATCGCCAAAAGACCAGCAAACTCGCCCTGAGAGCCCGCATTGGGTTGAATGGATACCGCGTCATAACCCGTGCATTCGACCAGCATCTTCTCGAGCTCTGCAATCATCTGCATGTAACCGCCGCTTTGCTCAGCCGGAGCAAACGGATGGATGTTCGCAAACTCCGGCCAGGTTACAGGAACCATCTCACTGGTCGCGTTCAATTTCATGGTACAGGATCCCAGTGGAATCATTGTCCTGTCTAGCGCGAGGTCTTTATCTGCGAGCCGACGAAGGTAGCGCAACATCTCGGTTTCTGTTCGGTATGCGCTAAAAACTGGATGCTGCAGCACCTCGTCATCCCGTAAAAAACCCTGCAAACGGTCAGTCTTGGCGATATCAAGATCTTGCTGTTCACCAAGCTGGCTAGCGTTAACTTGAAAAATCTCGCACAGGCTTTCAAAGTCAGATTGCGTCGTGGTTTCGTCAAAGCTAACAGCTAATGTTTCAGCATCTACTTTGCGCAAGTTGATTCGCCTTGCCAAGGCACGGTCCATTATTGCATCAGTCTGATTGCCTGTAGACAAGCTAACGGTGTCGAAGAAACTCTGCGTCTTAACGATATTGCCAGAGGCTTCAAAAACATCGGCAAAACGTCGGGCAAGAAAGTGGACACGCGTTGCTATCGCCCGCAACCCCTCGTAGCCGTGATAGCAGGCGTACATTGAAGCCATAACCGCCAGCAAAACCTGTGCGGTACAGATATTGGAGGTCGCCTTTTCCCGGCGAATGTGCTGCTCCCGCGTTTGCAATGCCAGGCGATAGGCAGGTCTGGAATCTGCATCCTGTGAAACGCCCACAAGGCGACCAGGTAAAGAGCGCTGTAGCTTGGTCTGTGTCGCCATATAGCCCGCCTGCGGCCCACCAAAACCCATTGGCACACCAAAGCGCTGGGTGCTGCCGACGGCCACATCGGCTTGCATACTACCGGGCGACTTTAGCAACACGAGCGAAAGGATATCGGCCGCTACACAGGCGATACCACGAGATTGATGCACGCGCTCGATAAGCTCAGAATAGTCACGCACCTCGCCAGAAGAGCCCGGGTACTGCAATAAAACACCAAAGCAATCGAACACTCTGTCATCATTCAATGGATCACCGACAATCAGTTCGAAACCAGCTGCCTCTGCCCGCGTACGGACAACCGCAATAGTTTGGCTAAAACAATCGCGGTCAACGAAAAACTGCTTGGACTTGTTCTTGGCGCTACGCTTGGCCAACGCCATTGCCTCCGCCGCAGCGGTCCCTTCATCGAGCATTGACGCATTAGCGACTGGAAGGCCGGTCAGATCGGCAATCATAGTCTGGTAGTTGAGTAGTGCCTCTAACCTGCCCTGGGATATTTCTGGCTGGTAGGGTGTATAGGCGGTGTACCAGGCCGGGTTCTCGAGGATGTTTCTCTGGATAACACCGGGTGTGATCGTGCCGTAGTAACCCTGGCCTATAAACGATTTAAAAACTTCATTCTTACTCGCGAGAGACTTTAAATGCTCTAACGCCGCCGTTTCAGACAGTGGCGCAGGAATATCCATCGGGCTTTCCGAAAATATCGAAGCGGGGATAACGTCACGAATAAAGGAATCGATGTTTTCAAAACCTACCGCGGAAAGCATGGCCTTTTCATCGGGCGAGTGCTGCTGATAACCAATGTGACGATCTTCAAAATTTGACATATCTACTGCTCTATTTCGTTTTGCTACAAAATCCGCGCTTCCATCAACCGGCTTTGCGTCGATAGCGTCGACGTCGCTACTCGTTAATGTCATCTGCATATCTCCAGTAATTGCTATATCTAACGTCGATACTTGTTCTCAACAAACGGAAGCGTCGCCAGCTGTACAGGCACTGCTTTATTCCTGACCATCGCATTGAGCTGCACTTCTTCGCGGGCGATAAATTCTGCGTCCAGATAGCCCATGGCGATCAAGCTATCAGTGCTGGGTGAAACACCGCCACTAGTAATATGGCCGACCTCTCGCCCCTCGTTATCCGACAATATGGCTCCTTCCCGAACCGGCTGCCTGGACTGCACGATAAAACCTCGACGCCGCCGACTGACGCCTTGCCCGAGCTGCTGGAGAATAAGATCAGCACCCAAAAACCCCCCAGCTTTAGCGCCGCCAGCCTTTCGACTCTTGTGTATGCTCCAGCTAAAGCCTGCCTCTACCGGCGTTGTATTCTCGTTGAGATCATGGCCATAAAGGCAAAGCCCGGCTTCAAGCCTGAGCGTGTCACGCGCCCCCAGACCAACCCAGCTCACACTGGGCTGCTCGAGCAGTGAGTTCGCCACTGCTACCGCAAACTCATCAGGCACGGAAATTTCGAAACCATCTTCGCCCGTATATCCAGAGCGGGAAACATAAGCCAGAAATTCGCTATCTTCGGTTGATAGCTGTAGTGGGACGCCTTGCATAAATTTCAGGCTCTGGATAACGGAATCATTGTCGGCTATCCACTCGCACAAAACCCGCTGCGCCTCAGGGCCCTGCAAGGCCAGTAGCGCCTGAGAGTCCAGGTACTCCAGCTCAGCATCATTGAGATGCGCTTTGATATGAGCTATATCAGAATGCTTACAGGCACCGTTAACCACGAGTGAAAAAACAGCATCGCCCCGGCGGGTAATGATCAAATCATCGAGAATGCCACCCTCACTGTTGAGCAGGAAGGTCAGGCACATTTTGTCGCGATCTAAAGTATCGAGATCAACCGGCAGCAGCCGCTCAAGATCGGCTTGCGCTGTTGCTCCCGATACCAGAAGCTGACCCATGTGGGAAACATCGAAAAGCCCTGCAGATGAACGAGTATGGAGGTGCTCTGCCTTGATGCCCTCGTACTGAACTGGCATTTCATAGCCAGCGAAAGGCACCAGCCGAGCACCTGCTTCAAGGTGCAAATCATAGAGAGGTGTTCGACGGAGCTCAGCGTCTTCTTGCGACATAACTTGACCAAAACCGAGAGAAAAGCCGGAAAGACGCGCATTTTAGCCAAACCAATAGCATTTGTTAAATTTATATTTATGATATATTTATTTATATTTTAAATGTTAAATCTGCACCATGAAGAATCTCCCCAGCGATGCAATTAGGGCCTTTGTAACGGCGGTCGATTTGGGCTCCATCAGCGCAACCGCGGAGCACCTGGGCAAGTCTCAGCCTGCGACCAGCCTGCAAATAAAGCGTCTCGAAGAAATATTGGGCAAAGAACTACTGATTCGCAGCAATCGTCGCATAGAGCTCAGTCAGGACGGGCGGACAATCGTCGAGTTCTGCCGCGAATTATTAAATCTTAATGACCAGATCATCGCGCAGCTTAAAGATGATGCGCTCGCGGGGCACATTACGCTGGGGATTCCCTCAGAGTTCGCGACAACTCTGCTGCCCAATATTGTGGGGCGATTTGCCAAAGCCTACCCCAATATCCGGCTCGAAGTTTTCAGCGATCTCAGCAGAAACCTGACAGCCGAAATCGGTAAAGATAAATACGATATCGTACTTGCACTGCATGAGACCACTAAAGCAACTCGCAAGGGTCTTGTGCGCTCGGACTCGCTGGTTTGGGTTGGGCAAGACGGCTGGAGCCGAGATCGATTGCACGAACTACCACTGGTTCTTGCCCAGGAAGGCTGTATCTACCGCCGACGGGTGATGCGCTCCTTGAAGCAAGCCAGTCAGGCCGCCAGAGTCGTCCATACCAATCCGGACCTCTCGGGTATACAGTCGGCAATACAAGCAGGACTGGGCATCACGGCTCTGGCCGAAAGCACCGTACCAGAGTCTCTCAGCATACTGGAAGAAGAACGGCATGGACTGCCCAGCCTGGGCAATATCGATATTAGCCTTCAATATAGGAAAAAAGGGAGAAGTGAGAGTGTGAGCCGTCTTGCCGAGTTTATCCGCTCAAGCCTGTAGCGGGCTAAGCAAAGGAACCTGCCGGCTAGCACGGATGCAGATTCCACTAACAGGAATCGTTGACTAACGGTGCGCTATAGGCACTCGATGGTTTGCACTAGTCTTTCCAGACTTCTTCTGCACCACCGGTGCCACCGCGATTTCCCTGACTATCAAGCGTAATGGTACCGTCGCTGCCGTCTACCGACGTCGCTGTTAGCTCAACGCACTGGGCAATAGACGCACCACAGACGGAGGCACCAATCGAATAAAATTCGTCATCACTTGTCAGCGGGCTCGACGCGTAACCGAGAGCGGTCAGATCGGTGGTATAGGTCATATTGTTGAGGAAGAAACGCTCCTGCTGCTGCATGACATCCTGCAGCTCGCGCACCGCATCAGCGCGCCTACCCTGCTTGGCTATAGCCTCATAGCTCGGAAAAGCAATAGCCGTGAAAATCGCGACAATCGCCAGCGCAACCAGGGCGTCAAGCAGTGTAAATCCCTGTACCCGCGCTGATCTCGCCAGCCGCACTGGCATCGGCTCGCCAAAGTTTACTGTTCTTAATTGCATGCTGATTCCCCAACTGCACTGTGGCGCACGCCGCGGTAGTTCAGAGACATCTACCGTTCACTAGCCTGGT
>CAZDEW010000128.1:0-6851 GCA_964504585.1 uncultured Pseudomonadales bacterium | reverse complement strand
ATCGATTACCGGCGAAGGTAGCGTTTGAAACAGGCACTGGAACACCTCCAGATCTTCGCTGCAGCTATGAAGAACTTTGATGACTTGCTGATTCTCGAAGAGTTGTATCAGAGGCTTCCAGTCATCGACTTCGAAGCAGTCAACGATATAAACAAAATCCGAGGCAAAAAGTTGAATGAGAGAGGCGATAGGATAAAAAGTCGTTTCGCGATGAAACTCAGTGTCAACGGCGACCAGTTCGACAGTCGATAGCGCCTCGCACGCCAGTTTGAGCCCCTCATTACTGTCAATATATTTAATTTGCATTTCGGCGGGAAGCACTTCTCTAACTCCCCTCTCTCATTTTTAATCTGCCCTCGAGCGCTCTTGAGAGGGTATTGCCGTCAACGTATTCAAGCTCTCCGCCTATTGGTATTCCATGCGCGATGCGGGACACAGCAACCTCGTGCGGCTCCAGGCGCTCGGCAATATAAAAAGCTGTAGCCTCGCCCTCGACCGTTGCGCTCGTTGCCAGAATAACTTCGCGGACAACACCGCGGCTTATCTTGTCAAAAAGCCCTGGCAAACCGATTTCTTCAGGGCCAATTCCATCGAGCGGCGAAAGATGGCCGCGCAGAACGAAATAACGCCCACGGAAGGAATGACTCTGTTCGATTGCAATCACATCACTGGGATTTTCAACGACACAAAGCAGAGAATCGTCCCGACTTGGCGCCTCGCAAAGATCGCAAACTAGCTTGTCGGTCAGCGTCTGACACTCGCGACAGTGACCGATCTGTTCCATCGCCAGTCGAATCATCTCTGCCAGCGCCTCTCCCCCGGAGCGATCGCGTTCGAGTAGATGTAAGGCCATGCGCTGCGCAGACTTCGGTCCAACACCCGGCAGTACGGTAAACGATTTAATCAGATCATCTAGCATACTCATTCTAAATAACCTGAATCAGCTACACCCGGTTCAATTACCGTGCCTTGATGAGAATTTAACTGAATCACGCGTAACAATGCCTAGAACGGGAATTTGAATCCTTCCGGCAGAGAAACCCCCGAAGCCAGAGACTGCATCCTTTCCTGTGTTTCTCGCTCGACCCTGCGCACGCAGTCATTGACAGCTGCGGCGAGAAGATCCTCAAGCATTTCTTTATCTTCACTCATCAAGGACGGATCTATGCTGACGCGTTTTACATCGTGCCGGCCGTTCATCGTGACCTTAACCATGCCAGCCCCTGCTTCACCCTGCACCTCCAGATTGACAAGCTCGGCCTGAGAATCCTGCATCTTTTGCTGCATCTCCTGAGCCTGCTTCATCAAATCATTAAGACCTTTCATTTGATTTACTCACTGTATTAAAACTGACAACAGTTGTTGCCTCGCAGAAATCGTATGTTTGATTAGTCGCTGTTGAGCAGCTGGATGCTCTCTCTATTCAGCGAACCAGAAAACGTATCGATAATTTTCTTGACGTTCGCATCCTGCTCCACACTTCTGATCGCGCCATCTTGCTTTTTCTGCTGTTCGCGCTCCCGATAACGCACCGGCGTCTCATCACTACCAAGTTGCTCAACAAGCTCGATGTCGGCATCGACCTGCTCGCCAAAAAAAATACTTAAGGCTGCGGCAAGCTTCTCAGCATGTTCCGGCTTAAAAAGATCGGCCCGACGCTGCTCAAGCTTAAACGAAAGTTTGGGCACTGCCGCGGAAACGTCTTGCTGACCGTGGAAGATGCAATTCTCAAGTACCGCTCTGACCAGACCCGCTAGCGGTAGCATCGAGAAGCTCTGGCACCAGGCGGCGTTATCAAACTCCGCTAGTCTCACCGCTTCGGCGGCGATATCGGGGCTTGCGTCATCGACCGTTTGCGGCGCCCTGACATCATCCGTCGAGGGTGTCGCTGCCGCCTTGTTGTCGGTTCCGCTTTCGGTAAATTGCTCCGCTCGAGACGGACTAATTACCGGCTTTTTTGCCGGGGCAGCGCCCTCCTCGAGCGCCTGGTGATCACCGTGCGTCGCGGCGGATGTCTCGCTTTGGGATGCCACTAACCCTGCCTCCAGCGGCCTGAAAGCAAGAAGTCGAAGCAAAAGCATCTCCATCCCGGTTATCGGATCTGGCGCCAATTGCAGGTCACGTTTGCCCAGCAGTATGCCCTGATACATGATCTGGACGAAGGTTGGATCCGTTTTAGCTGCAATGTCGATAATCGCATCTCGCTGAATTTGGCCTTCCGCGCCAAGTCCTGTTTGCAACTGTTCGAGCGCAACGCGATGGAGAATTTGCAGCAAATCATCGACCAATACGCCAAAATCCAGAGACTTGCTTGCGTGCTCTCTCAGCACTGAAAACGCCTGTTGATGGTCTGCCGCCAACACTGATCGGATGAGCGAGGCTGTGACATCTGCATCGACCATACCCAGCATCGACTTGACCTGTTCGACCCTGACTTCTCCCTGACCAAAAGCGATTGCCTGCTCAGTAATACTCAGCGCGTCGCGCATACTGCCCTGCGCCGCGTGCGCAATCATTTCGAGTGCACTGCTGTCGAAGCGAATATCTTCCTCGCCAAGCACAAAATCGAGATGGCCACTAATTTGTTCAACCACGATGTTCTTCAAGTGAAACTGTAAACAGCGCGATAAAACTGTCACCGGAATCTTTTGTGGATGCGTTGTGGCAAAAATGAAAATCACATGCTCAGGCGGCTCCTCCAGAGTCTTGAGAAGCGCATTAAAGCTGTGGTTTGAAAGCATGTGAACTTCATCGATAAGGTAGATCTTGTAACGTCCCTGAGAGGGCGCGAACTGGCTGTTCTCAAGGAGTTCTCGAGTATCCTCTACCTTGGTGCGCGATGCAGCGTCAACCTCGATCAGATCTAGATTCCTGCCCTCACTGATCTCAGTGCAGGAACCGCAGACGCCGCATGGCGACGCAGTGGGTCCCTTTTCACAGTTAAAACAGCGTGCAAGGATTCGCGCAATGGTTGTTTTGCCAACACCGCGGGTTCCGGTTAACAGATACGCGTGATGAATGCGGCCCTGCTGGAGAGCATTCTCGAGTGCTTGCAGCACATGTGACTGGCCGACAAGCTCGCTAAATGTCTTGGGCCGCCACTTTCTGGCTAGAACGCGATAACTCATTGTCTGATGATTAACTCTGGCTCAATTCCAGCGGGCTCTTCCGGTCTTATCGGTCTCTTAGTTTTTATAATGCTGCAGTATACCGTAGGCACTTCGAACATCTTTGAGGCGCGTTCCGGCATGTTTTGGACGATCTATCGGGTGTTGCGAACGGCAGCAGCGGGTGGGGTAACGCTCACAGGAAGCAGCGCTGATCGATATTTGATCATATTTAGGGAGGTGACCCCAACCGGCTACACTCCGGCACACGAATCGACAGCTACCGTTGCTCCCTTCCGGGCCTGGCGGGGTTTACCATCTATCGTTGCGAAGGAACCCGTCGAGGCCACCAAAACTTGTGCTCAAATACGGGTCGCGGATTATCGCCAATACAACCTGTACATGCAACAAAATAGCTGGCGTAGATCGCTTAAGACTCGGGCATTAATTCTCTGATTTCGATAAGCTTTTGCTGCTCTGTGGTGATTACCTCGAAGCGGCCGTGGACTCCATCAGGTTTTAGATAAGGCCGCAGCGATCGTGCAGGAAAGCGGATCGTCAGACCAGTCTCAGTCGTGGCGAGCACCGAGGAGGCCTCTCCCCTGTACAGGCGGCTAAACTCCTGGTTGCTGATATGCAGGGTAAGCGTATAGCGGTTCATGAGAAATTAGCGGTAAGCTATCTTATCTGGACGATGGGCGGCTCTGGGCAATAAGTGGTTCTGTAAAGTCAGCGCTTCTTTGCAAAGAGCAATGGCGGCATGACAGCCATCCACTATGCTACAGCAACACCGCTGTGAAATCTGAATTCGGTGTCATCGCTCCGTATAAGGTCCGCCTCTCGCTGCCTGAAGTGCTCTATCCGCTGCGCGAAAGTACCATTTTCCAGCTCCTCATCAGCGTAGCGCTCGGCGAGCCTCAGGTAATCCTGATAGTGCCGCGCTTCCGAGCGCAATAAGGAAAAATAAAATTCAGCGAGACTGGGGTCCAGCTCTTCGATACAGGGAATCAAGGCAGCGAAACGCTCGCAGGATCGCGCTTCGATAAAAGCCCCTACGATTAGCGTATCGACCAGCCTACCGGGTTCCGCAGGCCTCACGTCGGCGATCAGTGCCGCAGCGTACCGGGAGGCACTTACATGCCGATAGGGAACGTCCCTTGCCTTCATGATCGACAGTACTTGTTCAAAATGCCTGAGTTCTTCGCGCGCCAGTCTCGACAGTTTATCGAGCAATTCGCCGCGGTCTATGTACTTGTAGAGCAGTGACAGTGCCGTCGACGCCGCTTTCTTTTCACAGTTTGCATGATCAATCAAAAGCAGGTCGAGATTCCCATGCACCGACTCTAACCAGGCTGATGGCGTCTCAACCGCGAGGAACTCGCGTATGGCCAGCAGCTCATTCGCTATTTTCCCGTCCGCCATTCCGGCGCTAGCTCTGCTCATCGTCATACCCTCCCTAGACACCGGAAATGACTTCAATCTCACCATCACTGGACACACATCTCGCTTTTGATTTGTTAGCCAAAACAAACCGTTCGAAATGCGCCACTGAAAGCGCATAGAACTCACGCTCTATTTCATCGCGAATTTGCGTGAGTGCATGGTCCCGGTATATCCAGCGCTTTTGAAAACCAAACTCAGTGCAGTCCTGTATCTGCGAGGCGCCTGCGCGTAGCAATTCAAAGAGCGCGCAGGAAGCGGGTCGATACTGGTGGTAGCGAATCTGCTGGTGCGTAATCTGTCCCAGCAGTTTATGCTCATCAGCTATCAGCAGGCGTTGTTCGACCAACTGTGAAAGCAGTTGTGCCAGTCTTTTGTCGATAGACTGTTTCTGCGATTGGCTGTACGCATTCCAGTTAATCACTTCGTAATCGAAGCGTTTGCAACCCCGGCATACGGAATCGCCAATACCGGTTGAACACACACCGATACAGGGAGTTTTGATTGTCGCTAGCGTACTCAAGCTCATAATTGGAATCGCCTGGAAGAGGCGCAGGATTATAAACGAAGCCAGCGTTAATCGGTCGCAATTAATGCGAATGAAAAGTTATTCGGAGGGCTTGGAATCAGGTCTTGCTAGCTTATCTGGCGTCCGAGACCGTCGGTCCGGCGGGTGGTCTCACGCGGGAAGCCAGCGCGCAGTGCCTAGCGACGCCGGAACTGGAGGATATCACCGAGTGTCCCTGTTTGTGGAGCCGCCGAAAAATTTTTGACCGCGCGCGCGAGCTGATTTTGGATGGATTTCTGCCGCAGCCCCTGAAACACAATCTGCTGATAGAGTCGGGTAATCTCGCTTGCCTGCTCGGCCAGTTCTGGCCTCACATTGGCGACGCGATTAGCGAAGGTTGCCGGCGGTTCCGCTGATTCCCGAACGAGACCCACCGCAGCCAACTTCCGGCAAAATTCGGCGTAGAGCTGATTTTCTGGTGAAAGCCGCTTCCGCGATCCTCTTAACAGCGTAACCAGCGCGAGCAAGGCGAGTGATACCGTCGATAGCACAACCGCGACAATCAACATTTTGCGCACGCTAATCTCGCCTAGCCAGCGTTGCAGAAAAGACTCCTGCGTCTGGTAATCGAAACCGATAAAAGCGCGTTGCCAGGCATAGTTCATGGCATCCAGGCGCTGCCGTAACCCCTTAAAGAGACCCATCTGATAAATCGACTGGCCGATACCCTGCCCCTCTCCACTGGCGAGCGCTGCATCCAGACCGCGATGCACCCTGTCGGGCGAGACCGCCGCAGTCGGGTCAAAGCGAACCCAGCCCTGTCCTGCGACCCAATACTCGGTCCAGGCATGGGCGTCCTGTTGCCGCACGATTAGCGTGCCATTAACCGGGTTTCGCTCACCTCCCTGATAACCCGCGACCACCCGTGCCGGTATGCCCGCAGCGCGGAGTAAAACAGTCGCCGCGCTGGCGTAGTGCTCGCAAAATCCCACCTTGGATCCAAATAAAAATTCATCGACACTGTCCCGGCCTAGACGCGGGGGCTGCAGGCTGTAGAAGAAGTCGTCACCACTAAACAAAGCGATTAACTGATTGACATAATCATGCGCATTGCGGCTCCGCTGCGAGAGGGTTCTGGCGAGCGTCCTGGTATCGGGGTTAAATCCCTCGGGCAGCTCCGTGAGGTAGCTAAAGCGCGTGTCGGACATCACCGGCTCGGCCACATACTCCAGTGTCGAGCGAACCGACCAGATAGAAACACCCTGTAGCGGCTCAAGGGTACGGTAGTTGAAGTCGTTTAGCGCAGCAATACCCGACATCTTGTAGCCACCTGATGGCCGAATCTCGGCCATCGGCAGTGCAAACAACCATTGTGCACCATGGCCATTGAGCGTTATTTCATAATCGATGGGCGGAGACAGCAGCTGCACTGGCAAGCGTTGCATCGTCGCCCTGAGCGCTCCACTGGTCTCCACTGCTGGACGACTACTCTGTCCTCGCGACCAGGAGCGACCATCGAAGTCCTCATAGGTTACGCCTCGCCAGTAGAGCGCATCCTGTGAAAGTGCATTGCCTTTCAGGTCGACGGTGAAGGCCATGGCGGTGGAGCGACTGAGGCTGGAGACATCGCCCGGAGCCATCGAGTCACTCATTCCAGTTGTGCTGCCTACCGTCGACTCGGAAACGCTCCAGATGGGTCCAATACGTGGAAACAGAAAAAAGAGCAGCAGTAAAAAAGGCAGTGCCTGACCGAGCACCACGGCCGATACCCTGACAGCGTGGTTTGCGCTCAGCGC
>CAZDEW010000127.1:0-6958 GCA_964504585.1 uncultured Pseudomonadales bacterium | reverse complement strand
CAGGGTTTTCCTCGCCCTCGGCATCAACAATAAACTGCGCTGCGGCAAACAGGGCCTCGCGGCTTCCCTGCACCGGCAACACCAAGGCCTGAGAATCAAAATTCGTCGGATCGATACCGTAGCGCTGGCATATCCAACGGCCAATAGTCGAGCGAAGTTCCGCTTGCCCACCCGTCGTGGGATAGCGGTTAATTTCTGAGAGCGAGCGGCTCAGCGCCTCGAGCGCTGCCGCTGGCGGTGCATGCTGCGGCTCACCTATCGCCAATGAAATCGGTTCTAGATTCGGGTTGGGAGTTATCCCATCAAGCAGACGGTTGAGCTTGGTAAAAGGATAATCGTGCAGCTGTTGCAGCCGCGAGTTGAGCGGCATAGCCTGACTCACCGAGCCGCCAGCGTTATAGTCCGTTTGGCTTGTCACTGCTGCGTATTCTCGTCGAGCGCCAGCCTGAGATCACGCTGGATGGCCTCTATCTTGGCAGGATCGGTAATCATTTTATCCTGCCTGTCGGTCAGGAAGAAAACATCTTCGACGCGCTCGCCCAAGGTGCAAATCTTTGCGCTGTGTAATCTGAGCTTGTGCTCGAAGAAGATAAGTCCTACAACCTTAAGCAAGCCGGGCCTGTCGGGCGCAATCACTTCGAGCACGTTGTAGCCCTGCGCCTCGTCGTTGGTAATGGTGGTTTGTGCAGGCCAACGGAAACTCTTAAGTCGCCTGCTAATGGGTTTGTCACTTTCGATCCAGCGATCGTCGGCAGAGGTAATCACCTCGGAAAGCTTTTCCCTGACCCGATCCTCAAACTCACCGCCCTGCGGAATAGGCCGCTGATTGAGGTCCATCACGTAGTAAGTATCGAGGGTCATCCCATCGCCCGCTAACAACAGGCGCGCGTCGTAGATATTGAGGCCAAGCTCTTCCATGGCCAGCGTTATAAATGCAAAGCGGTTTTCGACCAGCTTATGGTAAATACTGATTTGAGTCACCGGCGACTCGGCACCAAATTCACTACTCGGTTGAATCACGATAAGCGGCTTTGACTCGTCTACACGATCCAGAATCGAGCGCGTCATTAGGGCAATGTTATCGACCGTCTCGCGCAGAAAATACTCGTCATTGCGGTTTTGCCACAGCGCCTCTATCTCAGCCCTATCGGCCTCGCGATCGGCAAGCAGTTGCATGGCATCGGACTGACGCGCCTCAATCAAATCAGCTTTGTTGAGCTGATTTTCCAGCCCTCGCCTGAATGCCCGCGTTGCCTCGGCATAGAGCTGCCGCATTAAGGCTTCACGCCAGCTCGTCCAAAGTTCAGGGTTTGTGCCTTTGATATCAGACACTGTTAACACGAATAGATAGTCGAGCCGCTCTCTGGTTTCTACTGCCTGACAAAAATCGCGGATAACATCGGGATCCGTTAGATCCTGTTTTTGCGAAACACTGGACATAACCAGATGGTTTTCTACCAGCCAACTTACCAGCGCCGTATCGTGCTGACTAAAGCCATGTTTAAGACAAAACTCTCGCGCATCAATCGCGCCGAGATCGGAGTGGTCCCCACCGCGACCTTTGGCAATATCGTGAAAAAACGCGGCCAGATACAAAAGCTCTATTTGCATCTGCCGGTTAATAATTCTTGCCGCGAGTATGTAATCTTTCGATGAGCCCTGGTAAACAAAGTCGCGAACGTTCTGAACCACTTCGAGCGTATGCACGTCGACCGTATAAATGTGGAAAAGGTCGAACTGCATTTTACCCACGATATTGCCAAAGGCGGGCAGGTAGGTACTCAGCATTCCATACTGGCGCATGCGCTTTAATTCACGGGGCAAATTGCGCCCCATACGAAACAGGCGCAGAAAAAGCTGGATCACTGCGGGGTCATTGCGGAACTGATCGTCGACACGCTCACGATAAATACGTATCAGTCGAATCGTCGACGCGCCAATACCGTGTATATCGGGGCGCTCGCCAATCAACACAAATATCTCGATCAACGCAGACAAATCATTTTCAAATACAGACTCATCAACGACATCGATATGGCCGTTGCGAACGATAAATCGCTCGTTAAGGTTGAGCACCGTGACATGCTTGTCCTCGGGCGCAAGGCTCTCATCGAAATGCTGAATGAGCACGTCATTAATCACCGAGAGGCGGGTAACACAGCGGTAGTAGGTCTCCATGAACTTCTCGACCGCAAGGTTGCCTCCGTCGTTAACGTAACCGAGTGCCTCAGCAATTTTTAACTGATGCTCGAACAGCAGACGATCTTCGTGACGATCCGCGACCACGTGCAAGGCGTAGCGAACTCGCCATAAAAAATTAAGCCCCTCGCTGAAGCTGACAGCTTCCGTCGCATTCAAAAAACCCTGCTCCACCAGCGCCTGTATATCGCCATCGCCCCAGTATCGGCGCGCGATCCAAATGATCGTTTGAATATCCCGCAAGCCACCGGGCGAAGTTTTTATGTTGGGTTCGAGGTTGTAATCGGGGCCCGCCATAGAGCGATAGCGCATGCGCTGCTCATCCCACTTGGCTTCAAAAAACTCGGCTATTGGCCACATCTGGGGAGAGGCCGTTTTATCCATTAGCGCCTGGTGAATCGAGGCATTCCCGAGCAACACGCGCGACTCGAGAATATTCGTCATGACCGTAACATCCTGTTTCGCTGCGGCGACGCATTCTTCAAGTGTGCGAACGCTGTGGCCCAGTTCAAGACCGCAATCCCAAAGGAAGGTCACGAACTGCGCTATCTGGTCACGTTCGGTCGCATCGGGCTCTCGTTTGAGCAGAACCAGCAAATCAACATCGGAATAAGGGTGCAGTTCGCTGCGACCGTAGCCACCAACCGCGACCAGTGCAAAACTGTCCTCGGCGCCCGACCATGACAAGCTCTGCCAGAGCACTGCGATAAGGTGATCGATCAAACTCGCTCGCGCCCGGATTAAAGCACCAACCTCGCCGCCCTCCGCATACACCTGATTGAGAAGCGCTTGTTTTTCTTTCAGGAGCGCTTTGCAAGCCTGAGCGTCATTGATTCGCTCGCGCAGCTGGTCTGCAAACTGCGCAAAGTCTATCGCCTCATCAACGCGCTCAATGGCTTTGATTGAAACCGGCGCAAGGTGATTGCCAAAGGGAGAAAAATTCATCTGCGATGGCGTTAGCTAGATTGACTCTTCGCTACGAACTGTGAGGACGTCAAAACCGTCGGCGGTAACCGCGAGCGTGTGCTCCCACTGCGCCGAAAGGCGCCCATCTTTAGTCTCAACGGTCCACCCATCGTGTTTGTTCAGTTTGGTGTGTCGCTTGCCTGCGTTAAGCATGGGTTCGATGGTGAATGTCATACCCTCTTCAAGCACCAGACCCTGGCCGGGCTTTCCGTAGTGCAGTACCTGTGGGTCCTCATGAAAAACCTGCCCAATACCGTGACCGCAATACTCACGTACGACGCTATAGTGATTTTTCGTCGCATGCTGGTAAATAAGACTGCCAATATCGCCCAGCGTCACGCCAGGCTTAACCGCCTCTATTCCCATGTACAAACACTCCTGGGTGACGCTCATCAATTTCTTTGCATGCGGAGCCACTGAACCCACAGAAAACATTTTGCTAGTGTCGCCATGCCAGCCGTCTTTAATAACTGTAATGTCGATGTTAATGATGTCGCCCTGCTTAAGCACCTTGGTGTCGCTGGGGATACCGTGACAAACCACCTGATTGATAGAAGTACAGATGGATTTGGGGAAGCCGCGATAGTTCAACGGTGCCGGGATCGCGTGCTGCGTCTGGGTGATGTACTCGTGGCAAATTTTATCGAGCTCACCGGTCGTAACACCCGGCTGGACATGCGGCCCAATCATCTCTAGGACCTGTGCCGCCATTTGACCGGCAACACGCATTTTTTCGATCTCTTCGGCTGATTTTAGTACGACTCCCAAAATGAACCTCTCATCACTGTAAATTGGGCTTGATCGCGCAAAAGCGCGGCCGCGTGATTGTAAACCATCACCTGTATTAAATACGCTGTCAGAGTACAGCTAAGCCTCGTGTTATGATGGCCATGTCGCTGTACGCCCCAACCTACCGATGAAATCTCCCAAATTCGATGCTAAAAACTTTCTGTCGCACTGCAGTGAGCTGCCCGGTGTGTACCAGATGTACGATGAGCAGAATAAGCATCTGTATATTGGCAAAGCCAAGAATCTTAAAAAGCGACTGGCCAGCTATTTCCGTGCGGATGTAAGCCACCCGCGAACCGCTCTTTTAGTGAGCAAGATTGCCCGAATCGACCTGACAGTCACCCATTCAGAGACCGAAGCACTGATTTTAGAGAGAAACCTGATCAATGCTAACCGGCCACCTTACAACGTCATCTTCCGGGACGACAAGTCTTACCCCTACATCCACCTTTCCGAGCACGAGTTCCCAAGACTGAGTTTTTACCGGGGAAGCCGCAAAGCGCCTGGTGCGTACTTTGGCCCCTTCCCCAACAGCCAATCAGTCCGCGACAGCCTTAATCTCCTGCAGAAGGTGTTCAGGGTGAGACAGTGCGAGGATGTTTTCTTTAAAAACCGCTCCCGCCCCTGCCTGCAACATCAAATCGGCCGCTGTTCAGGACCCTGCGTGGGCCTAACCAGTGCCGAGCAATACGCCGACTCCGTTAGACAATCAAAATTGATGCTAGAGGGCAAAAGCGCCGACCTCGACGCAGAGCTACAGACAAAGATGCAAAGCGCCTCCGACGCTATGGAATACGAGCGGGCCGCCCAATACCGCGATCAGATCAGTCAGCTCAGACGAGTGCAGGAAAAGCAGTACACAGAGGGCAAGCGCGGCAATGTCGATATCATTGCCGCCGCTGTCGATGCCGGACAGGCCTGCGTACAGGTGCTCTATATTCGTCAGGGAAAAATATTGGGCAGTCGCAGTCACTACCCCAAAGCCGGCATCGAAACCGGAGCCAGTGAAATTATCGAGGCCTTCATCAGCCAACAGTATCTGGGCGATAGCGAGTCGGGCTTTTCAATCCCCAGCGAGATCATTTCCAGCGTACCGTTAGAGTCGGCCAGTAGTTTTGAATCTGCATTTAAAACCTTTAAGAATAAAGGATTGAGCATTTCGCACAGCGTGCGCGGCACACGTTCCAAGTGGGTGACTATCGCCAGTGAGACAGCACAGCAAAATCTGACAGCCAAAATCAATAGCAAACAGCATATCGAGAGCCGGTTTGACGATCTACAGTCGCTTCTGCAGAGTGAGGAAGCGCTGCAACGCATTGAGTGCTTCGACATTTCTCACAGCTCAGGCGAGTCAACCGTTGCATCATGCGTGGTCTTCGGCCGGGAAGGCGCGCGCAAGAGCGACTACCGAAGCTTCAACATTAACGATATCACCGCTGGTGATGACTACGCGGCAATGCACCAGGCGCTGACACGCCGCTACACCCGACTAAAGAAAGGCGAAGGCGTACTGCCCGATGTCTTGCTGATTGACGGGGGCAAGGGGCAGATGACCATGGCCTCGCAAGTGCTGGAGGAATTGCAGATCGACGAAGTTATGCTGATCGGGATTGCCAAGGGCACAACTCGCAAGGCAGGTTTTGAAAACCTGTTCAGCTATGATCGGCAAACGGACAAGCACTTGCCGATAGACGCTCGCAAACACCAGTCTGCCCTGCAACTTCTGCAGCAAGTTAGAGACGAGGCCCACCGCTTTGCAATTACCGGGCATCGAGCGAAGCGGGATAAAAAGCGCCGCACCTCTCCACTTGAAGGGATTGCAGGGATTGGACCCAAAAGGCGCTCCCAGCTGCTCAAGCATTTTGGAGGCTGGCAGGAGGTCGATCGCGCCAGCATTGAAGATCTGGCTAAAGTACCCGGTATCAGTAAACGGCTAGCGGAAGATATCTATGCGGCCCTGCACTAAAACCAAATTCCATAGAGGCTAGAAAACCTGGCTTTGGCTACAATTACGGCTGTTGTAAGCCGACCCACCCGTTAGATGTCGCACTTTAATGAATATCCCTAACATACTGACTTTACTAAGAATTATACTAATTCCAGTACTGGTAGGTATTGTTTACCTACCCTATACCTGGACGGGCTGGGCAGCCGCCGGGATATTTAGCTTCGCCGCTATCACCGACTGGATTGACGGCTACCTCGCACGCAAGCTCGACCAACAAACGCCCTTTGGCGCGTTTCTGGACCCGGTTGCCGACAAACTCATGGTTGCAGTCGCCCTGGTGCTACTCCACAATCAATACAACTCGGCTTGGTTCACCATCGCTGTGGCAATCATTATTTGCCGGGAAATTCTCATATCAGCGCTCAGAGAATGGATGGCGGAGCTTGGAAAACGAACCAGCGTCGCGGTCTCTGTGGTGGGCAAGTTCAAAACCACCATGCAGATGATTGCCATAATTGTACTGCTCACCCAAACGGGCGGCTCGGGGAACGCGCAGATCGAGCTAATCGGCTTTATAGCCCTGATCGCCGCAGCAGTGCTTACGGTCTGGTCAATGTTTGTTTACCTCAAGGCCGCGTGGCCCGATCTTAGTGAATCGCTATAAGCCAGCCGACCAAAGCTCCGTTTTGCGGCAAAACCCGCAAATATTTATATTTCTCAGCAACTTGACAAGCCAATAGATAAACTTAAAATACCGCCCTCGCTTGCACAGCCGGCCTTTTCGGGCAGCGGGCGAGAATAGGACAGGATGGCAACTGTCTGAGGTACTTGCGGGAATAGCTCAGTTGGGTCCGATCGACCGAAGCATCGCTTCGCAGCGATTGGACGCCAAGGCTGGAAGCCGCAGGCGGGGTCCAGTAAGAGGCAAAGAGTCGCGCCACCACGGCAGCTCCAAACCATCTTACAAAACTCCGATGAAGTATGAGTACCAAAGTTCAGCTTGTATTGGCACACAAACCTGAACTCAAAACACTATGCGGGAATAGCTCAGTTGGT
>CAZDEW010000126.1:0-6984 GCA_964504585.1 uncultured Pseudomonadales bacterium | reverse complement strand
CCCCGCGGGCGACTTATCTTTGATCGGCAAAGATAAGGGCAAAGCCGACAAGCGAGAGGCCGCTTGACCGCCTATGTCTGCATTGTCCTGCGTGTGGGCATTGCACCCACAGCTGAGCTCCTTGAGGTTGGCAGAAGTCTCGCTTTGCTCGCTTCTGAGCTGCTAGGTGTTTATTTGCCTTCGGGCTGCGGCCGTAGATAGATCTCTCGTGCGCTGTTTTTTTCAGCTTTCAAACTGCCGAAGGCGGCCTGCCTGTTAACGTGCGAGCGGCAGGGCGGCAGCCACGGCTGTCAGCTGGGCTAAGCGCCCAGCAAGATGCGGGGACTCGCCCCCGTGGGCGACTTATCTTTGATCGGCAAAGATAAGGGCAAAGCCGACAAGCGAAAGGCCGCTTGACCGCCTATGTTTACATTGCGCGGCGTGTCGGCATCTCACCCACAGCTTGGCACCTTGAGGTTGGCAGAAGTCTCGCTGCGCTCGCTTCTGAGCGACTTGATTTCTATATGCCTTCGGGCTGCGTCCGTAGATATATCTCTGTTACGCTACCCTTTCCAGCTTTCAAACTGCCGAAGGCGGCCTGACTGTTAACGTGCGAGCGGCAGGATGCCGCGAGAGCGCAGTTGCACAGGATGTGCATTCTGCGCGGTTAGTTATAAAGGCAGGTTAACTGAGGGAACCCGAAGGGCACGTTTGTTGCTGCGGCGTTTTTGCTTATTTTTTTCGCTGCAGCAAAAAGTAAGTCGGTTCTGGGGCCGAGACCCCACGCTCCATGTGGCAACATCACAGCCACAATGTGCGACCGAAATAAGAAAACAAAATAATTTACTCGCCGTTGAAAGTTAATTAACCTGAGCTCTCAGACTTTGGGTATAAAAAATTGATATGAACGTCACTGAAGCTATTCGAGAAGCCCGCGCTTTTATTCAGGCGCTGATGGAAAAAAGCGGTATTGAGCCGCCAGAGATCGCGTTGATTCTGGGTACGGGCCTTGGCGAAATCGCGGAAGCTATCGATGGTATTTGCATACCCTATAGCGAAATACCGGGCTTCAAAAGTAGCACGGTGCCAACGCATAAAGGCGAGTTGGTACTCGGTCAAATTCAAGGGCGTTCGGTGGTTGCTATGAGCGGGCGCTTGCATCGATATGAGGGCTATCGCTCGGTTGATGTGGTACTTCCCCTGCGAGTCATGGCTGCGCTTGGCGCAAAAAAATTGCTTATCACCAATGCAGCTGGCTCACTCAACAGTCGTTTTGCAAGCGGCGATGTGGCCTTGATCGAGGATCATCTCAGTCTGGCAAATCTCGCGGGTGAAGATCCCTTGCGATTCGCCTATGACGAAGCCCTTGGCGATCGATTCGTTAGTATGAATCAGGCTTATTCGCCACGACTCATGGAGTTGCTGACGCAGATTGCTCGGGAGCAAGAGATTTCGTTAGAGCGCGGCGTTTATGCCTATGTTTCCGGGCCTAGCTTTGAGTCGCCGGCAGAGGTTCGCATGCTCGCCTCTTTTGGCTGCGACCTGGTTGGCATGTCAACGGTGCCTGAGGTGCTGGCAGCACGGCAGGCCGGTATGGAAGTGGCGGCCATCAGTGCGATTACCAATGTGGCCGTGCATTCGGTGGACGACTCTTACGTCACAAACGCCGAGGATATATTCGCCGCTCTGCGTAGTTTGAAGCCCAGAGTGAGCAGGCTGGTCAAGGCCCTGCTGGGGAAGATGTGATGCTTTAGCTGCGATCGCCCGCTAGCTAAAAAAATATCGCTAGCTTTCTGTGAGCTTTTCAACCGTTGCTAGTTTGACGCATACCGCAAACACCCGAATCGCCTGCTCTACTTCCGCAAGTGCCGGAAATGTCGGTGCCAGACGGATGTTGCTGTCGTTGGGGTCTTTGCGATAGGGAAAGGTCGAGCCGGCGGGTGTGAGTTTGACGCCCGCCTCGGCAGCGAGGCTGATAACCCTGCTGGCTAAACCTGGCTGAGTATCAAAGGAGATAAAGTAGCCTCCCTCCGGGGAGGTCCATTCGCCATACTCTGCCTCACTATCGCCGCTGAGTAATTCCGTCAGGATTTTCTCGACGCATTGAAATTTATCGGTGATCGAGGCCGCGTGCTTGCGCATATGTTCGGCGAGCGCGGCGCGGTCTGGCAGCATTTGCAGGTGACGCAGCTGATTCAACTTGTCCGGGCCGATGCTGGTGAAGCCAAATTGCTTCAGAAAGCCTGCCATGTTCGCTTTGCTCGTCGCCAATGCAGACATGCCTGCCCCGGCAAAGCTCACTTTAGACGTTGATGCAAAATGAAGAATAGAGTCCAGCGTACCGTTGGCTTCGGCAATGGACATGATGGGTTCAAGTGCGGTCGCGTCATCGCTGAGCGCGTGGACGGCATAGGCGTTATCCCAGAACACATAAAAATTCTTGCCGGCACTACTAGCGAGTTTGGCGATACGCTCTACAGTCTCAGGCGAGTAGGTCTCGCCGGTGGGGTTAGAGAAGCGCGGCACACACCAGATTCCCTTAATGAGTGGGTCAGACTTGACGAGCGCTTCGACCTGATCCATGTCCGGGCCATGACCCGTCAATGCGACGGGTATCATTTCAATACCCAGATGCTCGCAGAGACTAAAGTGTCTATCGTAGCCTGGGACAGGGCAAAGCATTTTAACGCCGGCGCCGTTCGCTTCCTCTTGCCAGCTGGCATCACCTGCTTTCATGCCAAAGAAGTTGGCCAGCCACAGGCTAAATTGCATCAGGCTCAGTGAGCTGTTGCCGCCTACAAAAATAGCGCTATCCGAGCCTTCGAGATCGATATCGAGCATATCGGCAAACCATGTTTTAGCCGCCGCAAGCCCCGATAAGCCGCCGTAGTTTCTCAGGTCAGTCGATTCGCTGTTGTTGCCAGAGGCTGTGCTCGGGTCGATTGATCCTAGCATCGCGTTCGAGAGATCCAGCTGCGCAGACGAGGGCTTGCCTCGTGTCAGGTCCAGCGCCAGTCCAAGTGCCTTGAGTGTTGCATACTCTTCACGAAGTGCTGCCAGTCTTTGTTCGTTTGTCTGTGTTGCCATTTTTTGCGTTGTCTTGGTTTGCTTTGTCTTTAACTGCTGATTTTGTAGGGGGCGCTCTGACTTTTGCAGTCTGCCCTCACCGAGTTAGTAGTTCTAAAAACGGCGCGGGATTATACTGCTTGCACCCATGCCGTGGCATCGAAAGCCGGTGAGTGTGCTCTCTGCGTCGTTCAACGTGAAGAGCGTGGCGAGGAAGCCGATCAGGCCTCGATCAGCGCATCGACCTCGCTTTGTTCAAGGCGTTTAAGCAGTGGCTTGAAGCGATTGATCGATTGTCCGTTGAGCTCAGCAACTATATCACCCCAGTCGAGAGTGCTATTCAGGAATTCTCCAGCTGCATCTGCCAGATTCGGCAGAATTGGCTTGAGGTAAGTGGTGATCTGGGCAAAGCACACAATACCCGTCGTACAGATGATTTGCAGCTCTTCCTCTTTGCCTTCCTGCTTGGCGATGACCCAGGGTTCCTTCTCATCGACATACTCGTTGATTCTGTCGGCGAGCGCCATGACCTCTCGCGTCACTTTGGCGAACTCTCTGCGTTCATAGGCGCGCTCGATCTCTTCTTGCGCGGCTAGTATATTGGTGACGAGTGAGTCGCTCATATCCAATGTCGCCAGCTTGCCGTCAAAGCGCTTGCTGATAAAACCGGCGCAGCGACTCGCAATATTGACCAGTTTGCCAACCAGATCAGCGTTGCATTTCTGCACGAACTCGTTGAGGTTTAAATCGATGTCGTCCACGCTGTCATTCAGTCTGGAAGCAAAAAAGTATCGCAGGTATTCCGGATTAAAGCGCTCCAGATAACTGCGCGCCGTAATGAATGTTCCTCTGGATTTTGACATCTTCGCGCCGTTCAGCGTGACATGCCCGTGCGCAAAAATCGCGCTTGGCAGGCGAAGCTCTGCGGCATGCAGCATGGCTGGCCAGAACAGCCCGTGGAAATTAATGATGTCTTTACCGATAAAGTGGTACAGCTCGGTTTGTTCGGTAGCCGACTTTTCAAGCGACCAGAAGCTGTCAAAGTCGAGACCAGTGCGATCACAATATTTTTTAAAGCTGGCCATGTAGCCAATCGGCGCATCTAGCCAGACATAAAAAAACTTGCCGGGTGATTCGGGAATTTCGAAGCCGAAATAGGGCGCGTCGCGGCTTATATCCCATTGTTCCAGGCCGGCATCGACCCACTCGCGCAGCTTGTTGACGACCGCGGGCTGTAGCTTTTCATTCTCTAGCCAGCTTTGCAGAAATTCTGTGAACTGCGGTAAGTCGAAAAACAAATGCAGCGACTCTTTTTCAACCGGGGCGTTGCCAGAGAGCGTCGAGACAGGGCTGATTAGCTCTGTTGCTGCATAGGTGGCACCGCAGACCTCACAGTTATCGCCATACTGCTCCTCTGCTTTACAGCGGGGGCAAGTGCCTTTGATATAGCGGTCGGCCAGAAACAAAGACTTCTCTTCATCGTAGGCTTGGGTAATTTCTCGCTCGGCAATGGCGCCGGCACGTTTGAGTTTGAGATAGATGTCTGCCGAGAACGACTCGTTTTCGCTGGAATGGGTGGAATGGTAATGATCGTGACTAATCAGGAAGTCGTGGAAGTCGGCCTCGTGCGCAGCTTTAACCTCGGCAATCAGAGTCTCGGGACTCACACCCTGTTCATCGGCCTTGAGCATAATGGCGGTGCCGTGCGCATCATCAGCGCAGACATAGTGGCACTCGTTGCCTCTGAGCCGCTGGTAGCGAACCCAGATGTCGGTCTGAATGTGCTCTAGCAAGTGCCCCAGATGCAGCGGCCCGTTGGCGTAGGGGAGTGCGCTGGTGACTAGAATTTTTCTCGAAGAATTTGACATCGGTTTTAACGGATTTAAGGATCTGTCGCAGGTTCCCTGATTCGCTGTCGCAATCAGTGCCTCAACGGGGTTCACAACAACAGGGATCAGTCGCGACGCGGCTTTCAAGGCTCCCGCGCCCAAAGCCGGCAGATACTACCAGCAATCGGCTTTTGGCTGCACGGAATTTGTGGTGCAGCCTGTGGTTTTTTGCCAAGCGGCGGGCAAAATATTTCCTTGGGCTGCGGGTAGTGGTAATCTTCGCCACCCGACGGCTTTAACTGGCTGCAAACCATCACGGGATTTAAGATGAAAATTGAGTACTACCCAATTCGCGGGCGCGGCGACAACGGCAGCAAGTTCCAGCTGGCCCGGATTCAGGATGAGGCTGGCAATATGCATAAAGGCGCTTATGATCAGGAGCGCCACTTTGGCTCGGAAGATGAGCTGAAAAAGCATCTGGCCGAGGTCTTGAATCTCGCGGAAGACACTATCAGTGTCTCCAAGATGAATCTCTAGTCTTTAGCCCCGCTGCACTCTGCGGCTGCCGCCACAGGTGGTGTGGGGTCTCGGCCCCAGGGCCGACTGACTTTTTTATTCGCGACTTCCTGTCGCTCACCCTACGGGCTTTCGTGAAACCTTCGCTCCTGCTCGGTTTTCTACAGCGAAAAAAGTAAGCAAAAACGCCGCAGCAACAAACTTGCCCTTCGGGTTCCCTCAGTTGACCTGCCTTTATAACTAACCGCGCAGAATGCACATCCTGTGCAACTACGCTCTCGCGGCATCCCGCCGCTCGTACGTTAACAGTCAGGCCGCCTTCGGCAGTTTGAAAGCTGAAAGAAACGGCGCAGCCAAGATCTATCTACGACCGCAACCCGAAGGCATATAAAACTCAAGCAGCTCAGAAGCGAGCGCAGCGAGACTTCTGCCAACCTTAAGGAGCTAAGCTGTGGCTGTGATACCGCTACGCAGTGCAGTGGAAACATAGGCGGTCAAGCGGCCTTTCGCTTGTCGGCTTTGCCCTTATCTTTGCCGATCAAAGATAAGTCGCCCGCGGGGGCGAGTCCCCGCATCTTGCTGGGCGCTTAGCCCAGCTGAACGCCGTCGCTACGGCCACGGGGAGTGTTGGTTCTCAGCGCGATGGTAATTGGGTAAAACACAACTCAGAAGCGAATGAAGCTTTGACAGCAATGTTGCCGCGCAGCGTAGGTAGATAGAGGTAATCAAGCGGCCTTTCGCTTATCGGCTTTGCCCTTATCTTTGCCGATCAAAGATAAGTGGCCCGCGGGGGCGAGTCCCCGCATCGGGGAGGGCGTACTAGAAGAGCACTCCAGCGCCAACAACAAGATAGGCAATGCTGATCAGGGCAACGATCGCAACAATGACGCCTGAGCTGACGTTAATCTTGTGCGCGTAGTCACCAGCGATTTGCCAGCCGGCAAGAATAGAATTGAGGGCAGCGAGCAGCAATACGACGCCGAGCACCGCTTTAGCAGCAACGCTCTCCTGCAGCGAAGCTATGCCGGCATAATCGCTAAAGCCACCGCTGATAAAGCTCACCAAAAACCAGGCGCCAAACAGGATAAACACGAGGTTGCTGCCTCGTTGAAAGAGCCAGTGTTTTACGCCCATATCGCAACTCCAATCAAAATGCTTAGCGCGCCGCCGCAGAGCAGGCTCGCCCAGGAAATGGTTTTGCCACCAGCAAAATCTTCAAAATAACCCATATCCTGAATCAGGTGCTTGGCCGTGCCCAGACAGTAGTATCCGAATGCAGACAGCATCCCCCACAGGCAGAACTGAATGAAGAAGGAGCCGCCGATCACGTTGGCGGTGCTCGCAAAATCTGTGGCCGAGCCCTGCGCTGCTGAAACGACCCAGATCAAAACACCAAGACCGACCCAGCTAATGACCGCACACACCCTGTGGGTGATAGAAGCTATTGCGGTCACCGGAAAACTGAACTTGGTCAGATCCAGATTGACGGGTCTGCTGTCGTTTGTTGCCATTTGCCTGTCCGATTAGTGGGTCGGTTGCTGTTTAGTGCTCTGTTTAAGCCAGTTTGCGGTTTAGCCAGGGTAGTCCCTGTTCT
>CAZDEW010000125.1:0-6992 GCA_964504585.1 uncultured Pseudomonadales bacterium | reverse complement strand
AAGTGCCCAAACTTGTTATATTTCTGACTTTCCGATTGCATTTGTCTTGAGCGGTGCATAAGGGTTTCCGTAAGCCCAAAGATACACGGGTAAAGCAACAAAGAATAGTAATCCAGCGATTAACGCATCTATTGGAATATCTGATATCTCGGCGAGCACTAGCCCCATTACCAAAGCCACTAAAAAGGTGATTATCACTAGGCGCCTCTTTGGATTACTCGGCACTTCCAAGTAATACCGACAGTCCGGACATATGATGCTCTTTTGCGGATCTCTGTGATCCTCGCAAATTAACTCATGATCATTAAAAACTCGCCCACAGTTGCCGCATTCATACTTCTGTAGAAGATTGATCGACATGGCACTAGGAAATATAACGAATATGGCAATGCGGCCGAGGAATAAACTGGCGGGAGGCTTGCGCGCTTTTTGCAAGCCGACTGACAGTTTCTGACGAGGTCCGCATCTGCTTCTTGTTAAATGGCGTTTGTGGCACGGTCTTTAAATCCATCGAAAAACCAAAAAAAGAATCAGTGCACGCCGCTACGAAGACCGATCGTGAATCCCGTATTGCGGCTACACTTTTAAGCGTGCGCTTGTCCGCATCAGCAAGCTATGCGTGCTTCGCGTACGCTTAAAAGCGTATAGAAAGACGTAATACTTGTCCATTTACCTTTCGTTTAGCACTCACTCTCACTTTAGTTTAGCCGTCTCCAATACCAACCTGAGCAAACGCTATTTAACGCCTCGCGCACGGGCTCGCGATAGCGAGTCCGACCGTGTGCCGCGACTGGTTATGTGACGATTTGCTAGTGCACATGATCGACCTGCCAAATGAAATGTGCGTGAGCCTCCCAAGGCTTTCCGTTTGCGTCGACTCCAATGCTAGGATGATAACCCCATATCGGCAAAGAAATACTTGCTAGCATTGAAATGGAGGCACAGAGGGCGAAAACGGCCTCAAATTTTCGATTAGCGATCATCAATCGTTTTGCCTGCAGTAGTGAGCCGACTACGAAAATTGCTGAAGCCGCTAATCCGAGAGGCCCAAATATAAAGTTTCCTAGCAGATACACCAGCACGACCAGTACGATTAAACTTAAGTACCCACGTTGAATCGACATTCTTAAGTCACATAACGCCGCTGGCACGGGCGCGCACGCAGTGTGCGTCCGGCCCAGTTTACTGGGCTACGGTGCCCAGCCTTGTTAACTGTATTTAGTCGTAGACTACTTCGATTCTTCGCCATGGCCAACCCCATGTCTCTCCCCTGCTATAGACTCTCACGGATGAGCGAACCCGGATGGATAATTGATTTTCAGATAACCAGCTAACTTTTGGCAAGCTTTCACTTGGATGACCATCGCCCACAAAAATATTACCAGCCCGATTTCCTAGCACTTCATTCCCGTCAAGAATTGAGATTTGGGTGCTGAACCCAGTGGTTGCGCCGCAGTTCCTTTCGAAGATCACAGCATTGAGCGAGCCATCTGGTGACGGAATCAGCTGATATTGCTGGTTCGAGCAGCTTCCTCTAAAAAGGACAAGTGAGACACCAGCCAGCAAAACACTTAGAAAGATCAGAGAACCAAATAGCCACGATGCTGCTCTGAGCCATTTCATTGCGTACAGTTAACGCCGCCAGCATGGGCGGCAAACCGCAGGTTTGACGTCCAGCGAAGCGACGTGCCTGGCCTTGTTATAACTCGTCGGTAAATACAAAAATTACCTCTCCGGATAAACGCGATTTCTTTTTGGCGACTTGCATTGACTTTCCAACGTACTTGAAGCATCCGGAACTCAATATCTTTACTTGCTCACCATCCTCTAGGTCAACTAGGGCGATAAAGCTACCAGTTCCACGGCCGGGTAATGAGTGACAATCCTGAACTTCGCCGACTAAAATATCGGTTGTCTCGCCTGTCCTAGCGTAACGAAACGCGCCCACGAAACCTAAGAAAATCAGAATCCACAGTACAACAAATTTTGTATCGTCTTGTTCTACGGGCAGTCCCTCCAAGGGTTATAACGCCTTTGGCACGGGCGCACGATAGTGCGTCCAACAACGTGCCCAAACTTGTTATGTGTTGGCCTCATGATAGCTTCTCATTAAAGACGACTACGCTAGGCGTGCCACCATCAAAACACTCACTTTCGAAGTGCTCGTGCTCCCAGGCTTCTCCGTTTTCTTCGATCTGCTCCGCACATCGCTTGAAAAATTCAGACAGCTCCATGAGCGTCTTTGATGATGCCGAAATCGTTACCTCTGACAATTCAGAAGGCACATCTTGAGTCGATGCTGCGTTATATCCGTAAATCTTCATCGATCTCAAAACACATAACGCCTCAAGAACCGGCGACTTCGGAGTCCGGGTTACTTGACTGGTTAAGAGGCGACTCAAGCGAACTTAGGTACTCTTTGAATATACTAAAAGATTTGAGATGTTCTTTTCGTGAATCATTAAACTTCTGAGATAACAAAATTTCGATTTGCTCTACCCCTAATCTAAATCGACAACTCGCTTCGACAGCACCTAGTCGCCAGTCACCCGGCGACCTAACAGTTTCTCCTGACTCATGGCAACGCCCATCGCCAAGCACCAATTTAAACTCGTATAAAACGCAATTAGAGTAGTAGACCCCCAATATTTCGATCGTTTCGATAGGGAATTCACTACATTGAAAATAATGATGCATTTGACTGTTACTGTAAAAATATCTTCCAAGCTCCAAACCTTTTAGGTGTCGGTTAAAGCTCTTGTTATCCCGAGATACCTCGCTGTCTTCCCACAGCCAGGAAAGATCAAAACTTTTTAGACTTAGAGATCTTCTTTTCGCTGCTCCTCTAGCTCTATCAAGATCTGCTAATTCAAACATAACTAGGTTTTCAGAACTTGAGATCACTAATTCAGAGAATCCCAGCGGAGAAACCTCTTTTGCATTTTGATAGAACTGAACGTCCAAACTTTCAATTGTAAAAAAAGCCACTCTTAGCCTCTTAACAGTTGATTATAGTGCCCGAGTCCTTATATGCAGAGATGTGCGCATCTAGGCACGCGTAAAAAATAAAAATATTTGGTATATGGATCAACGATTTGCAATTTCTTTTTCATATTATCACTTCCTCGATGTGCCTCTATTTAGCCATGCTTTTAACGGCCTAATATCTTAAGATAAGCGGCCAATATAAATCAATGACTTACAAATTTATTTTTGTGTACAGCGGTTTTTCCTCTGAAAAACGGATTTGGACATTCAGTTTGCCCGCGCTCTCGATTTTTGATACTGTATGTTTATACAGCTTTATGAGGGGCTTTATGGACGACGTAAGAAAACCGGTCAACACGCGTAGCGGCGGGATGAGGGAGCAGCTTGTTCTCCATATGAGGCAATCTGGCCTGGCTTACAAAACCGAAAAAACCTATCTTCACTGGATACACCGCTTTATTCGATACCACGGAAAAGTACACCCTTCGACGATAACAACAGATGGCATTGCTGATTTTTTGACACATCTATCGAACGACAGAAGTTGCTCAGTTGGCACCCAAAGAACAGCGTTGAACGCACTCGTCTATCTATACAAACGCTTCCTTGATATTGAGATAGGTGATATTAATTATCTACCCGCCAAAAGACCGAAGAGGTTACCGGTAGTTTACAGCCGCGACGAGATACAAAGAATTCTTACCGAACTAAATGAACCTTACCGCACGATGGTAAAATTAATGTATGGCTCTGGGTTACGACAAGCGGAGCTACTTTCACTGCGTGTGAAAGACCTTGATTTCGATTCGAAGAATATCGTGGTAAGAGCCGGCAAGGGCAATAAAGATAGAACCACTGTTTTGCCTCAGGAAATCACAGACAAACTTCGTGAACAGATTGAGCGAGTTCGCGCTCTACACAAACAGGATATAGCAAACGGGTGCGGCGAAGTATTTCTGCCAAATGCGCTAGCCAGGAAGTATCCGAGGGCTGCAACTGAATTGGGCTGGCAGTTTCTCTGGCCAGCCTCAAGGCCGGGGCCAGACCCCAGAAACGGCGTATTGAGACGGCATCATCTGCACGAGAGCGCATTGAGAAAGCAGGTTACACAGGCCGTTAGGAGGGCAGGAATCAACAAACCCGCTAAGTCACATAGTTTCCGCCATAGTTTTGCTACGCATTTGCTTGAATCCGGCTACGATTTGCGAACGATTCAAACGCTACTAGGGCATAGTGATGTGAGCACGACCGAAATCTACACCCATGTGGTGAATAGAGGGAACCTTGGCGTGATCAGCCCCTCTGATCGTCTGGTAAATTCTATTTGATTGTAAGCCACAACTGAGATAGTAGACATGCAAAATACAAAGCCGAAACTTCACGGATTCTATCCGGCGTTTGGCCTACCCGACCCAAGCCCCTTTACACTTAAGGTCTATTTATTTTTAAAGCGACACGAGATTGATTT
The DNA here is from genome assembly GCA_964504585.1 of uncultured Pseudomonadales bacterium. Lineage (GTDB taxonomy): Bacteria > Pseudomonadota > Gammaproteobacteria > Pseudomonadales > UBA7434 > UBA7434. Next base: position 2,536 of record CAZDEW010000125.1, on the reverse strand, counting down.
TGAGTTAGTGCCCGGCGATCCACGCAGCACACCGCATAAAAAGATTCCCGTGCTTGAGCACAACGGTACTATCATCCCCGACTCTGAGATCATTCTGGACTACCTGTCAGAAAATTTTTCTCTTGCAGACAAGGCGCTCACGCCAGAGCAAGAGGGCTTTGGGCACATGCTGGTGCGCGGACTGGATGAGAAACTCTACTGGAGTATTGTCTACGCGCGATGGATGGATGATCAAAACGCCCGGAAAATTCGCGACGCGCTGTTCGTCGAGGTCCCCACCCCCCTGCGAAAACTAATTTTTTCGGTTGTTAGACGTCAGGTTAAGAAAGATCTATATTCGCAGGGCACGGGGCGCCTGAGCAATCAGGAGATCTACGATTTTGTAGCTCAAGATTTGGAGTCGCTATCGAAAGCCCTTAGCGACAAGCCCTTTTTGTTCGGTGAAACAATGTCGCGCTACGACTGCGCATTAGCGGCCTCTATTGGCCAGATGTTGGCTGAAGGCTTGGATTCACCCCATGCGACACTGCTGGAACGCCATTCGAATTTGCTAAATTACTGGGCGCGAATAAAAGAGGCCTACATTCCACTGGCATCTTAGTACCGCCGCCAACAGAGGCACACGCTAATGCGTCCAATTTTGCTTGGCCTGGTTTAATTTAGCTTGCTTGAGATCAAGCGATTTAGGCTAACACCTGACTCAGCCGCTTTGATAGCAAGCATGCGGTGTGTTTCTGGCGGCACGCGAACCATAAACTTGCCGCTATAGTTTTTTAATGCGATAGGCTCAGGTGGCTCTTCATTGGTCTTAGCCATATCTGATAAAGTGGCTTTAACCAGTTTACGGATTCCGACTAATGCTTTTTCCGGCGTACTATCTAGCCAGCTTAAACTAGGAAATTCAGCGCACAGACCAACGTGCTCACCATCGTCTTCTGACCAGGTAAGCCGATAAGTGTAGCGGTCGTAATGTTTAACCATTTTGTTGCACCTCGAGACGCTCGATTGCCTGAAGCACCTGCTTAACCTGATAAGGTTTAGCTTTGCCCTTCGCATTTTGAATGTTGATACGGGGATCACCAGCCCAAGGTGTCTTGTAAACCTTGTGGCTCGTGCCGCTTTGACGCGGCTCACCGAAGAAATGCTTGCATACTTTAGTTAAGTCATTGAAGCGTATACGCTTCATATCATCAAGAATTCCTTCTATCGACGCCATCGGTTAATAATATCACTATTGATACTATTGTTAATTGGGGGAAAAGGATTAGCTTGAAGTTTGCGGAGCATGTAACGTGGGAGCCAGGTGGTACCCATCTTCTAGTATGCGATGAATAAGGAGCTAAGGAACTAAGGAACTAAGGAACTAAGGAACTAAGGAACTAAGGAACTAAGGAGAAGTAAATACCCACAGCCCATAGCGCGCAATAAAAACTAGGTTCGGTAGTCCGCGTTTATGCTCACATAGTCGTGGGACAGATCGGAGGTCCACAGCGTTTCGTGAGATTTGCCTCGATTCAAATCGATCGTTATTGTTATTTCTTTTTGCGCCATAATGCGCATGGCCTCTTCTTCAACATAGCTAGAGGCACGGCCGCCTTTTTCGCAAATAAGATGATCACCAAGCTGAATCGTGATTTGATTGACGTCGAGCTCAGTCAGCCCTGAACGACCGACGGCGGCAAGAATCCTTCCCCAGTTAGCGTCACTGGCAAAAAAAGCGGTTTTTACCAGAGGTGACTCGGCGACGGCATAGCCAACCGCTAGACATTCATCAGCGCTGGCACCGCCTTTGATATCAAGCGTTATGAACTTGGAAGCACCTTCCGCATCGCGAATAATCGATTGCGCCAGCTCGCGCATCAAGTCGGACACTGCCGCTTCTACCTGCGTCCATTCGGCGCTCTCTCTGCTAAGCGCGATCTCGGCACCGCCTGTTGCGGCCAGTATGCAGGCATCGTTGGTTGAGGTGTCACCGTCGACAGTGATGCGATTAAACGAGCGATTGACCGCGTGATCGAGCAGCTGCTGAAGTGCCGCCTGATCGATCAGCAAATCAGTGACAATGTAGGAGAGCATCGTCGCCATATTGGGTTTGATCATACCCGCGCCTTTCGCGATACCAGCGATTGTTGCTTGTTGACCATCAATCACAATATCGCGTTGAACCAGCTTGGGAACTGTATCGGTCGTCATAATGGCTCGCGAGGCGCGCTCCCAGCCATCGGTCGATAATTCACTGACGAGCGCATGAGCCGAGTCCAGAAAATTCTGCACGGGCAGCGGTTCACCAATGACGCCGGTCGAGAAAGGTAGAATAGAATCAGCAGCGGTGCCCAGGGCATTGGCAATGCCTGCAGTGGTGTCTAGCGCAGCCTGATAACCGTCGTCACCGGTACCGGCGTTCGCATTCCCCGCATTGATCAAACAGTAAATTTTTTCTGAATGCGTCGCCGTCTTCAGCGATTTGATACGCGCTTCGGCAATTTCAACGGGAGCCGCCCGAAAGGCGTTTTGGGTAAACACGCCAGCGACTGTG
>CAZDEW010000124.1:0-7340 GCA_964504585.1 uncultured Pseudomonadales bacterium | reverse complement strand
TGGAATCGTATTCAAAACCTGCGTCTGAAATGATGTCCAATGCCCATAGAGATTTGGGCGTTACGGAATAGCTTGCTGCTCGATAACCCGTAACGTCGGTTTGAGATTGATCTTCTAGCAGCGCCTTGGATCGCAGCGTTTCTTGTTTGAATACTTCTGGAGACTGTTCGTAAATCAGCTGATGTGAGAAGCCATGACAAGCGATCTCATGACCCTGAGAACGAACTTCACGCACCAAATTTGGAAAACGATGCGCCACCCAGCCAAGAAAGAAAAAGGTGGCTTTGACCGAATGAGCATCAGTAATTTCCAAGAACCGGTGAGTATTGCGCTCGACTCGGCTAGCCTGAGCAGGCCAATCACAGGGAGATATTTGATCTTTGAACGCCGCGACCTGGAAGTAATCCTCTACATCTAGAGTTAGCGCATGTTTCACTTAGCGCGCACCTTCACCCACTAAAACAACTTCAACAGTCTGAATGAGAATGATCAGATCCAATAGGATACTGTGGTTTTTTAAGTAGTAGAGATCATATTGCAACTTCTCTTTAGAATCCTCAATTGAAGCCCCATAGGGGTAGCAAAGCTGGGCCCAACCTGTAATCCCAGGTTTCACTTTGTGTCTCTGGTCATAGTAAGGGACCTCTGCGCTGATCTCTTCGACGAATATCGGCCGTTCGGGCCTTGGGCCAACAAACGACATATCTCCTTTGAGCACGTTAAAGAGCTGTGGTAGCTCGTCTATACGACTACGACGAATGACCGATCCAACCCTGGTCACTCTAGGATCGTTACTCTGCGCCCAAACCGCGCCAGACTTTTCCGCATCAACCTGCATGCTCCTGAATTTCAGTACGTCGAAACACTCGCCGTTCAGCCCGACACGCTCCTGACGATATAGTATAGGTGCGCGAAACAAGCTGGGGAGGCCGATCGCAATTGCAGTTATGAGCATGATCGGCCAGGTGACGAAGAGAAGGAAGAGTGCTGCTAATTTGTCGAATGAAGCTTTTATTACTCGACGAACAGGATTCGCTACAAAGCCATCAGAGAAAATCATCCAACTAGGACGCAATAGATCGACGTCAACCTTTGAAGCTTCTCGTTCTATGAATTCTTGCACTTCGCAAATTTCGATACCACTCGTTCGGCACTCTAACAAATCATCGATAGGTAACCCCGCTGTGTTCCCATCTCTACGACGCTCGTCGATCGCGACTACGATTTCCTGAACGCTCATTTCCTTACAATATTCAGGCAGCGATTTATCCGTAGACAACACGATGACATCGTGTTCGCTTACAAGATTCTCCAGCCCAGGCAACTCCAAAAAACCGAGCAAAAGGAAAGCCCGCTGGTCCGACTTCCTCCTCATCCTTGACGCTATCTTTTTTGCGCGATGACCTGTACCCAGAATCAAAACACGTGATTTAAGCGCATTTTCATCAACAAATTGATTTGTTAGCCAGCGCGAAACCGCTACCAGTATGAAAGCTTCTATTGCGGCAAATAAAAGCACTCCACGCCCCATTTCAATGGCAGGAATAAAATATGCAAAAATTGCATAAGCCATTGAACCTAGCAGAAATATGCTGACAGCAGTTCGGAGCATCATGCCAGCGTAGCCTTCCCGGAGACGCGATTCGTATACACCCATAGCGAACATGGAAAGAATGTGAACCAGCGCAAATGACGAACCGGTTAACCAATAGTCTCCAACTTCTGGAAAAAAACCGTACCTCGTAAAATGGCCGAAAAAGGCAGCCATAGCGATTAGTATCGCTTCGATTATCGCGGTATAAATGTATGTCGTATGAATATAGTGTCTAAGGACACGCACGTGAGCCACAGAAACTCCTTATCCTGTGCGCAAAATCTTATCCCAAAAACACCTCTTATGTTTCTGATATACAAAGAAATGTGGAAGTAGTCACGAATTACAACTTAACGACATAGTGTTAAAAAACGACGTATCTGACAAATGTAAACTACCGTCTGAGCAGAGATGGTGTATCAAAATGACAAAGCGCGATCAAAGAAAAGCCCAGCAAACCAAAGGGCCTAGGAAAAGCACGCCACCAAAGAAAAGCGTAGATCGGAAGGCGCCAACAAATCGGCTTAAACCTACGATATGTGAATATGACGTTAACGGGTGTTAATTTAACATAATATATATTATGCGTATGTTGGGGTTGTTTTTAGCCCCTATCAATTTATTATGAATATGCTCTGAGCCAATAGTTGTAGTAGTTGGGGGAACTATGGATCGTGTGGTCATGTTAGAGTTCAACGAACTCACTCCGCGGCTTCTTTATCCGCTCATGCAGGCGGGTGAGCTTCCAAACTTTCAAAAGCTGTTCTCGTCTTCTGAGGTCTATACTACGGATGCTGGAGAATCCGGATACGAACTCAATCCTTGGGTTCAGTGGGTTACCGTACACACTGGAAAGACGTTTGCCGAACACGGCGTCTTTTTGTTGGGTGAAGGACACGAGCGCAACGATCTAGATACAATTGCCGCCAAAGTAGAGCGCGCCGGGTTTAAGTCTTGGCAATGCGGCTCTATGAACGTCCCTCTCACACAAAACAATGGATCTTATGGCCTACCGGATCCTTGGGCACCGCGAGAGACAGTTGCGCACCCTTCTCCACTTAATAGTTATCATCAGTTTGTACAAAGCCAGGTTCAGGAACATACAAACCCGAATGCTGCTAATAAGCTCGAAGAGTTAATGTCGTTTGCGCGCTTTATGTGGACACACGGTTTAACTATCACCAGCTGCTTTAAAACATTAGAGCAACTGACCAGCGAAACCTTTGCCAAAAACAGAACCGGACGCGCCCTTCTCCTGGATACCTTCCAGTTTGATGTTTTTCAAAAAGTGTTCAAACGTATTGAGCCACTATTTGCCAGCTTCTTTTCTAATAGTGTCGCCCATATGCAACACTGTTATTGGCGTGACTATCAGCCAGAATTATTTCAAAGCCAAAACTCATATGAGTCTGCAAACGCCAATGCTATTCGTTCCGCATATAAAGCTAACGACGAACTTGTAGGTCGCGCTTTGAAGTTTGGTGATGACGTGACAATAGTTTTTTGCACAGCACTATCGCAAGAACCTGCAGTCAATTGGGAAGATAGTGGCGGTAAACGATTTTATCGCCCATATGATCTCGAAGAATTCTGTAATTTTGCGGGTCTCGATCAATGGGTAAGCATAGAGCCCGTGATGGCTGAAGAGTTCTGGATAAGCTTTAAAGATACGGAAGCTGCAGAGCTTGGTGAAAATCAAGTAAAACAAATATTCAGTGGCAACCAGCGAGCATTCAAAACAAGCGTGATTGACAACAGACTTTACACAGGTTGTTCTATCATCGATCTTTTACCAGACAATGCAGAAATTGAGAACCGAGCAACAGGACGCTCGCTACCGATTGGCTCCTTACTTTACTGTTCCGATACGGTGAAAAGTGGCATGCATAACCCAGAGGGTATGTTCTGGGTCAGACGACCAAATGGAAAACACTTAGTTCACGAGAATCCAATACCATTAACCGCTGTAGCGCCTTATCTTGAAGGTCTACTGGGTGTCGGCAATAACCGATTAGCTCTCAGTGCTGGATAAACTCAAGCAAAGTGCAGATTTGATCACCACTTTGGAACACAACATTTAGTATCTTGTTGTAAGCGGTGCGTTAGTATCTCTTACATACCCGGAGAATTCCGGGGCCTATGTTCGTTTAGACTGCGTATGAATAGGGACCCGCTGCCAGAGCGTGCGGGAAGCAAGAATCAACACTGGATGTGATTTTGGCAACAACATATATACTCGGCATTTCTGCCTACTACCACGATAGCGCAGCCGCGCTGCTTTGCGATGGACAAATAATCGCAGCTGCGCAGGAAGAGCGATTCACGCGCAAGAAACATGACCCTGCGTTTCCGGAGAACGCGATCCAATATTGTTTGGACGAAGCCGGTATCGAAATAAAAGATCTTGAACATATCGTTTTCTATGACAAGCCACTTGTGAAATTCGAGCGGCTGCTAGAAACCTATCTTTCCTATGCGCCAAAAGGGTGGCGATCGTTTCTTGCTGCGATGCCGGTTTGGCTCAAAGAAAAACTCTATCTGAAAGCGACATTGCGACGTGAGTTTTCAGCACTCGGAGATATGAAGCCTAAAGAGCTGCCCCAACTCATGTTTGCTGGACACCATCAGAGTCACGCAGCCTCGGCGTTTTATCCTTCACCCTTTGAGAACGCAGTTGTACTCTGTCTTGATGGCGTGGGTGAATGGGCAACCACAAGCGCATGGCTTGGTGAAGGCGCATCGCTTAAGCCGCTGTGGGAAATTGATTTCCCTCACTCCCTAGGCCTCCTCTACTCTGCCTTCACTTATTACACGGGCTTTAAGGTCAATTCCGGAGAGTACAAATTGATGGGCCTGGCACCTTATGGTGAACCGAAATATAGCCAGCTCATCCTTGACCACCTTATAGATTTAAAGGCAGACGGCACCTTTCGACTGGATATGCAGTACTTTAACTACTGTACTGGACTAACGATGACCAATGACAAGTTCGCCGACCTTTTCGGGGGGCCTGCGCGTGAACCAGAGTCAGAGATTACGCAAAGAGAGATGGATCTTGCAGCGAGCATCCAGGTCGTCACAGAAGAAGTTGTATTGCGCTTGGCGCGGACACTCCATACTGAAACTGGCGTAGACTATTTATGTCTTGCTGGCGGCGTTGCTCTTAACTGTGTCGCGAATGGTCGCGTACTCCGCGAATCACCCTTCAAGGATATCTGGATACAGCCAGCCGCTGGCGATGCCGGTGGCGCACTAGGCGCAGCACAGGTTATTGGCCACGAAATTTGTGAGTGGCCTCGTTCAGTTGATGCAAACGATTCTATGAAGGGTTCGTATCTTGGCCCACGATACGAACGCGAGGAAATCAAAGAAGCGTTCGATGGAGTTGGTGCTCAATACCAAATCGTAGAAGACGAATCTTTCTACGACACAGTTGCTGAAATACTGGCGGGCGAGAATGTTGTCGGGTGGTTTCAAGGTCGAATGGAATTTGGCCCTCGAGCGCTCGGGGGGCGATCCATCATCGGCGACCCGCGTAGCGCAAAGATGCAATCCGTCATGAACCTTAAGATCAAGTATCGTGAGTCGTTCAGACCTTTTGCGCCATCGGTACTTGCTGAGCGTGTCGGGGACTACTTTTTACAGGACCGACCAAGCCCTTACATGCTTATTGTCGCGCCTATCAACGAATGCCTGCGCGTACCTCTCACAGATGACCAAAATGCATTGTTTGGTATTGAAAAGCTCAACTTGAAACGCAGTGAGCTTCCAGCAATCACTCATGTTGACTATTCTGCAAGAATACAAACCGTTCACGAGCACTCTAATCCCAGGTATTACAATCTGCTCCGTTCATTTAATGACAAGACTGGTTGCGGTGTATTGGTTAACACCTCGTTCAACGTCCGCGGAGAACCCATCGTATGTACACCGCAGGACGCATATCGCTGCTTCATGCGGACCGAAATGGACTACCTCGTGGTAGAGAACTTTATTTTGGCAAAAACGGATCAACCCGAGATAGAAAAGGACGATTCGTGGATGTCTGAATTTGAATTGGACTAAGACTATGCAGGGACATGTTATTCCAGAACTAGATTCCAAAGGGCTAAGAGAATTTGCCATCACGACCGGTATCGTGTTGGCAATTTTGTTCGGCATCGTTATTCCATGGATATTTGAATTCTCATACCCTCAGTGGCCGTGGATAGTTGCGGGCGCGCTCATACTGTGGGGGTTGGTGCATGCACCCTCCCTCCGTCCTGTTTATCGGGGCTGGATGAGATTTGGACTTCTTCTTAACAAGATCACAACACCCATTATCATGGGGATTGTTTTCTTCCTTGTGTTATTCCCAACAGGTTTGTTCATGCGATGGGTCTTAAGGCGAGACCCATTAAGCATGAAGCTTGATTCCGAAATCGAAAGTTACCGTGTGATAAGCGAACCTACTCAACCCGACAATTTAGTGAGGCCATTCTAATGCTAGAACTACTAGGCGATTTATGGAGTTTTATGAGAATGCGTAAGAAGTACTGGATGGCACCACTCGTCCTCGTGATGTTGCTTCTTGGTGGTCTCATTTTCTTTGCTCAGGGCTCTGCCATCGCACCATTTATCTACACCCTCTTCTAGAGGTCGACAAACCGAATAATTGCTGCAGGTAATCGGCGTTTTGCTGTCTCTTTAGAGGGAGAGTAATAGATACGCCGCACTGCGCAGACACCAAAACAGCTAGTGCGATAGAACGACAGAGAAGTGGATAGCAAGTTGATCAATCAGGAAATCTTTGCCTTGTGCGAGCGACTCTACCCTATCTGTCGTAGCATCACCGGCACGGGGGTCCGAGAAACTCTAAAGGTACTATCGGAATACATTCCAATTTTGATAGAAGAAGTCCCGTCAGGTACGCAGGTATTCGACTGGACTGTACCTAAGGAGTGGAATATCTCGGGAGCCCATATCATCTCTCCAGACGGACAAAAAATCTTAGATTTCGCAGATCATAATTTGCACGTCATGAGCTATAGCGCACCAGTGGATGCGTCAATGTCTCTAGCGACTCTCGATGAGCATTTGTTTTCTTTGCCGGATCAACCAGACCTTATACCGTATCGAACGAGTTACTATTCTGAGCAATGGGGTTTTTGTGTACCGCATCGTTTGCGGCAAACATTGGTCGAGGGTGAATATAAAGTCAGAATCGACAGTAGCTTTACGCAGGGTAGCTTAACTTATGGCGAGATATTCATTCCAGGGAAATCCGACCAAGAGCTCCTGCTTTCAACTCATATCTGTCACCCGAGCCTGGCGAATGACAATCTCTCTGGCCTTGCGTGTGCTACCTTGTTGGCAAAAGAAGCTCAAACGATGGACCTGCATTATGGTCTACGCATTATATTTGTCCCGAGCACAATAGGGGCAATCACTTGGCTATCGCAAAATGAGAATAAGCTAGCCAACATCGTCTCCGGTTTGGTTATGAGTGGACTAGGCGATGATGGAGCCTTTACATACAAGTTGAGCAAGCGAGCTGACGGGATAGTTGACAGGCTTGTTTCTGGCTACATAAGGGAAGGGCTGCCCGGTCGTATCACTCCGTTCATTCCTTATGGCTATGACGAGCGCCAGTATTGCTCACCAGGAATAAATCTCGCTATGGGATGTTTAATGCGTACTCCATTAGGTGAATCTCCTGAGTATCACACATCCGCAGACAATCTAGATTTAGTAAGCGACAAACAAA
>CAZDEW010000123.1:0-7463 GCA_964504585.1 uncultured Pseudomonadales bacterium | reverse complement strand
ACGATTCGCGCAGGGAATACCCAAAGCACTCGCTGCGCTCGCGGGGCAGGCCCTGACTAGTCCTTTCCAAGCGGATCAACGCAGCGGATGGACCGCAAAAGCCTGTCCCTGCAAGGGTTTGCACCCAATGGCGCGCTCGCTTCGTTGCGCCGCTCGTCCCTATTTTGGAAACGAGAGTGCTACGGCCGCGACGTTCAAGTCGCGCGACCTTCGCGACGCGCCTTGCGACCATCGCCATTGGGACGCAAACTCGACCATCAGCGAATAGATCAGAGGTTACCTAATGATTTGATGAAGCCAAAAGGGTGGTACGATGAGCGAAAGCGGTCGACATTCGCAGAACACAGAGCTGGAAGCTGCACGTGTTGTGCGCTTAGCAGCTGATCATGAAATGCCTGCGGTGGCAGATATCCTGGCGAGCGCTTTTGCCAACGATCCGCTGATGAACTGGATGTGTCCCGCTGCACGAGTTTATCCCTCTTTGTTTCTTGCAGAGGCAGAAGGTCTGTATAGATTCCATGGGCAGGTTTACATCAACCAGGATCAAACAGGTGCTGCGATGTGGTTACCCGCGGGCGTTAATGCGCGTCCACCGCTGAGCTGGCCCTGGTTACGGGCGATAGCCAGACTGTTTCTCGCGGGCGGCATGCAAGGAATTCGGCGAGCGCAGCGCGTTGAAACGTTCTTTGCAGAGTATCACCTGAGTAAACCTCACTTCTATCTTCACTGTATTGGCGCAAGGCAGGGCAAGCAGGGTCTAGGTATTGGTTCTGCGCTCCTGGGTGCTGGTCTCAAGGCCTGTGATGAGCAGGGGCTACCGGCGTATCTTGAATCCACTAATGAGAAGAATAACCCCCTTTACCAACGCTTTGGTTTTGAAATTATTGACTCGGCACGCGTATCGGATAATGGGCCTAGAGTATTTTTTATGCGTCGGGAAGCCGCCAAAGCTTAGTTCCAGGCCCGTTTTGCCGACGCGGCGCTGCCCACGGCAGATTCAGATTATGTTGTAATGCATGCAAGGGAGATATCTTCCGGGTTTGCACATCCATCATTGAAAATAATTCTATTTGCTGGGAGAGCTTATGAAAAAATTACTCAATACAGCAATACTGCTTTTATGCAGCATGACCGCGCTAGCCGATGAGGCTGCTCAAGTTGAAAACGCCATGAACTGGTTAAGCCTGGTCGACAGTGGCGAATACGCCGAGAGTTGGCGCGAGACGGATCCTTTTTTTCAAAGCGAGCTTTCCAGTGAGCAGTGGGTGAAAACGTTGCAGCAGGTTCGATCGCCCCTTGGGCAAGTGGTCTCGCGCGACGTGCAGTTTGTAGTACAGCGCGAAAGTATGCCGGGTGCGCCCGAAGGCGACTATGCGGTGATTACGCTGCAAACTAATTTTGAGCAAATGCCATCGGCCATAGAAACGGTCACCTTGCATCAGCTCGACGGCGGATGGAAAACGGTGGGCTACTTTATTCGCTAGCGGTTTTGCTTGCGCTTCTTGTTCCGACTTTACCAACCTTCTAATGAAAGCCGCTATTTATAACGACTATTTATGACTTCTGCTTATGACCACCACCGTTAATGTTGTTGCCGCGATTATCCAGGATGCTGAGCAGAGGCTGTTTTTATCGCTGCGAAAAAAGCAGCAGCATCAGGGTGGTCTATGGGAATTTCCTGGGGGGAAGCGTGAGTTGGGAGAGAGTGCATTGCAGGCACTTGAGCGCGAGCTAATGGAAGAGCTTGGAATAGGAATCAAAGGCGCCCGGCACTATCAAACTGTTAGCCATAGTTACCCGGATAAAAACGTTAGCATTGAATTCTGGCTGGTCGAAGAATTTAGTGGCGAGCCGCAAGGGCTTGAAGGTCAGCAGGTGGGCTGGTTCGAGCGAGAAGAAATCACCGGTCTTAATTTTCCGGAGGCAAACAAGCCTGTCGTCGAGCGGCTTCTTGCCATTGGCGTTAGCTAAGCGACGGCCAATTCACCTTTTAGCTTTCTAGCCTTCGTGCTTCCTGCCCCTGCGATCTTAGACAGCAGAGCGGCGGTACTCGCGATATTCCGGATCCCAGAAGTTCTTTTCAATTTTTTGTAGCATACGCTCTTCGGTTGTTGGATAGGCTACGCCGTCCTTGATCGCCTGTTCATAGACTGCCTTGGCAATATGCTTGCTCACGTTGCGAATATCGTTCAAATCCGGCAGCAGCACATCGCCTTCACTGTGAAGGTCTGAGTACTCTGCCAGCGCATAGCTTGAAGCCATCAGCATGTTGTCGGTAACGCGCTTGGCTTCGCAGGCAACTGCACCCAGACCCACGCCCGGGAAGATATAGCTATTGTTGCACTGCGCAATTGGATAGGACTTGCCGTTGTATTCTACAGGCTCAAAAGGGCTTCCTGTAGCGACGATCGCGTTGCCTTCTGTCCACTCGATAATATCTGAAGGCAGGGCTTCGACTTTTGATGTGGGATTCGACAGCGGAAGAATGATCGGTCGGTTGGTGTTCTTGAACGTCTGCTTGACTATGCTCTCGGTAAATAGCCCTGCTACGGTAGAAACGCCGATCAGGACCGTTGTCTGCGAGTGGGCAACTGTTTCTTCCAGTGTTGCGATGTCGCCGTCTATACCCCAGTCTTGCAGTCGGCTGGAAGGCTGGCAGAGCGGCAGTTGAAAGTCCTTGAGTCCCTCCATCGTGTTAACGACCAGTCCGCGGCTATTAATCATGAATATCTGGCTGCGCGCCTGCGTTGGGCTTAGACCCTCAGATACCATCTGTGCAACGATTTGCTCTGCGATACCGCAACCGGCTGAGCCCGCGCCACAAAAGGTGATCACCTGATCGCGCAGCTTTTCGCCTTTGGCGCGACAGGCGGCCAATAAGGTTCCCACGGTGACGGCGGCAGTCCCCTGTATGTCGTCGTTGAAACTGCAGAGTTTGTCGCGATAGCGTTCGAGCAAAATATTCGCGTTCACGCCAGAAAAATCTTCAAACTGAAGAAGTGCGTTAGGCCACATGGCTTTGACCGATTGGATAAACTGCTCGATAAACTCTTCGTACTCCGCACCGGTAATTCGGGGGTTCTTCCAGCCCATGTAAAGCGGGTCGTCCAGCAGCTCCTGATTGTTGGTACCAACATCGAGAGTAATAGGAAGTGTGTAAGCAGGACTAATGCCACCACAGGCTGAGTAGAGTGAAAGCTTTCCGATCGGAATACCCATGCCGCCAATACCCTGGTCGCCGAGCCCAAGAATGCGTTCGCCGTCGGTGACAACAATGACCTTGACGTTCTTCTTGGTCGCGTTTTGCAGCAAATCCATCATATTGTCGCGATCGTTATAGCTGATAAAAACGCCGCGACCCCGGCGGTAAATACGCGAGAACTGTTGGCAGGCCGCTCCGACGGTAGGCGTGTAAATGATGGGCATGATTTCTTCGAGATGCTCGATCACCAGCCGATAAAACAGGGTTTCGTTAGTATCCTGAATGTTGCGCAGGTAGATATGCTTGTCCATATCGTTTTCGAACGCATTTAGCTGATCGTAAGCGCGCGATTTTTGTTCTTCAATTGTGCCGATATGATCAGGCAGCAGCCCTGCCAGATTGAAATCCCTTCGCTCCTGTCGCGAAAAGGCATTGCCCTTGTTGAGCAGCGAAGTCTCGAGCAGCGCGGGGCCGGCCAGTGATAAATAAAGTGGGCGTTTTTTTGCCATAGTGGTTTCCATGATGGGCGGGCGTCTATCGAGACATTTGGCAGCAGGGCTTGCTGATGTTCGCCCTCACCACGTCAATTAACGGTGAAGACGACAAGTCCACTAGTTTGAGTGTAGTCGAAAGCAAACCGAGCTCGGCGCGGGTGCTATTTAGCTTATAGCACTTGCATTTATTGCGCTTATGTTAGCGGATAGCATCTACGCCATAAAGCTGACAGAACGAGAAATTGTTTGTTCGATAATCATTGAACTTGCTCCGAGCTTTGCTCTCCCGCGATCGTTCGTCGCAAGGCGCTTACTGTATAACCAGCATTTTCGTGGCTGCTCGCCGTGATGCAGTTCGGCCTGCGCGGGCAGGCGCCGGCGCGAGAACAAATCAGATGAGCCGGTTGATCCAGCCCGCTATTGATCCAGCGTATGTTAAGTATGCGTGAAAGCTGCGATAGCGACTGTTTGATCGATCCAGATATCACGGCGCGCCCCTGATTTTTCTGGCACGCCTCTTTGAGTGATTCGGCCATATCGTTCGCATCTTGCCCTTGCGATTCAATCGCGGGATTGAGATCGACGCCCGTGCAAAGCACGTGCTTGTTACCGGCCAGGTCGCGAGTCAGCACTGATTCGCAGCTGTAGATATGCGGCTTGCCGTTGTTGTGCATGATAGAAAGCTGCGAGCTGGGTTTTTCGGTTGTGGTTTTGAGAAGCCGGAAGACCGCCCAGTGCTGGCAGGGGTCGCTCATGCTGCCCATGTTGCCCCATGGCAATGGAATACCGTTTCCTCGATACACCGTGCGCAGTTGACCTGGCGGATAGGCGTCGAAGTAATGCCAGTGCGGGTAGGGCGAAACACTGCTCATGCGCCGCATATGCAAAGAGGTCGACGTTTGCAGCAGCAGATTGCTATCGATGGCGTAGCCATTGTGATCCAGGTGCTGCTTAAATGCCTGCCTGGGGCAGAGTAGGGCGCCCGCAAAAAAGTTGCATTCGAAGTCGCGCCAGGTTTCGAGAATTTCTGACGAATCAATACTCATCGAATCCTCCAGTGCGCGAGTCTCATCGCGCCGGCCCGGTGACAGACCATAGCCCGCGGTACTTGGCATGCCGCTATAGCTGTCGAGCCCGTACAGAACCGCCCTGCCAATATGCAGTGCAAGATCGAATTTGAGACGCGCCGGATACTTTTGCAGGATTTTGTTCAGGTAGACCTGACCGCCCGGTTCCATAAACGAGCGCAGCAGAAAATTAGAGATGGAGGGTGCGCTTGTTGCGCCGCGATGCGTGGTTGCAATGTGCTCGGTATCTCGTTCAAACCAGTTCAGGGTTAAGCCAAGTTGGCTGCAGATATCGGTCAGCTCATCAACGCCGAGAGGCATGCGTTTAAGGCCCACTTGCTCGGCGGCTTTTTCGATGTCGGGAAAACTGTTCTGCCGGAATTCCTGGTGTGAGCGAATCAGCAGCTGTGCGAATTGGGCGCCCGAGGTGCCGGTTTGGGACAACATTTCGGGGATCGCGGTTTGCAGCTGTTCGCGAGAGAACAAAAATTCGGGCTCAAGGGGCACGCCGCGTATGCCGCCGTGACCGTCGTTCAGTACATTACTCAGGATCTGGCTAGGCGCATCCTCTGATTCATCCAGAAACCAGTTCAGTTCCTTCTGAAAAACCTGTGCGATCACGCTGAGCACGGCCTTGCCGGGCACCCGTTTGCCGTTCTCAACCATCGAGAGATAAGACACTGAGGGTGCGTGCTCCGGGTCGATCTGCACGCAGCGCAGCGTCAGATCTTCAAGCGTCAGGCGATTGGCCTTGCGCAGGCTTTTGACCTTTGCACCCAGAAAATGGGCGCTGCGATGAAACTCGGAACGGCTTTTCATGGCGAGTTACTCTGTTATGGAAACTAACTGATGCTGTGAAATTTCACTTCTTAATGCCTAAATTCAGCAGCAAAAGTGCTTAATCGCGAGCGGAAATTTCGTAACCCATTGAATTATATAAATAAAAGCTAGATTTCGAGATCGAGATATAGGGCTCGATCTTGTAAATTTAACTCTGTGAAATTTATTTTGTCAAATTTTAGTTTAATTTTCGCTACACTGCAGGCGTGTGTTTAGAAAGACCCACGCCCATTTTCTTTATCTCTCTTATCTACAGGAAACCAATCACATGAGCGATTACAGCAACGATATATCTGCTGTGGCCGAGCTTGTCTCCGCCCAAAACGGCACCTGGGATGCAATCAATCCCGAATCTGCGGCAAGAATGCGCGCGCAAAACAAATTCAAAACTGGCCTCGATATCGCGAAGTACACCGCGAAGATCATGCGCGAAGACATGGCCCGTTACGACGCCGATAGTTCTCAGTACACGCAATCACTGGGTTGCTGGCACGGTTTTATTGGCCAGCAGAAGATGATTTCGATCAAGAAGCACTTCAATAGCACTGACCGCCGTTATCTTTATCTTTCAGGCTGGATGGTTGCAGCACTGCGTTCCGAATTTGGCCCACTGCCTGACCAGTCAATGCATGAGAAGACTTCTGTTGCCGCTCTGATCGAAGAGCTCTACACCTTTTTGCGTCAGGCTGATGCACGTGAGCTGGGCGGTTTGTTCCGCGCACTAGACGATGCTCGCGAAGCGGGTGACGAAGTTAAGGCGCAAGACATCCAGAACCAGATCGATAACCACACCACGCACGTTGTGCCAATCATTGCCGATATCGATGCAGGTTTCGGTAACGAAGAAGCGACTTACCTGCTGGCCAAGAAAATGATCGAAGCCGGTGCTTGCTGTATTCAGATCGAAAACCAGGTGTCTGACGAGAAGCAATGTGGTCACCAGGATGGTAAGGTTACTGTTCCACATGAAGATTTCCTCGCGAAAATCCGCGCTGTGCGTTACGCCTTCCTTGAGCTCGGTGTAGACGACGGTGTTATCGTAGCGCGTACTGACTCGCTCGGTGCTGGCCTGACCAAGCAAATCGCTGTAACTGCAGAGCCAGGCGATCTAGGTGATCAATACAATGGATTCCTCGACTGCGAAGAAGTTTCAGCAGAAAACATGCAAAACGGCGACGTTGTGATTAACCGCAACGGTAAGCTTCTGCGTCCTAAGCGTCTGGCCAGTAACCTGTTCCAGTTCCGCAAAGGCACTGGTGAAGACCGCTGCGTTCTCGACTGCATCACCTCGTTGCAAAACGGTGCCGATCTGCTCTGGATCGAAACTGAGAAGCCACACGTTGGTCAGATCGGCGGAATGGTTAACCGCATCCGCGAAGTGATTCCGAATGCGAAGCTGGTTTACAACAACAGCCCATCGTTCAACTGGACGCTTAACTTCCGTCAGCAGGTTTTCGATGCGTGGAAAGAAGAGGGTAAAGACGTATCAGCTTATGACAGAGATAATCTGATGAGCGTTGATTATGACGGCACTGATCTGTCTGCGGAAGCTGACGCGCGTATCCGTACCTTCCAGGCTGATGCTGCGCGCGATGCCGGTATCTTCCATCACCTGATCACGCTGCCGACTTACCACACGGCTGCACTTTCGACCGACAACCTGGCGAAAGAATACTTTGGCGATGCGGGTATGCTGGGTTATGTTCTCAATGTTCAACGTCAGGAAATCCGTCAGGGTATTGCCTGCGTTAAGCACCAGAACATGGCTGGCTCCGACATGGGTGACGATCATAAAGAGTACTTCTCTGGTGATGCGGCGCTCAAAGCCTCTGGTAACGACCACACGCTGACGCAGTTCGG
>CAZDEW010000122.1:0-7716 GCA_964504585.1 uncultured Pseudomonadales bacterium | reverse complement strand
GTTTGTGGGATACTGCGCAAGACCATCCGGCTTATCCGTCAGTTGCGGTAGATGATCGGCAACGGTATGTCCCACGAAGGTGGAGGCTATTCCTGCTCGCTCCAGAAAGCTTTGCTCAAATGGCAAAAGCGTCAGGACATGGTCGGCGCTGGCTTTGATTTTCTTGACGCGACCCTGCCGCCAGGCCCACACCGAGGGGCAAACATAATGGCAAGTTGCTATGCCCCGTTGGCGAAGGCGGCGTTCGAGACCAAGATTAAAGTCGGGAGAGTCTATCCCGATGACGAGATCGACGCCACTACTAAGAAAATGATGCAGAAGATTCTTTCTAAGCTTTAGCAGCGATGGAAGGCGCTTAAGCGGCTCCACAATACCCATCACCGACAAAATCTCCATAGCGTCAATGCTGTGAAAACCCTCGGCCAGCATGCGACGGCCGCCCAGCCCGCTGAACTGCAAATCCCTCAAGCCGGGCCGATCACCGCGCGCAGCCAGCTCCTTCAACGCCCGGATCAGACCAGCTCCGAGTTGATCGCCAGACTCCTCGCCCGCAACAATCCCTATTTTCAAGCGCCACTGTGCGAGCCTGTACAGCCCGCTCCTCTATCATTGACTAGCCGTGTAGGACCGAAAAGAATCACCGAATAATGCCGCGATTGCTGGCATTGATAGATTCGAGGAGTAGTGCCACGTCATCCGATTGAGCAGCCAGCTCGCTCAGTTCGGCTTTGGCATCACTAAGACTTAAGCCCCTTCGGTAAAGGACTTTGTAGCTCTTCTGCAGTGTTTTTATCGATTCGGATGAGAATCCCCGTCGTTTCAAACCCTCGACATTGATCATTCTCGGAGAAGCAGGGTGCCCTTCTGCTATCAAGAAAGCAGGGACATCCTGAGTGACTTTACTCATGCCACCAATGAAGCTGTGGGCGCCAATCCGGCAATACTGGTGCACGCCGGAGTAACCGCCAACAATAACCCAGTCGTCTAACACCACGTGCCCAGCCAAAACCGAGTTATTAACCAGTATGCAATTGTCTCCAATCACACAGTCGTGACCAACGTGCGCGTAGGCCATCAAAAGATTGTTACTACCGATAAGTGTGTCAGCGCGATCCTGTACCGTACCTCGGTGCACCGTGACTCCCTCTCGGAAAACATTGTCGTCGCCAATAGTCAGTGTGGTTCTCTCACCGGCATACTTAAGGTCTGGCGTCGCTTCACCAATCGTAGAAAACTGGAAAACCTTGCAGCGTTTACCTATTTTCGTCGGTCCTTTTATCACGCAGTGCGAGGCAATCTCGGATCCTTCCTCAATAACCACGTCAGGACCTATCGTTGTCCAGGGTCCAACACTCACGTCAGCGGCCAGCTCTGCAGCGGGATCCACTATTGCTGAGGGATGAATCACGTTATCTCTCCTGCCGCTATCCTTAATTCACTCACGTCACTTAGATTTGATCGATAGGACGATCGGCGCAGAGAATCTCACCCTGTGCCGCGACCTGACCATCAACTTCCGCTCTGACCGCGAACTTCCAGATCCCGCGCTTCTCGGTTAGCACCTCGGCGTAAAGCTCCAGTTGATCCCCAGGATGCACCGGCTTTTTAAAGCGCATTTTTTCTGCACCTACAAACATATACAGCGATCCGTCTGCAGGTTTTTTATCGACGGTCTTAAAGCCTAGAATACCCGAAGCCTGCGCCATGGCTTCTATGATCAGCACGCCGGGCATAATCGGTAAATCAGGGAAGTGACCTTCGAAAAAGGGCTCGTTGACAGTCACATTTTTGATCGCCTTGATAGACTTCCCAAGCTCTATATCGACCACGCGATCGACCAGCAAAAAGGGATAACGATGCGGTAGGTATTCTTGTATTTCACGAATATTCATTGTTTTCCTCGAGCGCTTCCAGTTTTACGAGCTCGCACCGTCGCCTGAAGCCGTCTCTCTTTTGTTTTAGCTTAAACTTTGAGTTTCAATCACAAAACCTGACGCTGCTGAACTCAGAGCGCCGGTAAGCAATCCCTATGCAAAACATTTTCTAGCACTAGACCGTACAGCGTTAGCTGCCAACATACGCAAATCTACGCGCTGCCGTCAGCGCCCACTAGTGGCTTTCTTTATTGCTAACTTCCTCGCAGGCGCGTTCCAAATCACGCACTCTACCGTGAATAGCATCCAGCTGAGTAAACCTGACTGCGTTCTTGCGCCACAGCCCCGCCTCTTGCATACCTGTGCCTGAAGCATACACCCCTGAGCGTTTGACACTCTTGTTGATCAAGGTCATCCCCAGGACTACCGTGTCGTCCGCAATACTCAAATGGCCAGCGATTCCTGCACCACCGCCAATATTACAGCGCTCACCGATGATTGAGCTTCCCGCAATGCCTACGCAACCCGCTATTGCCGTGCCCGATCCAATCCTTGTATTGTGTGCAACCTGCACTTGATTGTCGATAATCACGTCATCGCCAATCACCGTATCATCTAACGCGCCACGATCGACGGTTGTAGAAGCGCCAATAGAGACCCTGTCGCCAATGACGACGCGCCCCAGCTGCGCGATGCGTTGCCACCGACGTGCGCTACCGTCAGTCGATTGAAACGGTGCGTAGCCAAAGCCTTCACTGCCAATCACTGCCGAAGAGTCGATAAAAACCTCATCGCCAATAACACAGTCCCGCAGAATCCGTGCACCCGGAGCAATTCGGCAATTAGATCCCAGCGTTACCCCATCACCAATAAATACCTGCTCACCGATCACACTGCCGGCTCCGATAGCGGCGCGCTCTGAAATCACCGCTCCGTGGCCTATTGAACAGCTGTCGGCGATGCGAGCCGTCTTTGCAACAACTGCAGTTTCGGCCACTCCTGATTCAAAAACCCTGCCCAGACTCGCGTCTCTGGCCTGCTCGAAGAGGCAAGCCGCATGAGCATAGACCCAATAGGGGTTATCATGAATCAAGGCCAGGCCTTCGTAGTCGGCCAGAAAGCCCTCGCTCATGATGATCAGAGCAGCCTGTGACGACAGTAACTGAGACTTAAATCGAGCGTTAGTAATAAAGGACAGATCACTCGAGCACGCCGAGTCGAGCGGTGCGATACCGCGCACATCGAGATCAGGCGGCAGGGAGTCGAGCGTGTTACTACACCCGTCGACCCGGCGGACAAGAACTGCCTGGGTAGCATCGAGCAATTTTTCTAGTTCGAGCATTTAACCTTGTCCCATCGCAACTCGCCGGCCTACCAGACGAGCGCGCCCGCTACTTCGACTCCTTGAGCTCGATCTGGTTGAGACGCTCGGTTACCTGAGCGGTGATATCGTATTTATCGGAGGCATGTATGACCGCCCCACTCTCGACATTAAGGAGCAATTCAATCGCCTGCTCATCAACAATATTCTCGGTGATGCGCAAAGCTCGCGCGTAAAATAGCTGGACTATTTGCTGCTGCACGCCCTGCTGCGCTTCCTGCAATTTCTTCTGTGTGAACTGCAGGTCTTGCTCCATACTCCGCAAAGCCAGCAGCTCTTCATTGATTTTTCCTTCACTCATTATCGCTCGATCTTTGGCGAGCTTTTCCTGCCGCTTGCGGAAGTCAGCACTTCCCTCCTCGAGCTTGGCAATATCTTCACTGATTGTTTTCTGTTTTCTAAACTCTTCCATCTGCTTGCGCGCAAACTCTGTCTGCATGGCGGCCCTGGGGATATCGACCACTGCTATTTTTCCGCCCTGCGCATGCGCTGGCGTAAACATGACCAGACTACCTGTTATCACCAGAAGCGACAGTAACAATCTGGCTTCGCTGGACAATTTCAGAATTAATTTCTTCACATCGTGCTCCAAATAGTATTAAAACTAGAACGCGCCACCAAGCGTGAACTGGAAACGCTCAATTTCATCTTCACTTTGCTCGTCAATTGGGTAGGCGAGACTAAAGGTAAGTGGGCCAAAACCTGACAACCAGGTGAGGCCAAAGCCAACCGAGGAACGCATCTCGGAAAGATCGAAGTCAGAACAAACCGTGCTCGTGGATCGGCAGTTATCGCTGAATACGTTACCAAAATCGTAAAACAACATCGTGCGAACCGAGCTCTGAGACACGGCAAACGGGGTCGGAAGGATATACTCCAGACTACCTTCGGTCAAAATATTGCCGCCGAAGGGGTCAGGCGTTGAATCCCGGGGAACCGTCGAGAGCTGGCCATCGCGAGTAAAGAAAGCGTCAATTCTCTCATCGGTCGAATCGACCAGAACTTCGGCGCGGGTATCAATACTGCCGTTCTCGAGTTCACGACCAAACGCCGCTGAGGGCGTCGAGCGAGGCCCCAGGGTATTACTTTCAAATCCGCGCACTGAACCGATACCACCGGCAAAAAAGTGCTCAAAGAAGGGAAGCGCATCCAGACCGCCAAATCCATCGCCGTAGCCCAGCTCAGCGCGGAAGCGCAAGGTAGACCGTCTGGTAACGGGAAAATACCACTGGGTACGGTAAGTCAGCTTGTAGTACTCGATCTCACTTCCGGGTGCGGTAACCTCGAGAGATACATCATTGGAGTGGCCTCGAGTCGCGAAAATACCTCGGTTCAAGGTCGACTCTCGCCAGCTTCCGGTGAAGGTAACAACACCGAACTCATCGCCGTTGAGATCGACAAAGCCATCCCGCTCAAAATCGTTCAAGCCGTTTACGCCCGTGTCAGCTAGTGCATCTTCATAAAGCCTCAATCCCAGCCCGTTGGGATCCAGTTGACTCAAGTTATACCGACGGTCTCGATCGTCATCAAAAAAGTCTTCGTCGATGACATACTCAAAACCGGGATTTTCAAAAAGGATTTCATCCTCCACAGGCGTTGAGCGAATTTCCTGCACGGCAAATCGACCGGTTTCTATCTCCGTTTGCGTATAACCCGCACTGAACCGTACGCGCTGCGTTTCACTCAATGGATAACCAAAGATTACCGACCCACCAAAAGAGTTGGTACTGAAGCTACTGACGTTGATTTCATCAAAGTCAGTCTCGCGATAGAACACGCTAAATCCGCGGCTAACGCCGTCAGGCGTGTAATAGGGGTTTACGTAGGTAATGCCGTAGTTTGTACGGAAACGGCTACGGTTAGCCTGCACGCTAACCTGCCGACCGGTCCCCATAAAATTATTTTGCTGGAAATTCGCGCCGAAAATAACGCCCACGTCCTGGGAAAATCCTATTGATGCAGATACGCTGCCAAACGCCTGCTCTTCCACTTCGTAGACCACGTCAATAAGATCATCACTGCCGGGCACTTCTGGCGTTTCCACGGTAACCGACTCAAAAAACCCAAGCCGCTCGAGGCGAGTCCGCGACAACTCGATGAGATCAGTCGATGCAACGGCTGATTCCATCTGCCGCATCTCCCGCCTCAATACCTCATCTTTGGTTCGCCGGTTGCCTCTGAACTCAACTCGTCGAACATAGGTTCGCTTTTTTGGCTCGACAAAAAAGGTCATGGAGACCGTTTTGTTCTCATCATCTATTTCGGGTATACCAGTCACTTCGGCAAAGGCAAAACCCAGATTGCCCATAATTCGCTTGATAAACTCTTCGTTTCGAGTGACCAGCTGCTGGCTAAAAACCTGACCAGGACGAACCAGAAAACTGGATTCGACGATAGGCGCCTGATCTTTCACGTCACCCGCCAGAGCAACATCGCTGACCGTATAGCGCTCGCCCTCATCAATAGAGATGCTGATATAAACAGAATCTTTTTCCGGCCCGACAGAAACCTGCGCAGCATTCAGCGAGAATTGAATATACCCCCGGTCAAGATAGTAAGACTCTATGGTTTCCAGATCACCGGTGAGTTTTTCTCGCGAGTACTTGCGCTTGGATCCAAACCTTGTAAACAGGCCGCGGTCGCGCAGCTCCATCAGATCGCGCAGCTTCGCATCCGAAAACACTTCATTGCCAACAAAATTAATAGACTTAATGCGCGCCGAACTACCTTCATCAATGGTGATTTCGATAGCGACGCGATTGCGCGGTTCGGGGATGACCTCAGTGATTATCTCGGCATCATAGCGACCCTGTAAGCCGTACTGACTGGATAGCTCACGCTTGAGACCATCGAGCGTCGCGCGCTTGAACACTCTGCCTTCCGCCATACCCTGCTGTTCCAGACCGTCAAGCAACGCATCGGTAGGTATAGCCTTATTCCCCTCAATCGTGATCTGCGATATTGATGGACGCTCCTCCAGCGTGACGATCATCGCGCCCTCATCAATCCCGACCTCCACATTCTGAAAATTGCCGGATGAAAACAGCGCCCGAATTACCGACCTCGCCCGCCGCTCGGAAAGGACATCACCGATGCCGACCGGGAGGAGAGCAAATACCGAGTCTGCGCTCACCCGCTGTAAGCCTACGATTTGAATATCTTCAATAACAAAGGCTGACTGCGCAGCGTCGGTCGCTTGCGCGCTTACCAAGGCTGCTGGAAACCAGCTAAGCGCGCAGAACAGCAAGCAAAGCAAAGCCCTTGCGCTACG
Organism: uncultured Pseudomonadales bacterium; assembly: GCA_964504585.1. Taxonomy (GTDB): domain Bacteria; phylum Pseudomonadota; class Gammaproteobacteria; order Pseudomonadales; family UBA7434; genus UBA7434. The sequence continues at coordinate 1,190 of CAZDEW010000122.1, read as the reverse complement.
GGGATTATTCGATTGTGTTCTTTCGTTTATCATTGAGTAACGTTGCCGCTTCTCCAGACGCTTAACTTGCCAATGCAATACGGGCCTGGGTTAAAGCAGTCGAGAAAAATCGTTATACAGTGCAAATGCCATCAGAGAAAAAATGGCCAGCAAACCAACTTGTTGTAATCCTAACTGTATGCTCATGGGAACCGGCTTGCCCATCGCGGACTCAGCCGCGATAAAGACCAGCTGCCCGCCATCCAGCATCGGTATGGGTAAAAGATTAATGACGCCAAGGCTCACGCTGAGCAATGCGAGAAACTTCAAGTATGTCACCAGGCCACTTTCCGCCGTGCTCCCGGCGACCTGCGCAATTGTCAGTGGACCACTCAAATTGCGCGGGGAAATAAGCCCCTGAACCATCTTCGCCAGCGAGTCAAAAGTAAATTCGATCTTTTCGAACATCTCGTTTGCACACTTTGCCCAGGGCGCTATAAAACACGTACGCTGGGTTATCTGCATCCACTCCGGATAGTGAACCGGCTCGGGGATAACGCCAATCTGACCGATGCGCTTTCCGCCCTCGTCAACGCCAGCCGTTTTCACCTCCAGATCAACATTCCGGGCACCGCTTGCCTCGACTCTGTAAACAGACACACTGATCCACTCTTCAGGGCGCGGTCGCACAAGCTCGGCGAAGGCCTGAAAGTCTGTAACCTCACGCCCGTCGACCGAGAGCAGGCGATCACCAGCCAGCAGTCCAGCCTGCTGTGCGGGGCTGTCTTCAACCACCTGACCAATCACAGCCGGAATTTCGGGTTGCCAACGGCTCAGCCCCAGACTGTCAAACAGATTCGGGCTATCGTCTCCCGACAGCCAGCGCTCAATCGACAGTTGATAGCGCTGTTGCGACTGGGCGCTCAGCAGTGATGCAAGGTCAGCGTCACCGCTCTCGCTACGGGTACTGCTTTCGGCCACATACTCATCAAAGCCATCGGGCAAAACTCGCGTTTCGATCGTGATTGTGCCGCTATCGCCAATGCGTTTCAGCAGAGCGTTGTAAGCGTCCTCGAGACTCACCACCGGCTGCCCGTCGACTGTCTCAATCACTTCACCTGAGCGCATACCCGCCAGATCGGCAGCGGTGCCTGGCATAAATTCCATTCCATTGACCCGGAACTTGGTCATATATTCCATCAAAACGAGCG
>CAZDEW010000121.1:0-8026 GCA_964504585.1 uncultured Pseudomonadales bacterium | reverse complement strand
TGTATGGGCCTCCCCAATACTGCGGCATAGATAGTTCCTTTATACACTTAACGCCTCAATGTGCGGCAGCCGAAGCACCGCGAAGGCTGTCCAGCGCCGTAGGCGCGATGCACCATTGACTTGTTAAGTGTTCACGCACACAACAGGCCAAAACGCTGTTTGTGGATGAGCTTACACTCTTTGTCGCTTGCATTACAGTCCTCGTCGATGTCGACCATATGTGCACAAAGCGGGTCGCGCGCCTGATGCGATACTCGATATTTGCACCCTTTGCTGAATTTTTTTTGTATATCATTGCAAAGATCAACATATATTGGCTTTCGGGTTATATCCCACGCCGGCGTATGAGACAAGAAATAGAGTGCTACCTCCCTGGCCTTTGATGATGACACCCCCTCGCCGGGTATTATCCTTGCTTGAATACGTAGTTCTGCATCGTGGCTTGCGCATCCAAACAAGGTAGTGATTATTAGAATTATTGCAATTTTCATCTAAGACACTTAACGCCTCGCACACGGGCGCACGATAGTGCGTCCGAATGCGTGCTGCGACTGGTTATGTGATGATTTCAGCATGAGGCTCACCCTCTAGTTTAACCACAATTTCCCTGGTATCCGTTTTCAGGCAGATTTCTTTATCGCCGCTCCAGTGAATGCCAATAACGCTTTCGATCAACAGGTCATCTAGTTCGTCAAGATCGACCTCTTCTGAGTAATTCGTAATTGCGGGAAAGACTATTTGTTTTACGGCATTCATTGTCTCCGGGCTATCAACGGCGATCATTACCAGCTCTCTAGCGATTACGTCATAACGCAATTCGCTAAGGAATGGCGACGCGCCACCCATGATTTCATCGGTGATATCCATCTCTTAAATCACATAACAGTTAATTAGTAGGCGTAGTCGCATATGGGTGTGGTGGCTACATATAGCTTGATGTGGATACATATGTTGAGTGCCTCTCTACTTATGGATAATTAGGAGATAAACGTATCCAAATCTGACTTTGGCCAAAACAACGTGGCGCTAGCCAAACTGCAATAGCCATACCCCTGCTCTACGCCAAGCAAGCTGGATTTATTTTTTATTTGCATGCAGAGAATCCCTCCCCCGTAGTTTCGGCCTTATATTATTAGCCGCGGGAATGGCCTGAGTGCAACATTATCGCTTTGCGATAGCCGCCAGCAGGTCGCGACGCGTTAGCGTTCCGACCAGTGTGCCGGCTTCGACAATGGGGATCATGCGACGGCGGTTATTCAGGAAGCGTTCGGTGGCGGCGCTAAGCTCGGTGTCGGGGGACATCGTGTCGGGCTCGGCCGTCATGAGATCTTTGACGATGGCAACAGACTCATTGTGGTAGCCGCCTAGTAGCGTGGCTCGCAGACAGTCGGCCTCGGAGAGAATGCCCACAATCTGCTTGCCTTCGTCGACAACCGGGATCGCGGAGAGGTGATAGTCGATCAATATTTTGGCCGCCTTTTCGATCGACTGGCTCGACGATACGGTGACCGGATTGTTGTCCATAAACTCACGGACGGTACGGATTTGCATAACACACCCTCATCATTGATCTAGCAGTTTACATGGAGCGTTGTCTGAGGCTCTGGCAATCGCTAAGCCATCCGGACAGACCACTACTGTAACTGTTTTTTTTCGGCGCCGCAGCGCTTGCATTTATATAGCGTGACCAGCTTACCCTGTTTTACGTCAAACTGGCTGTTTTTTTCGACGACCCAGCTGTGGTGACCGTTCTTGCACAGACTGGAACGCGCTTTCTTCTGCCTGGCTTTCTGCTTGGCGCCGCGGCCAAACTTGCCCTGAATCACATTGGAATCAGTCACTGCAATCTAGCGCCTCGCACTCACGATCGCGCGCCGCGGTGCGGGATAGCCCTCAACGGTTTTGCTCGGATCGGCCTGATCGAGAAAATCGCCAAGCGAATGAAATCGCATCCAGTCGGTACTGCGCTGCTCATTGGTACTGGTTGCGCACACATCAATAAGCTCAATGTCCCTAAACTTCATCTTTTTGAGCCAGTTCATAAGCTCTGCGGCCGAAGGGATAAACCAGACGTTCCCCATCATACTATAGCGAGATTCCGGCACCAATACGTCTCCTTCGCCACCCTCGATAACCAGCGTCTCCAACACCAGCTGACCACCCTCAGCCAGCGCCTCCCTCAGCTCCTGTAAATGATCAAATGGCGAACGCCGGTGATAGAGCACGCCCATCGAAAACACCGTCTCGAAGGCCTGCATCTTCGGGGGTAGTGCTTCCAATCTGGCAGGTATAACCCAGATGTTCTCGCGCTGCGCATAGCGCTGAAGTGCCCAGAACTGGTAGACAAATAGCGGCGTTGGATCGATACCCAAAACGAACTCTGCGCTCTCTGCCAACATGCGCCAGCAGTGATAGCCGCTACCACAACCTACGTCGAGTACGCGCCGACCCGCAAGAGAATCAATCGAGCCCGCCAGACGATCCCATTTAAAATCCGAGCGCCACTCGGTGTCGATCGCTACGCCAAAAAGATCGAAGGGCCCTTTACGCCAGGGGTGCAATCCCATCAGCGCCTCACGCAAAGCGTCTTGATCGACCGACTCTTCCGAACGCAAGCTAACAACGGATTGATCGGCCTGCAGCGAGACTTGATCGACTTCAGGTAAGGCCTCTAGCGCCGCATGCCAACGCGGGATGTCACCGTAACGAGAGACGTCGAGCCCGCTACTGAGCAACTGCGGCAGCGCGTCGGCCAGTGCGGGATTGTCCTGCGCACGCAGATCGGCTGCCAGATCATGGTAGTGGGACGCCAGCATGCTATCTACCTAAACGCGACCAGAGAAACAAAGTTAAAGCACTGGAACCAGACTTCAACGCGCGAAAACCCCGCCGCCAGTAAACGTGCCTTGTGCGCGCTAACGGTCTCGGGTATCAGCACATTCTCCAGTGCATCGCGCTTTTGACTAATTTCAAGGTCTGAATAACCGTTACCCCGCTTGAAGTCATGGTGCAGATCAACAAACAGCTGCTCTGACTCCGCGTCGTCGAAACGGATCTTTTCCGAGAGAATTAAAACTCCACCCTCTACCAGGCCTGCAAAAATCTTTGCGAGTAGTGCATCCCGGGCGTCGGTCGCAACAAATTGCAGGGTAAAGTTCATAGCCACCAGAGAGGCGTTGTCGATTTCTATCTGATTGATATCAGCGAGCGTGGGTATAAGGCGATCGCGCAACTCGTCTCGCGTGGCCGCTATCGACTGCAATCGATCAATCATCGCCTCCGAATTATCGACCGCTATAATCCTGCAGTTCTTGTTGCCTGCTGCGCCGGCCATTGCGATCGACGTAGCACCCAGAGAACAGCCCAGATCATAGATCAGCGTGTTATCCTGATAAAAGCGCTCAGCCAACGTCGCTGAAACCGCCACAACCGTCGCATAGCCAGGCACCGAACGGTTAATCATGTCGGGAAAGACGTCGACAACCTGCTGATCGAAGCTGAAGCCAGCGACGTGTCCAAGCGGATTACTGTACAGCTTATCTTTTGTGGTCATTGCCAATTGCTTATCATTGTGTTGCTAAATGTAGTGGTGCTAGACATGTTGGCGCTAAAAACAGTGATGCTAAACTTAACGGCGCAGACTATATTGCAAAACATGTTGTAAAACATAGTACCGCTACGCAAAGTCGGGTCATCTGCTAGACGACCAACTTCTGCAACCACTCACCGCAGCCCTGCGCCATGTCCAAACGAACGATGGTGGAACACAAGCAACATCACGATAGCAATAGCAAACGCGCCAGCAGCACCGAAGGTGAGCTCGACACGCTGTTCGCGCAATGCGACCCTGTGCTGATCGACTACGGGGAGTCCGCTATTGTAATCGAACTGCATGCCAGAGACAGCGTTCAAGCTGCCTCAACGCTGGCGCTACAGCACGTTTTTTGGCAGCTCGAAAAAATGATCAAGTTGCAATTCACGCAAGCGTCCCGATCGCTACAAAACCACAGGCTAGAGGATGTGGTTCTGGGCAATCAGAACCTCACGCTGATTTTTGACCCCTTGCGCACCGACCGACAGCTATTGCGCCAGGAGCTGCTAGGGGTTTGGGATACCCTGAGGCAATCCGCCTTGTCCGACCCGAGCGATAAGGCAAGTGAGTACGATGGCGAGCCGAGACGACATCTTATTGAGGTGCTCTTCAATGAGGAGACGGGACCGGACCTGGCGGCGCTGGCCGCGGCTACAAACAACAGTGTCGAGACGCTAATCGTTCAGTTTTGCGCTGCCGACTATCGCGTGCTCTTCACCGGATTCCTGCCTGGCTTCGCCTATATGAGCGGCCTGCCCGCTGCACTGGTCGCCGAGCGGCGCAGCAGCCCACGGCGCGAAGTGCCTGCAGGCTCTATCGCCATTGGCGGTCAGCAGGTGGGAATCTACCCACAGGCATCCCCGGGCGGCTGGCAGATTATTGGTCGCGTGGCAGATCAACATCTGCCAATCTTTGACAGCCAGCGCAGCCAGGCTTCACTGTTCGCGGCGGCGGATTACGTCCGTTTCACGCTGCATTCGACATAGCACCTTAGCCGCATGATCGCGTCATTATCTTGTTTACATGTGATCGAGCCCGGGCTTGGCCTGCAGCTTCGAGGCAGGAAGCTGAGCGGCGTCAGGCATCAAGGCATGCCTCAGGGCGGAGCTCTCGATACCTATACGCTGGCTATCGGAAATCTACTGCTTGGCAATGCACGCGATGCAGACGCGCTTGAACTGCTGGGCGGACGACTGCGGCTGCAGGTCGAATCACCACTTACCGTTGCCATAACCGGCTGTGGCTTCATGGCAACACTGATCAGAGACGGGCGATACCTGTCGCTCGCCGCACAAACCCGCCACCGCGTCCAGCAAGGCGACGAACTCGTCATTCAGCAGGGCGCCAACCCGGGCGTCGCCTATCTTTGTATTGCCGGGGGAATCAGCGACGGGAGCCCGGGGTCGATCGAGCAAACCCTTACCCAGGGATCGAAACTTAGCTGCGCCGAACCACAAGAGCTAGAGCGAGCCAGTCAGCCGCGAGCTCAATTCGGTGCAAAGATTGAAATGCTGCAAGTCGAAGAGCTTGCCATTCGCGCAACCCGAGGCAGTGACGATGCGGCGTTACCTGCGCAGGCGGTTGAAGAGTTCTGGTCGCGCCAGTGGCAATTGACCGAGAATCGCAGTCGCATGGGCGCCTATCTGCAACCTCTTGCAGAGGCTCCGGGCCGGGCTAGCGAGTCGAGTGCTGGCAAGGAGGCGGCGCCAGCGACACCGCTCACACTTCCATCACACTGCGTGCTGCCCGGCACCATACAACTACCTGATAAGGACTCTCCTGTACTACTTCTGACTGATTGCCAGACCACCGGTGGCTATCCAAAAATCGCCAAAGTCATTCAGGCCGACATGTGGAAGTTACTGCAAGCAGGGCCTCGCGCGACCATAAAATTTGTCGAAACCGACATTCACGAGGCTACGCAGGCGCTGATTAAACAGGAGCAAAGCTTATATCGACTGGAACTCGCCATATCCAGAGTGTTAGGATAGCATCCTTAAAAAGGATCAATAATGCAAATCAACCCGTAGCAGCCGAGCAGACTTGAACAATCTCGAATATTTTCAAATAGCGCGAGCGAGAAAACCAGTCAACCCATGTTAATCAATGCAGATCTCGGTGAAGGCTGCGGCAATGACGCGGCCATTATGCCCTTCATTGACCTTGCGAGTATCGCCTGTGGCGGGCACGCGGGTGATACCGAGACAATGCGCAATGCCGTCAGCCTCTGCAAGAAGCATGCAGTCAAAGTCGGTGCACACCCCTCGTATGTCGACCGGGACAACTTCGGGCGAGCATCGCAGCTGGCAGAAAAAAATGCCGAGAGCATTGTTGGCGATTGCATTAATCAAGTGTCGCAGCTGGCACAGATATGCCAGCGTGCAAACTCAACGCTACACTACATCAAACCGCATGGCGCGCTTTATCACGACCTCGCTGACGATACTGAACTGGCAGATCTTTTTGTTGAGCGCCTATTGCAAGCGATGCCACATCTGTTTCTTGTTGGTCCGCCTGACTCCGCGCTACAACAAAGCGCCGAGCAAGCTGGAACGACTTATCTGGCAGAATCGTTTGCCGACAGACGCTACGCGGATAACGGTAAGCTTGTGGCGCGCAGCGAACGCGCCTTAGCGCCGGTGCTTGAGGATCTAAACGAAGTGAAAAATCAGGTTCGGATGCTGCAAGCAGGTTCGATTAAAACACTATCGGGAAACATCATACCGCTGGCCACCCAAACGCTGTGTATCCATGGCGACACCAGTAGCGCTGTAGCAATTGCCAAAGTCGTGCGTGAGACGCTAAGTCCGTGATCAAGGCCAGCGATTTGACCCGAGTTCAACTGATCAGACCTCTGTGGCCTGCACCCGACAACATTGTAGCCGGCGTCACTACTCGATACGTAAATACACCGGCCAGCCCGCGAAACGAAGCCGGCGACTTTGCATCAGACTTTGGCGATTTTAATCTGGCGATGCATGTCGGCGATGACCCCCGCGTGGTTCAATCCAATCGCAACAGCTTGAAAAACCAGCTTGAGCAAATCGCCATGCAAGTCATTGGCGGTAGCGAGCTGGAAAAAGCGCTGGAGTGGCGTTGGCTCAATCAGGTGCATGGCGATCATGCCCGCAAGTTCGAGAGCGTCACTTCAGATACCACAGCAGCCGACGCGATTCTCAGCGATCAAAACTGTCAGGTCTGCGCCGTACTTACCGCTGACTGCTTGCCGATTCTACTAAGCACCCACAGCGGCGATGCGGTGGCTGCAATTCATGCAGGGTGGCGGGGTCTGGCAAATGGTGTGGTAGCCGCCACCATTAAAGCAATGACAGACAATGGCGCCAGCGCGAGCAAGCTGTATGCGTGGCTGGGACCCGCAATAGGCCCCGGTGCCTTTGAAGTTGGCAGCGAGGTTGTAGACGCATTTCAGCAATCCAGGCAATTTGAAGGTGCAAAACCACAGACCATACAGCAGGCGTTCGCGCCCTCTTCAAGGTCGGGACACTTTTTTGCAGATATCTACCAGCTCGCTGCGATTGCACTAAGACTGTGCGGCGTCCACGGCATCTATGGCGGTGGTTTCTGCACTTATAAGGGCAACGAATTTTATTCATACCGCCGGCAGGCTAAAACAGGCCGTATGGCATCATTTGTTTTTAAGAGCCACTAACGACCCATAAAGCTAGCTCGCAAACCACCCTTGTAAGCCACTCTTGTAAACCTATAGGGGCTATTCTGGCGTAGATAAAAACAGCTTCCCCGGTTTTAAAATCAAGTGGAATTCCGTTACCATCTATCCACTACCCTTTTCCACTGCGAAACAACATTGGCCTCGCAGGCAGTCTGGTTATCAGCCAGTAGGCCAAACAGGCCGACCCCCGTCGCACACCGTTATTTGAGCATCATCATGAATAGACAAGACATTATTGACGAGATGAAAGTACTTCCGGAAATCGATCCAGAACAGGAAGTGCGCCGCCGCGTCGATTTTATCAAGCGCTACCTTAGCGGAACGCCGCTTAAAAATCTGGTGCTAGGCATCAGTGGTGGCATCGACTCAACCACCTGTGGGCGGCTCGCTCAGCTAGCCGTCGATGAACTCAACAGCGAGCACGGTGGTGGCTATCAGTTTATCGCTGTCAGATTGCCGTATAACGAGCAGAAAGATGAGGAAGACGCACAGATGGCGCTTGGTTTCATCAAGCCAAGTCACAGCGTTGCGGTCAACGTTGCGCCGGGCGCAGATGCTGTCCATGCAGAGACCACTGGCGCCTTGGAATCTCTGGGGCTACTGCCCGACGATGCTTACGTGCGCGACTTCAGCAAAGGTAACGTTAAAGCGCGCGTTCGCATGGTCACGCAGTACCATATCGCGGGCATGCTCGGCGGTCTAGTACTGGGAACAGATCACTCAGCAGAAAACATCACGGGGTT
>CAZDEW010000120.1:0-8063 GCA_964504585.1 uncultured Pseudomonadales bacterium | reverse complement strand
ATATCATTATGTTGTGTTTGACGACATCTGAGATCGTCGAGAAAGTTGTTTATGCGGAGGATGGAATTCTCGCTGGCGTTAAGGAAGGCGCTGTGCTGATTGATTTTGGCACTTCGATTCCTGCCTCGACGCGAAGAATTGGTGCGGACCTCGCAAGCAAAGGTGCGGGTATGGTCGACGCTGCATTGGGCCGCACACCTGCGCATGCCAAAGATGGTTTGCTGAATATTATGGCAGCCGGCGATCAACAGACTTTTGAAAGCGTTAAGTCAGTACTTGAAATGCAGGGCGAGAACGTCTTTTATCTTGGAGCACTCGGCGCGGGTCATACGACGAAACTGATCAATAATTTCGTTGGAATGACAACCGTTTGCGCCATGTCTCAGGCATTTGCCGTTGCCGAGAGGGCGGGGATCGATAGACAACAGTTGTTCGATATTATGTCGACCGGCCCATCGAGTTCGCCTTTCATGCAGTTCTGCAAGAACTATGCAGTCGACGGCGTCAGTGATTTGGGTTTCTCTGTGGGCAATGCCAATAAAGATCTGGGCTATTTTCTCTCGATGGTGGAAGATCTGGGCACTCGAGCGGAAATTGCAGAGGGTACTTCATCGAATCTTCAAGCCGCGGTCGATGCCGGTATGAGAGATGGGAATGTCCCTGAAATATTCGATTATTTTCTGAAGCTTGCACGCTGACAGATCTGGAATTTGTTCGATATGCAAAGCAAGATCGCAGTGATTGGAGAATGCATGCTCGAGGTCGGCGGCATTGGCAATACGGATTTGCCAAGCCGTTTGTCGGCATCGCTATCCTATGGCGGAGACACGCTGAATACGGCTATTTACCTTGCACGCTCAGGAATCAACGTCGACTACGTGACTGCTTTAAGCGACGATAGTATGAGCGACTGGATGCAAGCGCAATGGAAGGCTGAGGGTGTCGGATGCGAGCTGGTGCTTCGTATTCCTGGCTCAGTGCCAGGCATGTACATGATCCAACTCGACGAACAAGGTGAAAGATCGTTTCTCTACTGGCGCAAAGACTCGCCGGCAACCCGACTTTTTGATAATCCTGATACAGCAGAGATGCTGTTCGATCAACTTCGTGAATACCCGCAGATATACTTAACCGGCATCACCCTTGCGCTCTATGCAGAACCTGCTCGCCGTCGATTGATGGGGTTTCTCGGCTCGTTTCGAAAAAGTGGTGGAGAGGTCATTTTCGACGGAAATTATCGCAAAAGTCTATGGACCGACGCTCGAATTGCTCGAGATGCTTATGAAGACATTTATCGCGTTTGTAGCCTTGTTCTGCCTACCGATGAGGATGAAGCGCAGTTATTTGGCAGTGAGTCGAGAGAAGAATTACTGGCTCGGTTTCGTGGTTATGGCGTTGAAGAGCTTGTGCTCAAGCAGGGCGCAGATGGTTGCTGGATCTGCAGTCAAAAAGATGAGGTGCATGTGCCCACTGTTGCCACAGAAGTGGTTGATAGTACAGCGGCAGGTGATTCCTTTAATGCCGGGTTTATAGCCGCTAAAATGCAGGGCGAGAATTCGCTGGAGTCTGCTAAGCGAGCAAACGGGCTTGCCTCAATCGTGATTCAGCATCGCGGTGCGATTATACCTGAAGATGCCATGCCGATGTTGAATAGCGGTGTTTGTGCATGAGTGAAATCAATAAGGTAGTCGCGCTTGTTGCTCACGATAATATGAAGACCGTATTGATTGATTGGGCGAGCGATAATGTTGATACGCTTAGCTCCGCGCAGTTAATCGCAACACGAACAACCGGAGGCTTGCTGTCCGAAAACTTGGGGCTTGATGTTGAATGTTTGCTGTCAGGGCCTTTAGGGGGGGATCAGCAGATAGGCGGGCTTATTGCAGAGGGAAAGGTAGATGCTCTGTTCTTCTTCTGGGATCCGCTAGAGTCGATGCCTCATGATCCTGATATCAAAGCGTTGCTTAGAATTGCAGTCGTAAAAAATATTCCAATTGCTTGTAATCGCACCACTGCAGACATTATCGCGAATTCATTTCTCTCCTGATATTGTCAGATTGATTGCTCCGCTAGTTCTTCTAACTCAAGCCATCGATTGGTCTTCTCCTCTAATAACTTTTGTTTTTTGGTGAGATCTGACAATACTTCCTCAGTCAGTGTGAATTCTTGATCGTAGAACGCAGGGTCCCCTATAGTGGTTTGTAAAGAATCAATCGCCTTTTCTAACAGCTCAATTTCGCCGGGCAATAGCTCCAGCTCCCGGACCAACTTATAGCTAAGTTTCTTGCCGGGTTTTCTTGCTTGTTCACTGATGTTTGCCTGAGAATCTTTTTGACTGCGTTTTGCCGGCTCCTCGGCGACCCTTAGCCCTTTACCTCGTTTCTCCCAGTCGCTGTAGTTGCCGACGTAGTGGCCCAGACTGCCATCTTCTTCGAATACCAGTACAGATGTCACCACATTATCCAGAAAGTTACGGTCGTGACTCACGATTATCATGGTTCCGTCAAATTGCACGAGGCGCTCCTCGAGTACCTCCAGCATTTCGATATCGAGATCATTGGTGGGCTCGTCGAGAATGAGCAGGTTAGCGGGTTTGCTAAAGAGCTTGGCCAGCGACACACGGTTCTTTTCGCCCCCGGAAAGAATTTTAACCGGCTCCATACAGCGTTTCGGCGGGAAAAGAAAATTGCGCAGGTAACCGATCACATGGCGATCCTTGCCGTGGACCTTAATATAATCTTTGCCCTCGCCAACGTTTTCCGCAATAGACTTGTCCGGGTTTAAATCGCGCTTAACCTGATCGAAATAGCCCAATTCGATATTGGTTCCCAGTTTGACTGAGCCTTCATCGGGCGTAATGTGGCCTAGCATGATCTTCAGCAGGGTGCTCTTGCCAACACCGTTATTGCCAATCAGCCCGATGCGATCCCCACGCATCAGCTTGAACTTAAAATTATTGATCAGTGTCTCGCCACGGTAGCCATGTTTTACTGCCCGTAGTTCGCAAACTTTGCGGCCGCTTTGTTCAGCACTCTCCACATGGATGCTAGCTTTGCGCTGGCGTTTTACCCGGCGTGCAGCCTCTTCGCGCATATCCTTCAAAGCTCTAACGCGGCCCTCATTGCGCGTTCGCCTGGCTTTAATGCCCTGGCGAATCCAGTTCTCTTCCTGTGCGAGACGTTTGTCAAAGAGCGCATTCTGCGTATCTTCCTCTTCGTTGGCCTTCTCCTTGTTCTTCAGGTAGTCGTTGTAAGATCCCGGCCAGCTAATGAGCTTGGCACGATCAATTTCTACGATGCGCGTTGCAAGCTTTTGCAGGAAGTTGCGATCGTGGGTAATAAAGATAACACTGCCACGATAGCCGCGAATGACGTGCTCCAGCCATTCGATGGTTGTAATGTCGAGGTGGTTAGTCGGCTCGTCGAGTAGCAGCAGGTCTGGTTCAGATACCAGCGCGCGACCGAGTGCCACGCGGCGACGCCAGCCACCGGATAGATCGGCGATCCGCTTCTCGGCGGGTAAGTCGAGCTGTGAAAGGGTTTTCTCGACCTGTTTGTCGATCTGCCATCCACCGCCAGCTTCAATCGCGTTCTGCAGCGCCTCTAGTTCGCGCGCCTGATCGGTCGTCTTCGTCTCAATAGCACTGAGATTTTCGAAATCCTGAATGCGTTGTCTTTGCTCCGCCAAGCCTTCAAGCACGACATCATAGACTCGCTCATCGCTGGCCTCGGGAAGCTGCTGCTCAAGCTGACTGACGCGCAGCAAGTCCTTGCGGTGGATCTCTCCTGCATCTGCTTCAATTTGCCCGGCCAGAAGTTTAAGCAGCGTGGTTTTACCCGCGCCGTTGCGACCGATGATGCATATCCGTTCATTTGGCTCGACGCTGAAACTTGCCTCCGTTAGCAATCTGGTGGAGCCGAATTCGAGATTGATCTCGTCAAGTCTAAGTAACGACATTCTGTTTACTGCGAAGGGAGTGGTTTCTAATCAGAGAGGTAGATGCGGGTCACGCGCTCACTGATTTGGGTGAGAAGCTGATACGGAATATAGGAAGCGCAATCGGCAATCTCGGTAATGTCTAACTCTGCACCGCAGGTTTGTCCGCTGTTGTCGACCGAGTGCCCCCAAAGGCAGGCAAGCGAGCCGACCTGGATAGCGTCTCTACTTTGGAGCGATGTGATGTCAACGCCAATCATGTCCATGGATACGTTGCCAACCAGTGGCGCGCGTTCGTCACCGAACATGACGGGCGTGCCGGAGGGGGCCTGCCTGGGATAGCCGTCGCCATAGCCGATCGCGAGCGTTGCAATCACACTGTCGCGCTCTGCGGTCCAGGTGCCGTTATAGCCAACGCTTTGCCCAGCCGGTACGGACTGTAAGGCAACGACGGGTGCATAGAGTGACAATGTTGGTTCCAGTGTGTCCTGCCAGACGTCAGCAGTCTCACCAAAGGCGATACCGTAGAGCGAAATACCGATGCGGTTAATAATGGTGTGGCGCTGCAGGATCGGGGTGGCGACGCTGCCTCTCAACGTGGCTGCTGAATTTGCCGCTGACAGCTTGCAATCCTTGCTGACAGGCAGCGCCTCGCAAAAGCCTTCAAAAATCTCCAGCTGCTGCTGGGTCACCGTGTTGTCGCGAATTTCAGAATCACTGAAATGGGTGAATACGACAGCGGGCTGTCGACTGTCAGTTTGTGCGAGTATTTCACGCAATGCGTCGATTTGTAAGGGACTTATACCTAGCCGGTTCATGCCGGAGTTAACTTTAAGCCAGTAGTCGGTCTGGTGTGCTGAGACCAGTCCCAACTGCTCCTCGAGCTGACTGCTATCAAACAGGCAAGGCGTTAGCTGGTAGCGTTTACAGAGTTCGACGGTGCGCGCGGTTATCGACTCGCTTAACACGACGATAGGACAGTTGACGGACTGCAGGCGGAGCGCAACGCCCTCATCAATGCGCGCAACTGCCAGATAGTCGATATGGTTTTGCAGCGCCTGAGCGATGGCGTGAAGTCCATGGCCGTAGGCGTTTGCCTTGACTACCGCCAGGTGCTCACATTCAGGGTTAGCGGACTTGATTGCTGCGAGGTTGCGTCTGATTGCACCCAGACTGACAACAGCCGTGGCGGCCTGGACATGATTAAGTTGCAGGGAGTCGCGTCTCGAGAGAATCAACGCGTCGATGCCTGAATCTGAAGAGTTTGCTCTACTATCGTGACGGGAATCGTGACTGGGATTGTTACTGGAATCGCTCGTGATCGTTGGCTCAGGCGTATCTTGAGATGGTTTGGTGAACCTGGTCAAGGTAGCTGACTCCAAAGATATTGAGGTGGTTTAACAGATGGTAAAGATTATACAGCGGTACCCGGTTGCGCCAACCGCTTTCCATCGGCCATATTTCATCGTAACTCACGTAAAATTCGTGAGGGAGTCCACCAAACAGCAGTGACATGGCTATGTCGGCCTCGCGCCAGCCGTAGTAAACGGCCGGATCAATGAGTACCGGTTCGCCCTGGCTGTCGGCAAGAATATTGCCCGGCCAGAAATCACCGTGGAGTAGGGATGCGGGCTGCCAGGGTATCAGCTCAGGAAGGCGCTCGCAGATCGACTCAATGCTAATGACCCACGGCGACTCTAGTAAACCGTTCTTATGTGCAAGGTAGGCCTGATATAGCAGGCGGTTTTGCGCGAAGAGCTCGTGCCCGTCCTCGAACCAGCCGTTGGGTTGCCGCGTAGCGCCGCAGTAGTTGTCGCTAGCCAATCCATAGGGTGGTTGAATGAATTCACCGTGCGCATCTTCGATGGTGGCATCGTTACGATGCAGGTCCGCAAGCTGTTCCGCCAGCTTGGTCCAGTACCCGTGCTGCAAATTGCTCTCGGCAATGTACTCCATCACCAGACACTGTTTGCCGGTGTGCAGTAGTTCAGGGGTTTTTATTGATCCGGTTGAGGCGATCAGCTGCAGTCCATCGGCCTCGGCGACCAGTGGGCTGCCAGAAAAATCGGCAGTGGTTTTAACGATGATCTTTTCGTCGGAGGTGTTGCTCAACAGGTAGCATTCGTGATGGCCGCTGCCAATTAACTCACAGCTGGCGAGGCTCTCAAAGCCATTGCGCGATAGCCAGACCCGCGTCGCTTCGCTGGTCGGGAAAGGTAAGTCTTTAGTATCGTGACCTGCCATTGCAATTCACCTGCTTTCTACTTTGGATCCGGTTCTTACCAGACCGCTACTCTTTGTTGCTGTTTAATCGGCATAGACTCTATGGGTTACGAAGCGACTGCTTAACTGCTGTTCCTTTATTCAGCCTATACCAAGGTTTAAACCTTTGCCTGTGAAAACTGAAAAACTTGATTTTGGTGTTCGAAAAACAGCCTAAACCACTGAATTAGCGGGGTTTTCGAGGTTTTTTTGATTGATTTGTGAGCACGGATGTACCTCTTACGCCCAGTGCTGATCATGTAGGTTTTGCGCGGTTTTGGTGGCAGAATGCAAGCCAGCGCGTGAATCTGGCTTTTGCAGACTGTCTCGCGCGACATGGCTTTTGGTCAAGCGCAATGTACCGCAGACTGTCCAGTCGTTCGCGTAAACTCGTTACCCGAGACGTCGATCGTGATGCCAAAAACGCTATAGAAGCAACAGAATGAGTGATTAATCGGATGCCCGAAAACCTCAATGAAAAATTGGTCGTCGCTATTTCGTCCAGAGCCTTGTTCGATATGTCGGAGAGCCATCAGGTCTATAAAGAACATGGGCTTGCGGCTTATTCTGAGTTTCAGATCGAGCATGAGGATGAGCCCCTGGCACAGGGCGATGGTTTTCGCCTGGTTGAAAAGCTTTTGGCGCTCAATAAATTGCTGGGCGAGGAGCGTATCGAAGTCATCCTGCTGTCGCGCAACAGTGCCGACACCGGCTTAAGGGTATTCAATTCCATCGAGCACTATCGCCTGTCGGTGACTCGGGCTGCTTTTACCGGCGGAGAGAGTCCCTACCGTTACGTCAATGCGTTTGGCAGTGACCTCTTCCTTTCGACCGATGCCAACGATGTTCGCTCGGCACTGCGTTGTGGTGTCGCTGCAGCGACTTTGCTGCCGGGGTCAGGCGAGCGTCAGAAAGCGGGGCATGGCGATGGTGATAGCCAGCTTCGATTCGCCTTCGATGGTGACGCCGTGTTGTTTTCGGACGAGGCAGAAAAGATCTACAAGCAAAGCGGATTAGAGGCATTCACCGCGTCGGAGCAGGCTGCTGCTCGCACACCGCTGTCGGGTGGCCCATTCAAAACGTTTCTCTCGGCGCTGCATCGGCTACAGGCGGAATTCAGCGGCGAGCAAGCGCCCATTAGGACCGCTCTCGTTACTGCAAGATCTGCTCCTGCGCACGAAAGGGTGATTCGCACCTTGCGAGCCTGGCGGGTGAGGATAGACGAGTCGCTGTTTCTTGGGGGTATGGCAAAAGCCGACTTCCTCAAAGCCTACGGCGCGGACGTATTTTTCGATGATCAGAAGTTTCACTGCGAGCCTGCAAGCGAACAAGTTGCGACTGGCCACGTGCCCCATGGTATCGCTAACAGCGACGCATAGCCGAAGGTATAGATCTCACCGTGAAGCTGCAACAACTTAAATATATCAGCGAAGTAGCGCGGCACAATCTCAATGTGTCGGCAACTGCCCAGAGTCTGTATACCTCGCAGCCGGGGATTAGCAAGCAGATTCGTATGCTCGAGGATGAGCTCGGGGTAGAGATCTTTGCGCGTAGTGGTAAGCACCTAACCCGGATCACTCCGGCAGGGCAGGCAATCATCGAGCTCGCCGACGACATATTGCGGCAAAGTGAAAACATCAAACGGGTCGCTCAGGAGTACAGCGATGACCGCAAGGGCACCTTGACTATCGCCACAACGCACACTCAGGCTCGCTATGCCTTGCCATCGGTCATCGAGCAGTTTATTAAGAAGTACCCACAGGTCTCATTGCATATGCACCAGGGCACGCCCATCCAGATTTCCGAGAGGGGTGCGGACGGTACGGCCGATTTTGCCATCGTAACGGAGCCACCCGAATTAGTCA